>PLHC01000095.1 GCA_003138795.1 Granulicella sp. | reverse complement strand
ACGCGCCGGCTGAGCGCGCCGCCCATCTGGCTGGCCGCCTGGCGGGCCTGGGTGAGCGTCTGCGCCTCGATCAGGTCGCGGACGGCCTCGGCCTGGGTGAGGTCGAGGCGGCCGGAGAGGAAGGCGCGCTGGGTGAACTCGCCGGGCGTGGCGAGGCGAACCGGCAGGGCCAGGCGCGCGCCGTGGGCGAGGGCGCTGCGCAGAATGGCGTCGAGGATGACGGGAGAGCCGTGGGCGGCGATCTCGACCAGGGTGTCGCCGGTGTAGGAGTGGGGGGCGAGGAAGGCGGTGACCAGGGCGTCGTCGATGGTGTGGGCGTCGTTGCCGGGGTCGAGGACGCGGGCGCGGCGTGCGCGGGCGTGCGCTTTTGGGTCATCGAGCGGGCCGGTGAGATGGAGGAGTTGCGCGGCGATGGTCAGGGCGTCGGGGCCGGACAGACGCACGATGCCGATGCCGCCGCGACCGGGTGGCGTGGAGATGGCGACGATGGTGTCCAGTGCGGGCTCGGGCAAGGGCATTGGCATTAAGGATGACATGGAGAACCAGCGACTGCGGGTGGGGATCGAGGGATTTCGCCGGGCGAGGGCGCTCGGTCCATCTCAGGATGCGGGCGCAATCAGGCCCAAATGTCAACTGCCGGGCGTATTCATCGCAAACTGGCCCACAGCTAAAATAGTCCGTCCATAGATGATTGCGTCAGATAATTGCGTCAAAGGGCAGTCCTCAACGCTTACTGCGTAGGGTTACACGAATAACCCGATATGCACAGGGGTGCACAGGCGTTGGTGCAAAAATTACTTGTACTGGGATCAACATCAACATGAGATGCAGGATGGGCTGCCGGCCCACCATTAGCTCAATGTTGTCTGGAGGAAGTTTCAATGCGGTCTTTCCGGTTTGCCAACCTCACTCGTGGGGTTGCGCTCACCCTTCTGGCGTTATTTTTTTCTGCGCCAGCGCTCTTGAAGGCTCAGGATGCGTCGTCAATGACTGGCACGGTTACGGATGCTACTGGCGCGGCCATTCCAGACGCCACAGTGACTCTATCCAATCGGCTGACGGGCGTCAGCTACACGCAGACGACCAGCAGGCAGGGGTGGTATCGTTTTGCGAACGTACCGCCGAATGAGGACTACACGGCCGTCTTCAGCCATGATGGTTTCGCCAGGGTGAAGGTGGACAAGATTGCCCTGAGCGTCGGCATCACGCGGACGCAGAATGCGACGCTGGCGGCGGGCAAGATTGAGTTGGTCGATGTCTCGGCGGCGAACCAGGCGGTGACGCTGAATACCAGCGACGCCTCCATCGGCAATAACCTGGACGTTCACCAGTTGAACGAGCTCCCGATCTATGACCGCACGGCTGGAATCGCGACCCTGTTTTACCAGCAGCCGGGAGTGGACTCCAATCAGGGCGCTGTCGCGGGCGCTCGCATCGACCAGTCGGAGGTCACGGTCGACGGCCTGGATGTGAACGACATCGCCGCTGGCACGACCTTCGCCATCGTCGGCAACGCCCCGGTCGATTCCGTGGAGCAGTTCACCGGCACCGTCGCCGGGCTCGTTCCCGCGGTCGGCACCGGCAGCGGCGGGCAGTTTCAGCTGGTAACCAAGAGCGGCACCAACCAGTGGCACGGCAATATCAACGAGTACCACCGCGATACGACAACGGCGGCCAACACCTGGTTCAACAACCTCGTCGGCCTTCCCCGCACACCGCTGATCCGCAACCAGTTCGGCGGCAATATCGGTGGCCCCATCAAGCAGGACAAGCTGTTCTTCTTCTTTGATCTCGCCGACTCCCGCATCGTCCAGTCGTCGAGCTCCGAGCCGATCGTTCCCCTGAGCGGCTTCCGGAGCGGAACCCTTAACTACATCAACAGTGGAGCTGGATGCGGTGACAGCAGCCGGCTCAATACCCAGCCCACCTGCATCAGTACGCTGAGCTCGGCCCAGGTTGCAGCGCTGGATCCTGCGGGCATCGGCTTCGATGCACCGGAGCTGGCCTTCATCAAAGCACGCTACCCTGCAGCCAATGACCTGACCCAGGGCGACGGCGTCAACACCGGCGGCTATCGCTTTACAACGCCGACGCCGGACAACGAAATCACCTATGTCGGCCGCGTGGACTACAACCTGACGCCGACACAGAGGCTATTCGGCCGCTTTACGATCAACCGGGAGAACTCGATTTATTCGCTCCCCGAGTTCCCCACCGACCCGGTCACCCATCCTCGCATCGATCGCAGCTACGGCTACGTTGTGAGCCACATCTGGACGATCGGCAAGAACAAGGTGAACCAGTTCTACTATGGCGACAGCATCGCCAAGTCGAGCTTTCCGGATGAGTTCAATCCGACCGGGGCCAACCAGTACAGCTTCTCCGGCCTAAGTGGTCCATATACTGCTTACGATGGGCAGACGATCCGTATCCCCCTGCCGGTGGTCCGCGACGACTTCAACTGGCAGATCGGCAACCACAGCCTGACGATGGGCGGCACGTTCAAGTTCATCAAGACAGACAGTAACCTGATCGATAACTTCAACTTCGTGGGCGCTGGACTGCAGGGCTCCGCACTCCAGGGTGGTCTCGATCCGACGGTCCGTCCCGCCGACATCAATAACGGGCCGAACCAGGTGGCAGTGAATGATTACGACTCACTGTTTGCCACCTCTCTCGGGGTTATCGGGCAAATTCAGACTAACTACGACTACAACAACGCCGGCGCCGCGCTGCCAGCGGGCAGTGGTGCTCCCAAGGCCTATCGCTACTTCGAGAGCGAGATGTACGTCGGGGACACGTGGAAGATGAATCCGCGGCTCACCCTCTCCTACGGGCTGCGCTACCAGCTATATTCAGTGCCCTATGAGACCCACGGCGAAGAGTCGGTGGAGTACTTCAGCAATGCGTCGCATCAGAAGTCGACCCTCAATGCGTATATCGCGGACCGCCTGGCCCAGTGCGCGAGCGGCGACACCAGCAATACGGGACTCCCCCTCTACAGCGTGGAGTTGGGGGGCAAGGCCAATCACGGACCGAACCTGTATGCACCGTCGTACAAGGATTTCGCTCCCCGCGTGGCCTTTTCCTACAACCCAACTCCGAAGACGGTCATCAATGGCGGCGCGGGCATTGTCTATGACCGTACGGTTATTACCGCTATTAACTTCCTTCAGGACCAGAGCTCTTATCTGTTCTCGAACACCCAGGTCAATCAGTTCGGCGCCGCCAGCGTTGACGCTTCGCTGGCGACGGATCCCCGGCTCGGCTCCAATCTCTCCTACGCGCCAACTCTGAATCCAAAGCCTGCGGCACTCACGGTGCCCTATACGCCGTATGTGGATGGCAATGGCGTGCCCTATGGATTGGCGGCGGGCGCAACGAACTTCGTCGTCAGCCCGAATCTCAAGGACCCCTATTCCATTGCCCTGAACGCCGGAGTTCAGCAGGAGCTGCCGGGCCACATGGTCATGAAACTGAATTATGTTGGCCGGATGGGACGCCGCCTGCTCGCGGATGCAGACGCCGGCCAGGTGCTGGACTTTCCCGATAAAGCCTCTGGCCAGATGATGTCCGCCGCCTTTGCCGGGCTGACAACACAGTTGCGGGCGGGCACGGCCCTTACAGCACAGCCCTGGTTTGAGGATGTCCTCGCACCCGGCACAGGCGCATCCATTGGCTTCGGCAACAACACGAACCTGGTGGCAGCGATGGTCGGTCAACTTGGCAACCGGGGCGACATGTCCGACATGCTTCAGGCGCTTGCTGCCTATAGTTATTTCTATGGGTTTACGGGTTTTCTGCCCACCAACGTCGGAATACCGTCCCAGTTTGGGTCCAATGCCTACCTCGGCAACCAGGGAAATTCGAACTACAACGGTCTGCTGCTAACCCTGAGCAAGAACATGTCGCAGGGTCTTCGCTTCGACTTCAACTACACCTGGTCGCACTCGATCGACAACACGTCGCTGAGCGCCAACAACAACTCCTTGTACACCGATACTGGCTTTATCTGCGACATCACCCGGCCACGCGCGTGCCGCGGTAACTCGGATTTCGACGTCACGCAGGAGGTTACGTCGAACTTCGTGTACGAGCTTCCCGTCGGCCGAGGAAAGGAGTTCCTCGCCACGGCACCGCGCTGGGTGGATGAGGCGATCGGCGGATGGGCTGTCTCCGGACTTCCCTCCTACCGCACCGGCCTTGCCGTCACGCCCTACTCCGACGCGTACCTGGCCTCGTTCGACAACCTTGACCCGGCTATCTTTACCGGCAATAAAGGCGATTTGAAGAGCCACGTCAATCTCAGCAACGGCACCGCTTACAACTTCTCCGGTGGCGCTACAGGTGCGACAAAGGTGCTGAACGAGTTCCGTGGCCCGATCGGCCTGGAGTACGGACAGCGCAATTTGCTCCGCGGTCCGGGCGCATTCTTCTTCGACGCTGGTCTGGCGAAGAGGTTCCCGATCATTCAGGACAAGGTGAACCTGACCTTCCGTGCGGATGCATTCAACATCTTCAACCACCCTACCTTTGGGACACCTGCGGTGAACATCGTCACGAACGCATCGACGTTCGGTCAGATCACAAGTACCAACAGCGAGCCCGGCACCAACAACCAGAGCGCACGCATTGGACAGTTCTCGTTGCGGTTGGAGTTCTAACGGAACGGGCTTCGCGGCCAGCCTGGCGTGGAGCCAGGCTTCGTGGAGCCAAGCTTCGTGGAGCCAGGCTTCGAGCACTGCGTTCAACGTGCCGAGGCATGAGATGAAATGCCGGTGCGGGCAGGAGAACGCTAAAACTCAATCCCGCGCTGGGCGAGAATGCCCTTCTGGTAGGCGTGCTTTACTTCGCGCATCTCGGTGACGGTGTCGGCGAGTTCCACCAGCGTGGGATGGGCGTTGCGGCCGGTGAGGATGACGTGCAGCATCTCGGGGCGCCGCCGGAGGACGTCGGCGACCTTCTCGGGATCGAGCATCTTGTAGCCGATGGCGTAGTTGATCTCGTCGAGGACGATGAGGTCCCAGTCGCCGGAGAGGATGGCGGCGGCGGCCTCGTCCCATGCGGCTTCGACCAGGCGGAGGTCTTCGGGGTCGGCTTCGGCGCCGCCGATTTTGACGAAGCCGCGGCCCATCTGGCGCATGACGAAGGTGAAGCCGTCGACGGCGTTGAGGGCTTCGGCGGCGTCCAGTTCGCCGTAGTGCCAGGAGCCTTTGAGGAACTGGAGAACCAGAACCCGCATGCCGTTGCCGGCGGCACGGAAGGCGGTCCCGAGCGCAGCGGTGGTTTTGCCTTTCCCGGGGCCGGTGTTGATAAGGAGGAGGCCTCGGCGGGAGTCGTCCTGCGCGGAGTCCTGCACGGAGTCCTGCGCGGACGGCGAGGGTTTGGATGGTTGAGCGTC
The DNA here is from genome assembly GCA_003138795.1 of Granulicella sp. Lineage (GTDB taxonomy): Bacteria > Acidobacteriota > Terriglobia > Terriglobales > Acidobacteriaceae > Granulicella. The sequence continues at coordinate 6,831 of PLHC01000095.1, read as the reverse complement.
GGAGCTGTCGGGCATGCGGCTAGAGTACCGGATGGCGCTGTGGGTTCGGCGGAAAGCCGCTAGTGTCCGCTATGGTATGGATGGCCGGCGCGGATGGTGAGTGCGCGGTAGAGTTGCTCGGCGGCGACGACGGCGGCGAGCTCGTGGGGGAGGGTGATGCGGCCAAAGGCGACGGTGTGGTCGGCACGGGCGAGCGCGGCTGGAGACCAGCCATCAGCCGGGCCGATGGCAAGGATGAGTTGCTGGATGCCAGTGTCCTGAAACGAGCCGAGAGTGGCGGCGAGGTCCTCGGAGGTGAGTTGCTGGCCGCGGCTGTCGGCGAGAAGGAGGGCGGGGCGGGTGCGGGCGGCGGTGTCGGCGACGAAGTCGAGCAGCCTGGCCTCGCTGGGGAAGACGCGCTGGGTGCAGGGGGTATAGCGTGCGGCGCGCTCGAGATAGAGCTGGAGGAGTTCAGCGGCTGGGCCGGTCGGGCCGGTGCGGTGTGGCGAGATGATGGCGAGCAGGATTTGAGTCACGGGAATATCGGCCAAGTCAATTTTATATGAATTTCGGGATTACTCTCCGTCGGTGCGGAGTTTGGAAATGTTGAGCAGAAGCGTACCGTGCGTAATGTGCTCGCAAAATGAGGGGACGCCTTCTTTAATTGAATGGCCAGTAGCGTGCATGACTACTGTCAAACCTACTAACCTCCGCGACTTCGCGGGCACCTAATTCCGGAGCGACGACTACAGATGATAAAGCTTCCCGCAATTTTTATTAGCGCCTCGCTAGCCTTCGGGCTGTGCGTACCCATGATGGCCCAGTCAGTGACATCCGGCGACATCTCCGGAGCGATCACCGATCCCACGGGAGCCGTTATTCCCAATGCCATGGTGCAGGTGACGAACCCCGCCACGGGAGAGTCGAAGAGCGTGACCAGCTCGGGTATAGGCGCATTTCGCGTCTCGCTCCTGAGCCCTGGAGCGTATCAGGTGAAGGTGGTCGCGCCCGGCTTCACGACGACAACAAATACGGTCACAGTGTCCGCCGGCACTGTAACCTCAGACGACGTGAAGTTGACTGTCGGCCAAGGCTCAATAACGGTGGAGGTTTCGGCAGCTGCCGAGCCGATCAACACTGAGAGTGCGGATGTAGTCACGACGTTTACCGCGCAAGAGGTTCAGGCACTCCCGAACCCCGGTAACGATTTGACCTTCGTCGCGCAGACCGCTCCCGGTTCGGTGATGAACACGGGTACGACGGCAGGCGGTTACGGCAACTTCTCGAGTTTCGGTATCTCCGGCCTGTCCAATATGTTCACCCTCGACGGCGGGTATGAGAACGACCCGTTCCTCAATCTGAACAACACGGGCGCTTCCAACCTGACGCTGGGCAACAACGAAGTGGATACGGTGACGGTCATCGCGCCGGCTTTCAGCTCGCAGTTCGGCGGTCTCGGCGGTGCCCAGGTGAATGAAATCACCGCGAGCGGCGGCAACCACGTTCACGGCAACGCCAGCTACTACTGGGATGGCCGCGCTCTGAACGCGAATGATTACTTCAACAAGCAGGCGGAAATCACCAATGGCACGCAGAACATTCCGCAGTTCGTGAACGCGAACCAATGGGGTGCTTCGATCGGCGGCCCGCTCATCAAGAACCGTCTCTTCTGGTTCGTCAACACGGAAGGCATCCGCGCCACGACTCCGTCGAACGGGCTGACCCTCGCGCCGAGCCCCCTCGCAGAAGCCTGCACCCGTGGCCAGGATCCCGGCGGTATAGTTGATGGCACCTTCTACGCGACCTGCAAGGCGCTCAATGGTGCTGCTGACGCTGCTACCAAACTTTACAACGACCCCGTCACCTTTGCCGGTCCGGTCAGCGTTGGCCCCCTCGCAAACGGCATTCTGTTCGCCCCCGCCGCACCTGGCCAGCTCCCGCAGATGAACCGCGTGTTCAACACATTTGACACCAGCCCCTATCGTCCGGCTACTTCGTCGCCGTACATCTATGATCCCGCGTCGGTCTCTTACTACGCTCACTCCTCCGAGATGCTCACCGAGTGGCTGTTGACTGCACGCGTTGATTTCAAGATCAGCGACAAGGATAACTTCTACATCCACTACAAGCAGGATCACGGCACCCAGCCGACCTACACCGATCTGGTCAGCCCGCTGTTCACCGACCTCAGTGTGCAGCCGGCCTGGGAAGGGCAGATGAACGAGACGCACATCTTCACGCCGAACCTCACTAACCAGCTCGTCGTGACGGGTAACTATTACAGCGCCCCGTTCCAGAACAGCAACCCTCCGGCCGCAGTTCTCGCAGCCGCTCCCTCGACGGTTGAGTTCGAAAACGGTGGTCTGAGCAGCTCGACTGATTACTACGGTGGTATCAACTACGACTTCCCGCAGGGTCGCCGTGTTGCCGGTTACCAGGTGATCGACGATCTCAACTGGACCAAGGGGCGCCATACGCTCCGCGCCGGCTACAACATCCGTCGTAACAACATCACGGACATCCAGGGCGTGGAGACGACTTTCCCCCTCTCGCTCACCTATGAGGAAGATTTCCTCTCCGGTATCACCGACGTGGAGTACGTCCAGCGGTTCCCGCAGCGTCCTACCCAGCCGGTTTCGGTCTACGACGAAGGCGCTTACATTGAAGACATGTTCAAGGTGTCGCCGAAGCTCACGATCACGGCTGGCCTCCGCTTTGAGACAAACTCCAACCCCACCTGTCACACCTCCTGCTACGCCGCCCTTGCCAATCCGGTTATCAGTGGTTCTGCTGGTTCTGCTCCGACCTCCGCTCCTTACAGCGCAGCGTTCCCCGGCGGTCTGATTTCAGGTAACCGTTACAATGCGTTCAAGAGTTTCCAGAAATTCGCCCTGATGCCGCGTATCGGCGTCAACTACCAAGCGACGCCGAAGACCACGATCCGTGCTGGTTTCGGTATGTTCACCGACTCCTTCCCGGGTGTCGCCGCGGATGCTCTGTTGAGCAACGCTCCGACGAACTTCCACGCAGCCGTCTACGCTCCAGACAGCGGTGCTGGCTCCAATTTCCTCGGCTACGACACCACCGTCCCGCAGCAGCCCAACACTCCGGCGTACGGCACGATCCTCAACCCCGCGACGGTAGCTTTGTCCTCCGCAGCGGCCTTCCAGACCGGCTTCTATGCGGGTTCATCGGAAAAACAGATTGCCGCGGCTGTAACAGCCGCTGGCGGTCACTTCTCGACGCCCAGCATCACGACGGTTGCCCCGAAGATCAGCTACCCGACCTACGAGGAGTACAGCCTGGCGATCGAGCAGCGCATCAACAGCAAAACGTCGCTTCTCGTCACCTATGTCGGCAACCACGGTTACCACGAGCCGGTGAGCGACGGAAGCAACAACCTCACCAACAGCCTTGCCGGGGCTGGCAACTTCGCTGGAACGCCCACGGCGAAGCCTTTCGCATCGTTCGCCACGGTCACCAACATCTACTCTGGCGCGTCCAGCAACTACAACGGTATCGTTTTCAGCGCCAAGCGCCAGGCGAAGGACTTGTCGCTGCAGTTCAACTACGAGTTCTCAAAGGCACTGGACGAAATCTCCAACGGCGGCTTTGAGCCCTACGCTCCTGACGCCGGCGATTCCGCAGCGCTCGTCGTCCCGGGTAACCTGCACGCGAACTACGGTCCCGCTGACTACAACGTGAAGCACAACGTGACGGCCAACTTCGTCTACGAGCTGCCCACGCTATTCCATGGTGGCAGCAGCTTCGTTCGCGCCCTGGTCGGAGGCTTTGAGTTCAGCGGCGACGTCTTCCACAACTCGGGTCTCCCGTACTCCATTACCCAGAGCTCGACCAGCACGAGCCCTCTCAACCCAGTCACGGGTGGGCCCAGCACAGCGGGTCTCCAGAGCGCGTTCGCGAATGGTGGCGTTCTGCTCCTGGCGCAGCAGCTGAACAACAACTTCGATCATCATTGCGGCGGATCGTCGCATGTTGTGAACGTGGCGACCGGTTTTTTGGCTAACCCCTGCAACTTTGTCAACTCGTTCACCGCTCCGACCAGCTTTGCTAGTGGTCAGAGCCGTAACAGCCTGATTGGACCTTCGTACACGAACGTGGACTTCGGAGCCTTCAAGACCTTCGGCCTCCCCATCGCGCACATGAGAGATACCAAGCTGAAGCTCGGTGCACAGTTCTTCAACCTCTTCAACCACACCAACTTCCAGAACCCCGGTCATGCACGCGGTGCTAACAACGCGCAGCTCGGAGGCATTCAGGCGACGGTCGGCGCTCCGACGAGCATCCTGGGATCCACGGGCGGCGCCGATGCTTCGCCGCGGCTTATCCAACTGCATGCCAGCCTTGTCTTCTAGTTGGACAAGCGTATACAGAGGCGGGGAGCGGATTCGTCCGGCTCCCCGCTTTTCGTTTTGAAATGCTGCCGGTCGTGAAGGTAGATGCGGAAATGAAAAGCCCTCGGCGAACCGAGGGCCTTTCTGTAGAACGAGCTATCTAGGATTTCTTCGCGGGTGACTTCTTCGCCGCAGCCTTCTTTGCAGCTACAGGCTTCGAAGATTTCGTTTGGGTGCTCTTCGAGGCTGCCTTCTTTGCGGCTGGTGCCTTCTTTGCGACTGGTGCTTTCTTTGCGACTATTGCTTTCTTTGCGGGCGACTTCTTCGCGGGAGCCTTCCTGGGTGCAACTGTCTTCTTCGAAGCTACTGGGGATGCCGCCTTCTTCTTCGCGATGGGCTTCTTCTGCGCGGCGGTCGGAGCCTTCTTGCGGCCTGCAGCGATGGCGGATTTGATCTCGGCGTTGAGGTCTTTGATGCTGAGAACGGTGGCGTTCTTGCGCAGGCGCTCGAGGCCGTAGTAGGCACGCTTCTCAGCGGAGAAGACGTGGACGATGAAGTCGACGTAGTCCATGAGGATCCAGTCGCCCTGGCGACGGCCTTCGACGGAGTTGGGATAGGTGCCGAACTCGCGCTTGAGGCGAATCTCGATCTCGTCGGTGATGGCGACGTTCTGACGATCGCTGAGACCGGTGCAGATGAGGAAGTAGTCGGTGAGACCGCTCTCGGAGGGGTCAAGGGCGAGGATGCGGATGTCTTCGGCCTTTTTGTCTTCGCAGGCGGCTACGGCGGCGGCCAGGAGTTGCTGAACCTGTTGTTTTTTGGTGCTTGCCATGGGGCTCCTTGTGCAATCTCAATGGTAGCGCAGGCGAGGGCTGCGGCGAGGTGTTGTTTGGCTCACATTCCATAGATTCGACTCAGGTTCCGTAGAGATGATGAGCGCGGATGTAGTGCAGGATCGAAGCGGGCAGCAGACCGGTGCAGGCGGAGCCGGCGCGCAGAAGAGTGCGGACGCTGGTGGCGCTGGCCGGCTCGTGAACGCCCTCCAGAAGGTGAATGCGCTGCAGTTGAGCGGGCGTGAGATGGAGGGCGTCGAGCTGCTGGAGCGAAAAGCCGGGGCGGCTAACGACGATCCACTCGGCGAGGCTGAGCAGTCTGTCGGGTGAGCGCCAGCGGCGTAGATCGAGGAAGGCATCCGCGCCGACGATGGCAAAGATTCTATCGGTGGATGAGATTGTCTCGCGCAGGCGCGTGAGGGTGCCGACGGTGTAGTTCGGCGCGGTGCCGGGAAGTGGACCGTCGAGGGATGAGGACTCGAAGCGCGGCATGGTATTTGCGGGCTGAAGCTCGCAGAGGAGGGAGACCATCGCAAGACGGTCCTGAAAGGACGCGACGGCTCCGTCTGGCTTGAGCGGCTGGTGTGCCGTCGGCGCGAAGAGGATGTGGTCAAGCGAAAATGCATCCGCCGCCGCGCAGCCCACGGCCAAGTGACCGAGGTGGGGTGGGTCGAAGCTGCCGCCGAAGAAACCAATGCGCATGATGGCTGATTGTAGCTGGCCGGGCGGTCAGCGAGGGCGCCGTGATCGCCACCGCTCGAGCCCGCGCTTTCGGCGAGGTGACAACGGCCAAGCAGCAGGGCATCGCGGAAAGGTTCAAGCGAGTTTTTGGGTTCCAGCAAAAACGGGCGGCCTGAAAGATCAGGTCGCCCGCTATGCTAGTCCGCCTGGCTGCGATTAGCGATGTCCGCCGCCGCCATGCCCGCCGCCGCCACGACCCCCGCCACCGCCACGAGCGCCGCCGCCATAACCACCGCGGTACCCCCCGCCATAACCACCGCGGTATCCATAGCCAAAGCCAAAGCCGAAGCCGTAGGGGTAATATCCGTAGGGATAGGCATAGTATCCATAGGGGTAGCCATACCCGTAACCGTAGGCTGGGTAGGGATAGCCGTTTGCGACATAAGGGCCTCCAGCATAGCCGGGGCCTGCGCCGTCCGCGGGACCGGGCTGGCCGTTAGCATCCGCGGGCTGACCGTTGTTGGTGTCGGTCTGGTTTGCATCGCCGGAGTACTGGTTGGCGTTAGCAGACTGGCCCGGGTAGGCGTGGTTGAGTCGAGCGCTCGAGTTGCTGGATGGGGCGGTGCGCTCGATCGGGGCCGCCTGTGATTGCGTGTAGTTGTCGTTTGCTGGGCCCGCTGGGTATGCGTTCTGCGCGAAGGAGGGTACGGCAGCCGCGGACAGAGTGGCCAAGGCGAATAGAAGAACTGTATGCCTGGACATGGTGAAAACCTCTGGTTATATAGATCCGGATCTGGCGGGAATGTTGCGGTGGGCTGTGCGTGGCACAGTAAAAAGGGCGGCCAGATGAAGCCTGGCCGCCCCTTGGATGTTGAGGTTGAGAAGGTTGGAGTTAGCGGTGACCGCCTCCACCACCGCCTCCACCATGACCACCACCGCCGCCCCATCCGCCACCACCACCACCCCATCCGCCGCCATGACCA
>PLHC01000167.1:12275-12469 GCA_003138795.1 Granulicella sp. | reverse complement strand
CTTGGCCATGTAGTAGTTCATGACGCCGCGGTCCTGATAGGAGGCCTGGTTTCCGACGCCGAAGGGTCCTCTTGATCACGATTTCACGAAGAATACTATGCCGGTGGCGCGAATTCGACAATCCGGCACCGTGCGTTTCTTCGTGCCGCGGCTCTTCGGAGACAGGCGCACGGTTGCCGGGACAGGACTTCTTT
>PLHC01000167.1:0-12257 GCA_003138795.1 Granulicella sp. | reverse complement strand
CAAGATCGCGCAGAGAATTCCTCACCTATAGCTCCCTGGGACTGTTGGGGGCAGCCATGCAGGCGCAAGCCCCACAGACCCCTGTCAGTCAGAACGCGGATTTGCCGCCCGGCGCCCCGCCCGCATTTGGCGCGGCGCCGGCAGTGGGACCCGAGGTTTCGGCCGCGACCTTCATCGAGGCGGAAAAACTGGTCGAAATCGAGATGACGCGCGCCGACCTGGCTCAAGCCGCGGAAAACTGGCGCGTGCAGATGGCCCCTCTCTATGAGCGCCGTACCGGGCCGCGCAAGTTGGAACTGGAGCCGACTCTGGCGCCCGCCACACAGTGGAACCCGTCTCTGCCCGGAGCGCTGCCGGGCAAACCGGACGCTCCCTCGGCGGGCAGCTTTGTCCGTAGCGCCAACCACGCTGCGCCCCTGCCATCAAGCGACAGCGACCTGGCCTTCGCGCCGGTAGCGCAGCTTTCCCGCTGGATCGAAAGCCGCATGTTGACCTCAGAGCGGCTGACGGAGATCTATCTTCGTCGCCTGGAGCGCTTCGATGCGAAGCTGCATTGCGTCATCACACTGACGCGGGAGCATGCCCTGGCGCAGGCTCGCCAGGCGGATGCGGAGATTGCGGCCGGCCGCTATCGCGGCCCGTTGCATGGAATTCCCTGGGGCGCGAAAGATTTGCTGGATACCGCGAACATTCGCACCACGTATGGCGCGGAACCCTACCGGAATCGTGTTCCCGCGGCGGACAGCACGGTGGTAGAACGGCTGAATGCCGCCGGAGCCGTGCTGGTGGCCAAACTGAGCCTGGGCGCGCTGGCGCTGAACGATGTGTGGTTCGGCGGTCAGACAAAGAATCCTTGGAATCTGGATGAGGGCGCGTCGGGGTCGAGCGCGGGGCCGGGAGCGGCGGTGGCGGCGGGGCTGGTGGGTTTTGCGATTGGGAGCGAGACGCAGGGGTCGATTGTGAGCCCGAGTATGCGGTGCGGCGTGACCGGGTTGAGGCCGACCTATGGGCGCGTGCCTCGGACGGGCGCGATGACGCTGAGCTGGACGTGCGACAAGCTGGGCGCGATGGCGCGCGGGGTCGAGGACACGATGCTGGTGCTGGAGGTGATCCAGGGACCGGATGGGCAGGATGTTGCGTGCATTGCCGCGGGGCTGAACTTTGATGTGCGCAGGAGCGTGGCGGGGCTGCGGGTGGGGTACTTCCCGGCGTGGATGAAGACGGCTCCGGCGACGGATGTGGATCGGGCTGCGCTGGAGACAGTGAAGAAGCTGGGGATGGTGCCGGTGGAGGTGACGCTGCCGGATTGGCCGTACGACTCGCTGAACATTATTTTGTTTGCGGAATCGGCTGCGGCGTTTGAAGAGCTGACGCTGAGCCACAAGGTCGATGAGCTGAAGATGCAGGTGCCCGATGCGTGGCCGAATACGTTTCGGCAGTCGCGGTTTCTGTCGGCGGTGGACTTTGTGCAGGCGGACCGGCTACGGCGCATGGTCGCGGTGGAGATGGCGCGCGTGATGAACGAGGTGGACTTGCTGCTGGTGCCGAGCCTGCGCGATGAGTTCCAGGTGATTACGAACTTTACGGGGCATCCTTCCTTAACTTTGCGGGCCGGGTTTGTGGAGGTGTCGGAGGCGCGCAGCGATTGGGCTCCGGACCCGAAACATCCGGTGGCGAAGTTCGCGACGCCAAGGCGGGTTCCGCATGGCGTGTCGCTGGTGGGAAGGCTGTTCGAGGAGGGAACGATCGCGCAGGCGGGCATCGCGATGGAGAGCGCGTTTGGTGTTGCGGGGGAGAGGCCGTCGGGGTTCTAGGTTAGCGAGAGAGGCAGGGACGAAGTTGATGGTGAGATCTACGAGGTGAGTTTGCGGGTCGGCGGGGGACTGGAAGCTGGCGGTGTACTCCTTGAATGCAGGCTGACCAATGTTCTTGCGACGGAAGATTCCCACGGCCAGGTCGCTGTAGGGGTAAGGGGGTCCGGAAGTATGAGTTGCTGGCGCGTTAGTGCTTCGATGAAGATGGAGTCACGATGATGGTTGCGAGGTGATGCTCGTGGTCTTCTTTTATGCTGAGTCTTCCGCCGGGCGAGAGATGTTGCTGCGCGAGGACCTGCTGGATTTCCCGGATGGCGTCCTGATCGGCGACGACGCCGGGGCGAAGCTTGCTGTCTCGAGCGATGGCGGCCTGCGCCTCTGGAGGGTAGGCTGAGGCGTCGACGGCGGCCAGGTGGTAGATTTCGCCGGGTGTGACGGTGAAGGTGAGATCAACGGTGTGGGTGGAGACGTCTTTGGGGAAGACGTGCGTTGCTTTGGCGTCAAGGAAACCACGCTGGCTGTAGGCGTGGGCGAGCGAGTCGGTTGCGTGTTGGAGCGTGAAGGCGCCGGCGGGATCGCCGATTTTGACTGCTGCTGCCCTCTCCATATCGGAGTGAGATAGCGGCGGCGGCCCGTTGAAGCTCAACTGACGTATGCGGTAGAGTTCGCCGGGGTGGACTGTGGTGGACGCATCGACGAGGTATGTGTCCTTGTCTTTGCGGGGAGGTGCGAAGGTGACGGGATCGGCGGTGGCGTCGAGAAATCCGGCATCGTCGTAGAGGTCGGTGGTGTTGAGCGGAATGGATTTGGCGAGTACCTGCTGATCGAATTCCTGAGCGGCAAAACCTGCCTTCATCTCTGTGAGCTTGGAGGCGACGGTGGGCAGGGAGCCTTGTACGTCAATGTTGCCGAGCAGGATGGAAGGCCGTGATATGGCGAGTGCCACGCTACCGCCGCCGAGTGCTTCGATGGGAGTGACCTCGGCATCGATGCCCTTCTGTTTAAGAATTGCGACGAGGGCGGCTTCTACCTGGTCGAGCATGCTGCCCTTGAGGGAGAGCTTGCCCTGATAGAGCGGCACGCGGGCCTGGATGAGAGTCGTCAGCTCGGACGGAGTCCACCAAACGAAGTTGGTGTAGCGGACGGGAACGAACTGCGCCGAGGAGGAGGGTGTGAGCGTGAGGATGAGTGCGTCGGAGCTTACCGTGTAGTTGAGATCGGTAAAGAAGCCCGTGTCGGCGAGGCGCTGCATGGCCGCCTCAATCTCTTGCCTGGTCATCGGGCCGGGCTTAAGGGCTGTGATGTCGATGAGTTGCTGGGTGTCCATGCCGTCGGCGCCCTTGATGAGGATTTGTTTGGGCGTGTAGGTCTGGGCGAGAGCGGCTTGTGAAAGGACGCAGAAGAACAGGGCGGCGGAGAGGGCTCGGCAGAGGACTCGCATGGGTGAGGTAAGAGTAAGGGGGATGCGCGGAATTGGCAACGGCGCGGGGGCGCTGTGGCTTGTGGCCGTAGCCGGAGGGAAGTGAATTCCCTCCGGGAGTGACAGAAAGAAAGGCAAGAGCACGTGCTGCGGCTAGAGGGCTTCGACCTTGGCGGTCCAGGGGGTTGCGGCTTCGAGGGCCTTGTTGACGTTCTGGATGTTCTCTACGCCGGTGGTTTCGAGCCACTTGCGGAAGGCGTCGGGGCCGTTTTTGGCGTAGATGGAGATGCCGTCCTTCCAGGTGGCGCGGCCGCAGAGGACGCCGTTGAAGGCGACGCCGGACTCGGCGGCGAGCTCCAGGGTCTCGATGAAGACGGGGTTCGAGACGCCGGCGGAGAGATAGATGAAGGGCAGCGTGGTGACGGCGGCGGCCGCGCGGAAGTGTTCCAGGGCCTCGGCGCGGGTGTAGGCGGACACGCCCTTGAAGGCCTTGGTGCCCGCGACGAACTCCATCACGATGGGAACCTCGACCTTGAGGACGTCGACGCCGTAGCGGGGCTTGGAGAATTCCTTCATCGCGCCAGCGACGATGGCGGGCTTCTTGCGGGCGTACTCGATGGCCTTTTCGTCGGCGCGGTTCTCGTCGTAGCCGACGAACTCGAGGAAGAAGGGAATGTCGTGGGCGCGGCACTCGTCGCCGATGCGCTCGATCCAGGCGTGCTTGATCTCGTTGATGCCGGGCTTGTCGAAGGGGGTGTAGTAGAGCAGGATCTTGATGCAGTCGGCGCCGGCTTCGGCGAGGCGGCGGACGCTCCAGACGTCGAGCAGATCGGGCAGGCGTCCGGGGGTGGTGGAGTCGTAGCCGGTCTTCTCGTAGGCGAGAAGCAGGCCCTTGCCGTTGCGGTGCTGGGCGGCGGGAAGGCCGTACTCGGGGTCCAGCAGGATGGCGGAGGCGTAGCCGGTGAGAACCTCGGTGACGAGGGTTTTGAAGACCTCGAGGTCGTGGCCGTCGGCGGTAGCGCCGCGCTCCTTGGCGAGGGACTTCTGCAGCGAGCCGCGTTGGTCCATGGCGGCGGCGGCGATGACGTTGCGGGAGTTGGAGACGGCTTTGAGTCCAGCAAGTTTTCCAGGTGTGATCTTCATGGTTCTCCTCTACTGCTTGTCGGAATGATGCGCAAAGAAAGCGCTGTGGTGGTGGGTGCAGGGGAGTGCATCGGCCAGCTGAGATTGTACATAGCGGGGATGAGGAATCGCACCCTTGGTTGTGCGGTGTTCGCGCCGGGCTATTTGCGGAACTGGCACCAAGGAGCGGAGCTAGACGCGCAGGCGGTCGCGGAGGTCGCCTGCGAGTTGGACGAGGTGGCGCAGCTTCGGCGCCTGCGCAGGGCTGGCCTCGCGCAGGGCCAGTTGCGACTCGAGCAGGATTCCGGCGAGGGTGGCGTTCAGTTCGCCTTGCAGCGCTGCGGCCGCGGCGGCGCGGGCCTGGGCGCGGTCCTGGGTGCGCCGGGCGAGGGCGGCGCGGGTCTGGCGAACGATGCGCGCTGCGCTGGAGATGGCGAAGTTGAGCTCCACGACCAGGGCGCCTCCGGCGTTCTGGTAGATCAGGTCCGCGGAGGCGGTATCGGGGGTGGCGAGGCTCTCGTCGATGAGGATCAGGGAGAACTCGTTGCGGCGCAGGGAGGCGAGGGCGGAGCGGGGGCTGGGCGTCATCTCGACCTCGGCGTGAAGGTCGTGGCGAAGTGCGTCGGCGACAGGAAGAGCGGCGGATTCAGGAGCGACGAGCAGGATCGAGGTGGACGGGACCGAGGGGGACAATGGAACCTCCGAAGCAGGGAGTGGAAACGGGAGAGAAAAAGCAGGGACACAAGCTGGGAGTTCCGCTGCGCTTGTCGGCTGCTTGCTACATAAGGCTGGAATCGTCGCCCAGGCCGTACTCTTTGAGCTTGCGATAGAGCGTTGTCTTGCCGATGCCGAGCAGACGCGCGGCCATCAGCTTGTCGCCGTTGAGTTGGGCGATGGTGGTGAGGATCGCCTGCTTTTCGAGCTCGGCGATGGATTGCACCGCGTTGGGCTCGGCCGATCCGGAGATGGTGGAGAGTTCGCCGGCAGTGTGCGGGGCTTTGTAATGCTGAACGGATTGCTGGGCGTGGAACTGGAAGTTCTGCATCTGGGTGGGAAAGTCGCCGAGGTGAAGGACGGGCCCGCTGGAGAGCGCGCAGGCGCGTTCGATGGCGTTCTCGAGTTCGCGGACGTTGCCGGGCCAGTCGTACTCCATCAGCAGTTGGAGGGCGTTGTCGGCGAAGGTGTAGGCGAGGCCGTTATCGGTGTGCATGCGGTCGAGGACGTGGGCGGCCAGCAGCGGAATGTCGGCCTTGCGCTCGCGCAGCGCCGGGATGCGGAGATTGACAATGTTGAGGCGGAAGAAGAGATCCTTGCGAAAGCGGCCCGTCTCGACCATGGATGTCAGGTCGCGGCTGGTCGCGGCAAGGACGCGCACGGAGATGGGAATGGACTGGCTAGAGCCGATGGGGCGAACCTCCTTGTCCTGCAGGGCGCGGAGCAGACGGCCCTGGAGATCCAGTGGAAGCTCGCCGATCTCGTCGAGGAAGATGGTTCCGCCGTCGGCAGCGGCGAGCAGGCCGGTCTTGGCGCGGGTGGCGCCAGCGAAGGCACCCTTGACATGGCCGAAGAGCTCGCTTTCGATCATGGCGGGGACCAGCGATCCGCAGTCGACGGGGATGAAGGACTTATGGGCGTTGGGGCCGTTGGCATGGATGGAGTGCGCGACGAGTTCCTTGCCGGCGCCCGATTCGCCGAGGATCAGGACGGGATGGGTGGTGCCAGCAACCTTGGAGAGAATGCGATAGAGCTTCTCCATGGCGGGGGAGTTTCCGACCAGATTGCCCATTCCGGTGCCGATGTGGAGACGGTCGCGCAGCAGGCGGGCCTCGACGTTGAAGGCACGGCGCTGGGCGGCGCGATCGAGAGCGGTGGAGAGCTCCTCGAGGGTGAAGGGCTTGGTGAGATAGTCGCCGGCGCCGATGCGCATGGACTCGACCGCAGAGTCGACGGTGGCGTAGGCGGTCATGACAACGACGATGGTCTGGGGATGCTGAGAGCGGATGTCTTCGAGGAGAGCGAGACCGCCGCCGCCGGGGAGCTTGAGGTCCAGCAGGAGGATGTCGATGGAGCTATGGGCGAGAGCGAGGCGCGCGGCGGGCACGGAGTCGGCGGTCTGGGTGGCGAAGCCCAGGCTGGTTGCGATCTCGGAGCAGGCGTTGCGGACGGGGGTGTCGTCGTCGACCACCAGTATGCGCAGGTGGGGAAGGCGGTCGGCATCGATGCTGCGACTGGCGGGTGCGGCGGAGCCATACACGGGAGGTGCGACGGCAGCGGGTGCGGGTAGCTGCGCTGTAGGGGAAAGCTGCGCTGTAGGGGAAAGCTGCGCTGCAGGGGAAAGCCGTGGTGTTGGGGAGATCTGTAGTGTGGTGGGTAGCTGCGCTGTTGCACGGGTGTTCGTGTCGGGCTTGGAGGTTAGCACGTGCTGGATCCTTCTTATGCGGTCTTCATAGACGAGGTTGAGGAGTCGCCAACGCGGCGGGCTCGAGGAGCAGGGCGCTGGGGATTGGCCATTTGAGACAGAAGATGGTTCCGCTGCCGCGGAGGACACGGATGGAGATCTGGCCTCCACTGGTGGTTGCAAGCTCATGGATGATGCGATGGCCGAGGCCACGGCTGGCTCCGCGCGGCAGCGGCGAGGGTTGCAGGAAGGCGGCGGCGATGGCCGGCGGCATGCCCGGGCCATTGTCTTCGACGGTGAGCTGCAGCCAGCTGGCAACGACCGCGAGTGAGATACGGATCTCGCCGCGGTGAGGGAGGTCGGCTGCATCGGTGCTGCCGTTCTGGCTACGGATGGCCTCGGCCGCGTTGCGCACCAGGTTGACGGTGATCCGCTCGATGATCCCGGAGGGGAAGTCGAGGGGAGGCAGCAACGCGGGGCAGGTTACGGAGACGTTGGCTGCGCCGGCGGCGATGCGCTGCAGCACCGGAGCCAGGCTGCGCAGCATGTAGGCGTGGTTGGGACTCGTGGTGGTCGCGTCGGATGAGCGTGCGTCACAGCGGCGGACGTCGGTGGGTTGAAGGGATCGAGGCATGGAAACGCCCGGCTGGGGGGGGAATTGGATTGCGGCCAATGGCACGGCAAGCAGACGGCGGATGAGTTCGGAGCTGCGGTCGGAGATGAGGCTGAGTTCGGTGGCGTAGTGCCTGTGCTCCGGGCGCAGGACGCCGGGGATGCTGAGGAGATCACAGTAGAGGCCGAGCGCTGCGAGCAGGTTGCCGGCGTCATGGGCCAGGCCGGCGGTGTCGGCGAGGGTGGGCGTGGGGGACGCTGAGAGCGGAGCGGAGTTGCTGGTCAGCAGGACGCGAGTTTGCGGTTGTGGCTGCGGGGGCGTCGGCGTGGACGCTGGATGAGCTGTCGAATTAATCCGTGCGGCTAGACTGCTCTGGGGGTGAGCCTGCATGGTGATCTCCGGGTTGTAAACGTACTGTTACGTATGCGCACTGGTAATCATGTCGCCTGCCAAAGTGGAACCGTTTCGCAAGCGATTTATTGGATTGCTTTAACCTCTATCGACAATTTGGCGTAAACGATCAGAGATTCCCAAGATGGGACAATGTATCTCTGCGGAGCACAGTATCACAGCAAAGGACGCGATTACAGTGACCGATGTGGGCCTGCTGTTCCATCCTGGGCTAAAGACGAGAGGTGCGAGGGCGTTGAGATGAGTGTACATGGACGGATAGGAAGGGATATTCCGATCAGGATGAGGCAATTTGAGCAGATCTTCAGGTTGTGGTGAGGGTGCATAAGCCCGATTCGCCGGGTTGGGAGCCGGATGGACGGAGAGGTTCCTATAATGGGCAATATGAGCAAGGTTGAAGAGGTTGAGTTGTATCGCAGTGGTGGACGGACAGCGCACGAGGCGCGGGAGTTGAAACTGACGCCGGGATTTGTGGTAACGGCAGAGGGTTCGGTGCTGATCGAGGTGGGGCATACGCGGGTTTTGTGCAATGCGACGATCGAGAATGGAGTTCCGGGATGGATGCGGAACTCGGGGCGCGGGTGGGTGACGGCGGAGTATGGGATGCTGCCGCGGGCGACGCTGACGCGCTCGCCGCGGGAGGCCGAGAAGGGCAAGATTGGCGGACGCACGCACGAGATTCAGCGGCTGATCGGGCGCAGCCTGCGCAGTGTTGTGGATATGAAGCTGCTGGGCGAGCGGACGGTGATCCTGGACTGCGATGTGTTGCAGGCGGATGGAGGGACACGGACGGCGGCGATTACGGGAGCATGCACGGCACTGGCGCTGGCTCTGGGCAAGTTGCAGGCGGCGGGGACGCTGAAGGAATCGCCGCTGAGGCAGATGGTTGCGGCGACGAGCGTGGGGATTGTGGACGGGCGCGTGCTGCTGGACCTGGCGTACGAGGAGGATTCGCGCGCAGAGGTGGATATGAACGTGGTGATGACGTCGGGCGGCGGGCTGGTGGAGACGCAGGCGACGGCGGAGAAGGGGACGTACTCGCGCCAACAACTGGAGGAGATGCTGGATGTGGCCGAGGTGGGGATTCGGGAACTGCTGGCGGCGCAGGTCGCGTGTCTGGCGGTGAGTTAGTACTCTATTAGCTGAACGTGGACGGAGGCAATGCGGTGCGGCGATGGTTGGGAGTGGTGTTGTTTGTGGGATTGACGGCAGGCGCCGCGACGGCGCAGATGAAGCAGCGCTATGAGAGCAACGAGACGACGCCGGTAAACCCTGCCAGTTATCAGGTGAACGTGCATGTAACGCATGCATTTCTGGCAGGCACTCTGGGCACGTTACATCTCGACGTGATCGCGGATGGCAAGAAGCTCCAGTTGGAGGGCCAGAGGGCGACCGGGATGCTGCATGTGGGTAACTATAAGGCACGCGTGGTGAAAGATGAGGAAAGGAAGGGCGGCTGGTACGTTGAGACCTACGAACTTCTCTTTGCAGATGGCACTCACTGGCTCTTCAACGTGGTGTCTGAGTCGGAGTGAGGTGCTGCTAGGGGCATGCGAGGGTAACAGCTATGTCGTGTCATCACTTCGATAATCTGAATCCGGTGAAGCGTTCTTCGCGTGGATGCGAGGAATGCCTCAAGATGGGCGATACATGGGTGCATTTGCGCGAGTGTTTGATTTGCGGGAAGGTGGGGTGCTGTGACTCGTCGAAGAACAAGCACGCGACCAAGCACTTTCATGCGACGAAGCATTCGGTGATGCGGTCGCTGGAGCCCGGCGAGGATTGGGGCTGGTGCTACGTGGATGAGGTGATGGTCG
Source organism: Granulicella sp. (assembly GCA_003138795.1). GTDB lineage: Bacteria > Acidobacteriota > Terriglobia > Terriglobales > Acidobacteriaceae > Granulicella. The sequence continues at coordinate 2,662 of PLHC01000167.1, read as the reverse complement.
CGTTTGGGTGAACGACGGCGGGAGCGCTTGCGCTGCTATGCTGGAGCTGCGACGGAGGATGTTCAAGATGGCAGAGAAAGTGGTTCACATTACGGTGCGGCCGAATGGTCCGCTGCGGGTGGAAGGTCACATTGTGCTGAAGGACGCCGATGGGCGGGAGTGGGATCTGACAGGCAAGCCGGCGATCAGCCTGTGTCGCTGCGGGATGAGCGACAAGCGGCCGTTCTGCGATGGGGCACATGCGCGCAATAACTGGCTTTGCAGCACCAGCCCAGAGGGAAATCTGACGGGGAAGTGAAGTAGAGAGTTTGCACAAGGCCCTGGCGATGCGTCTTCTGGCGCGGGCCGGGGCCTTCGTGCTTTGAGCGAGAGTCGGCTGCAGGGTTGGAGGAGAGGGCGAATGCGCGGAGCGAAGCTGTCGGTGTGTCTTGGCGTGGGAATGATGCTGGGCGTGGCGTGCGGAAGCTGGGCGCAGACTGCGCCGTCAACGGCGACGACCGGTCCGGATAGTGCTGCGGCCCAGCAGCAGTCACGGGCGGCCGAGACGCTGAAGGACTTGCTGAAATCTTACAAGGGGCCGGAGTATGTGCGCTCGGAGGTGATGATTCCGGCGCGCGATGGCGTGTTGCTGCATACGGTGATTCTGCGCCCGGCGGGAAGCAGGAAGCGTGGGGCGGCGCTGCCGTTTCTGATCTCGCGAACGCCCTACGGCGTGGATGGGTATACGGACATCGCGCTGAAGCAGGGTAAGCCGGAGCTGGCTGCCAGCGGGTATATCTTCGTCGCGCAGGACATACGCGGACGGTATGAGTCGGGGGGGCAGTTTGTGATGAACCGGCCGGTGGCCGAGCACCGAAAGCTGGATCACTGGACGGCGGCCGATGTGGATGAGACGACCGACACGCACGACACGATCGACTGGCTGCTGAAGAACGTTCCGAACAACAATGGCAAGGTTGGGGTGCTCGGCATTAGCTATCCGGGGTTCCTGGCGATGATGGCGGGGATCGATGCGCACCCGGCGGTGAAGGCGATCAGCCCGCAGGCTCCGATGACGGATGTGTGGATGGGTGACGATTTCTTTCACAATGGAGCGTTTCGCGAGACGTACGGCTTCGACTATGTGCAGGAGTTGGAGGCGCAGAAGACAGACGCCGTAATCAGCTCGAAGGAGGACCAGTACGACTTCTTCCTCCAGCATGTGGACTTTGCAGGAGCTGCAGCGGCGGCGGGGATGTCGGAGCTGCCTACCGCCTCAAGATTTCTGAGTGAACCAGCGTATACGAAGTTCTGGCAGGATATGGCGGTCGAGCGGCGGTTGGGCAGGCCCGAGGTTCCGACGCTCGAGGTGGGCGGGTACTGGGACCAGGAAGACATGTGGGGGACGCAGTCCGAGTATGCGGCTTTGAGGGCGAATGAGAGGCCCAACGATCCAGAGCCCAGGGTGTTTCTGGTGTTGGGGCCGTGGAATCATGGCGGGTGGTCGCAGGGGCCCGGGGATGAGTTGGGCGGCAAGTTCGGAACGGTTACGTTTGGCGGGCAGAAGACAGGCGAGTACTATCGCGCGCGTCTGGAGGCTCCGTTCTTCGAGTTCTATCTGAAGGGCAGGCCGGGGTTCGACCTGAAGGACACGGCGAGCTTTCGCACGGGGGAGAACCAATGGCATCGGTATGATGTCTGGCCACCGAAGGCGGGCTTCCATGAGGAGCGAGCTTATTTGCAGCCTGAAGGTAAGTTGAGCTTTGCTGCGCCAACGGGAACGTACGACGTGAAGGCTGCGGCGTATGTGGCTGATCCGGCCGATCCTGTGCCCTACCGGAATAGGCCGATTCAGTCGACGTATGGGGATGGATCGATGTGGCGGACATGGCTGGTGGAGGATCAGCGGTTTGTGAGCGGACGCAAGGACCTGGCGAATTTTGAGAGTCCGGTGCTGTCGAGCAATGTGACGGTGACGGGGGATGTGGTTGCGGATTTGTTTACGGCGACGACGGGTACGGATTCGGACTGGGTTGTGAAGCTGATCGATGTGTACCCGAAGGATGCAAAGGGCGACAAGTCAGAAGGCAACAACGCGCAGGGTGGATATCAACTGATGGTGGCAGAGGAGATTCTGCGCGGGCGTTATCGCGAGAGCTTCACGACGCCGGAGCCGGTGAAGCCGGGCGAGGTGGCGGAGTATCAGTGGAGTCTGCATGGAGTGGACCACACGTTTCTGAAGGGCCACCGGTTGATGGTGGAGGTGCAGTCGAGCTGGTTTCCGCTGTACGACCGCANNTATACGGCGGAGACGGTATCGATTTATGGATCGGCGAAATATCCGTCGCATCTAAATCTTCCGGTGGCTGATGGGGCGATGCTGCCGTAGAAGCCAGCTCCGATGCGAGGCGGCCTGACGAAAGTTTTTTGTCCTGCTGAAATGTTGTGGAGAAAAACAAAGACAATTTCCGGGGAAACTTTTGCGGCGACCATCCGTATCAATCAACAGCAGTTTCGATCCAGAGAACGCATTGCAGACGGCGCTGCCTGATACACGAGTAAGAAGAAAGCAAATTCTGCGGCTGACGCAGGGTTCGGTGCGAAGACCTTTAACCGAGAGATGAGACGTATGCGACTTGCAAGAGTGTGGATGATGGCAGCGCTGGCGGTGGGATTGATCGCG
>PLHC01000122.1 GCA_003138795.1 Granulicella sp. | reverse complement strand
TACGCCGCACGGCGGCGGCGGCCCGGGCAGCGGCCCGGTCGCCTGCAAGAAGATCCTCGAACCGTTTCTGCCGACGCCCGTCGTCAAGACCAACCCGGACGGCTCGCTTGGCCTGGACTATAACCGCCCGCAGAGTATTGGCCGGGTGAGGGCGTGGTACGGCAACTTTGGCATGTTCATCCGCGCGCTGGCCTATATCCTGGCGAACGGGCCGGATGGCCTGCGCCAGACCACCGAAGACGCTGTCCTCAACGCCAACTACATTCGCGCCAAGCTCGAGGGAACGTTTGAGTTGCCCTACAGGACGCGCTCGCTGCATGAGGTCGTCTTCTCCGACAAGCTGCAGGCAAGGAACGGCGTGAAGACCGGCGACATGGGCAAGCGGCTCATCGACTATGGCTTCCACCCCTATACCGTCAGCTTCCCGATGGTCGTGCACGGCGCGATGATGATCGAGCCAACGGAGAGCGAGTCGCGCGAGGAACTCGACCTGCTGGTCGATGCGCTGAAGCAGATCGCCCGCGAGGCCGAAGAGAATCCGGAACTGGTGCTAAGCGCGCCGCACTCCACGCGCATCCAGCGCCTCGACGAGACCACCGCTGCGCGTAAGCCGATCCTGCGCTGGAAAGCCCCGGTAGCCTCCGTTGAGGTTACGCCCGATACTGCCGCAAAGGAGTGGTAATCCGTGGCTGAAGACATCCCCAGGTCTGAGCGCCCGGACGATCCCCGGAGGGGAACTCCGTTCTATCGCCATGGGGATGTCTTCCACGCCCGCGCGCAGGAGTTGGAGCGCGAGGAGTTTATGCGTGGTGAAGCGCGAGGCCGCCTTGCGGTTGCACTCGACGTACTCACGGACGCGCTGGTTCTCGTCGGCCAGCACGGCGTGTACTGCGCCAGTGAGCGCAATCCGGCGCTGCCGAAGATGGACCTGCAGGCGGTGCTGGCGGGCATCGGCGGAGCCAAAGAGCTCGTAGCCTCCGCGCTGGGTAAGCTCACCGAAGAGGCCGAGGCCGGGCGCGGACAAAGGTAAGCTGCACGGAAACCCTCGTCACGACAAAGGCCTGCCCTTTCGAGCAGGCCTTTTGCTTGCGTGCGGTTGTTGAGCCTTACTTCTCCGCGACGATCTTGACCCACTCGTCGGTGGTCTCCCACTTGATGTGGAGTTCGGTCGAGTGGTTCATCGTCTTCTCAAAGCTGATGGTCATCGACTCCTGCGGCGCGGGCAGCGGGTCGTAGTGCATTGGCGTGCGGCCCAGGTCCATGTCCTGCTTGTAGATAGTGCCCCACTGACCGGTCTGCCTGTTGATGATCAGCAGCCACGGCGTTCCGGGCGCGGCTGGCAGCGTGTAGAGCGTGTAGTTGCCAGCAGGAACGCTCAGTGTGCCAATCTTCAGATCGACGGCCGTGACGAGGCTGGTGGCAGGGTTCGCGCCCGTGCGCCACACCTTGCCGTAGGGCACGAGCCCCCCCATGATGACGCGGCCGCGGATCGAGGGCGAGTTGTAGTGGATCGTGATCTTCGCGCCATCGAGCGTGGTTTCAGCCATCGCTGGCGGGCTGAGCAGCGGCTTGGCGGGTGTGTCCATCTTGTCCATCATGCCGCCCATTTGGCCGCCCGTCTGGGCGGAGGCGCCGATGGTAGCGAAGGCGAGGATGAGAGTGCTACAGAGGGCGAGTTTTTTCATGGCTGCTATCCTACTCCGAAGCGGTTACTCCATGACACACGGTGTCGCGGCTGCAGGCGTTTCTCTGCTAGGCTAGTAGCAAGCGCCCGTAGCTCAGCTGGATAGAGCGGCAGCCTCCGAAGCTGTAGGTCAGAAGTTCGAATCTTCTCGGGCGCACCATCTTCCCTCGCGACTCAATCCCCACGCTTCAACTCCAGACGTCTATCCCGACGACCTGCACTCCCTCGCGGGCAAACCGCTGTAGCAGTTGCTCGGTCGCCTTCAGTGTGTCGCTGCGGTTCGCGCCCATGCTGCGATCGTAGCCATCGTGGAGCAAGATGTTCGTGCCCACGCGGCGGCGCTGTGCGCGACGGCGCGCCTTCTCGATGTTCGCCAAAATTCGCTCCGGGCCAATTGGCTTCCAGTCGTACCCCATCGCATTCCACTGCACAAGCTTCAGGCCCAGCTCCGCCGCCGCGCGAAACACCATCGGCCGGCGCGCTCCGTGCGGCGGCCGAAAGTAGTGCACCGGCGCGCCGATCGCATCCTCCAGCGCCTCATTGCAGGCGCGGAGCTCCTCGCGAATGACCCGGGCAGACTGCCAGCTTAGCCACGGATGCGTCTCTGTGTGGTTGCCGACGAGATGGCCGGCGGCATGAACGCGGCGTGCAATCTCCGGCCGCTGCCGCACGAACTTCCCAATCATGAAAAAGGTCGCCCGGGTGTTGTGGCGGGCGAGGATGTCGAGCAGTTCATCGGTCGCAGCATCGTTGGGGCCGTCGTCGTAGGTCAGCGCGACTTCGTTCGGATCGGTGCCCGCGATGATCGTGTGGCCAAAGATCTGCGACCCCGCGCTAAGCGCAGCGTAGGTCAGCGTCGCAGCGGCGGCAGAGGCTGCAACGATAGCCGCTCCACCGAGCGTAAGTTCGTCCGGGATGCGCGAAAGGATCATGCTTGCTTCTTCAACAGCGCCAGGGCAGCTATTTCCCGAGCATGGCTAAGACTTCTTCGGCGTGGCCTTCGGGCTTTACCTTGTTGAACTCATGAATGAGCTTCTGGTCGGGGCCGATGACGTAGGTCGTGCGTTCGATGCCCGTGACCTTCTTGCCGTACATATTCTTTTCCTTGATGACGCCAAAGCGGTTGCAGATGGTCTGATCCGCGTCGGCGAGCAAGGGGTACGGCAGGTCATACCTGGTTTGAAATTTCTTCTGCGCCTTGACGGTGTCGCGCGAGATCCCGAGCACCACAACGCCGGCCTTCTGGAGCTTCTTGAAGTGGTCACGAAAGCCGCAGGCCTCGATCGTGCATCCAGGCGTGTCGGCCCTGGGATAGAAGAAGAGCACAACGGGCTTACCCGCAAAGTCGGTCAGGTTGACGGTATTGTCGTCCTGATCGGGCAGGGTGAAGTTTTCTACAATGTCGCCAACTTGCATGGATCATCTCCTGAGCCTTATCGTAGCGCGGCTGACATCGCCGGTTGCATCGGCTCTACGCCAGCACTATCTGACGCACTTCGTCATCGTCGACCGTCTGGTTCGACGCCGCAATCGACACGGCTGGCGGGAAGTACGCGTTGGCGACGTACTGGCCTATCATGCGATGGGTGTTGAAGAACGTTCCATTGATCGCGATGCAATGCCGCTGCATCTCGGCCCAGCGACCTTTGTGCGCATAGAGCGGAGCGATCACGTGCTCGAGCTTGTGATAGAGTCGTCCCGCTTCGACCGTCTCATCCTCGCAGTTTTCGATGCTCCAGCCGGTGACGCCCTCCGCACAACCCTCAATCCACCAGCCATCGAGCACGCTGAGGCTCGGCACCCCGTTGAGCGCAGCCTTCATCCCGCTGGTGCCCGAGGCTTCATAGGGACGCAGCGGCGTGTTGAGCCACACATCGACGCCACTGATGAGTTGCTCGCCGAGGTCCCAGTCGTAGTTCTCGAGGTACAGGATACGGAGTTTGCTCGACTCGAGCTTCGCGGCCACCGAGAAGATGTCGCGGATCAGCCCCTTGCCGGCGTTGTCGGCGGGGTGAGCTTTGCCGGCCATCAGGATCTGCAGGCCGCCGATGCGATCGGCGATCTCGATCAGGAGCTCAGGAGACTGAAACAGCAAACTGGCACGCTTGTACGTCGCCACGCGCCGTGCGAAGCCCAGCGTCAGGACATTCGGGGCGAGTTCAACGCCGGTCCGCTGCTTCACCGTAGCGAACAACCGCTGCTTGCTGGGCGCATGCGTCGCCGCAATCACCTCAGGCTCAATCCCATAGACCGAGCGAAAGTACTGGTTATCGTAGCGCCATGCAGGGATCTCGGTGTCAAGCAGTTGCTGGAGAGGCTGCGAAAGCCACGTCGCCGCATGCACGCCGTTGGTGGTCGATTGCACCTGATACTCCGGAAACATCTGCTGCGAGACCTTGCCATGCAGCATGGCCACGCCGTTGACATAGCGCGAGAAACGCAGCGCAAGGTAGGTCATATTCAGCAGGTCGTTGTGCAGGCAGCCGAAACGCTCAATCGCCGATGACCGCTCGTGACCAAGCACACGCAGCATCTGGTCGAGGCCAAATTTGTCGTGGCCGGCAGGCACGGGCGTGTGCGTGGTAAACACGCACTGCTGCTTGATCGCGTCAGCGTCAGCCTCGCTGGCCGTGTGCAGTGACGCGGGCGCAAGACGCGCCTCCAGAAGACCGATGGCCAGCAGAGCGGCGTGGCCCTCGTTCATGTGGCAGACTTCGGGCTGGCATCCAAGCGCGTGCAGCAGGTGAATTCCACCCAGACCGAGAATTGTCTCCTGGCAGAGCCGGTAGTACGTATCGCCGCCATACAGGTGGTCCGTGAGATGGCGATCCCACGGGTCATTCCCCTCAACATCGGCATCCAGCAGAAACACCGGGATGATGTGGCCGGTCACGCCGACGACATCGAACCGCCAGGCCTGCAGCGTGATCTCGCGATCCTGCATCATGATCGATATGGTCTGGTCGGCCAAGGGCAGCGTGGTCTCTGGCGACCAGACAACATCGCTCTCCGTCTGCTGGCCGGAGGCGTCCAGGTGTTGCTCGAAGTAGCCGCGGCGGTGCACCAGCGAGACCGCAACCAGCGGAACGCCGGTATCCGCAGCCGAACGCAGCGAATCGCCGGCCAGCATGCCCAGACCACCCGAGTAGGTCGGCAGCGACTTGGAGAGCGCGATCTCCATGGAGAAGTACGCGATCTTGCGGCCTGAGATGTCGAAGGATGAGGGGACGGGACGGTTATGGGAGGTGAGACTCATGATCTAGGGAGAATCCTTTTTTAAGGCAGGCTCTTGGCTGAGACGCTACCAATGCAAACAGGAACTTCATCGTCGTCCTGCGCATCGGGCTTTACCAAACCGAGAGAATTTCCTTAACAATGTAGTCTATCTAGTCTAACAAGGTTCAAATAGGGAAAGTGGTCAAAATGAACCATTCTTGCCACCAGACCTAGCTATACAGATCCAGGCGTTGCCCTCCGGTAACGCCGGGCAACTAGATGCTCTTGAAGCCGAACTTCATCGCCAGACCGAGAATCAACGCAAGCGCCAGCGCCACGGTCGAGTTCGGCCACGCACTATGAATCCGCTTGCGCGCGGCCGCGATCAGCAGGATCAGGACGTAGAGCGCGAACATCAGCAACACGCCGTCATAGACGAAAACCCGGCCGGCTCCCACCGAAATGCTGAGGGTAGGCAGTATGTTAAAGCCTGCAAGCACCCAGCCTGCAAAGAAGACCGCCAGAAACAGGATGAACTGAAGCACCACCGAGAGAACACGCTTCATCTGGCTTTCTTCTTTCTTGACAGCGAATGATTTGCAGCTACGGCAAGACTCAGTCTAGCGCAACGGACGGCCCGCGGCTCTAGTGAAGGGACGCCTCGAAGACCGCAAAGCGCCGCTCCAGCTCCCACTGCTCAGTGGCGCGCTCGCTACGCTTCAGCAGTGCTGTGCAAGGAGCTGTCGGTGTACTTATCGCTGTTATCGGAGCAGTGCAGGCGGCCTTATGGTGCGCAAAGTCGTCCGGCGCAGCCCATAGACTCTCACCCTGGAAGAACGCATGCTCCAGCGAGGTCCGCGCCATGTTCTTCAGGTCAACGTAGCCCAGAGCCTGCTCCTCCGCGCCCTTCACATACTCGTGGGTCAGGTCAATGCGCGACACGCCCTCATCATCGGTCGAAAGCGCAACCGGCACATGCGCCGCGCGATACGCCGCCAGCGGATGCTCGTTGCCTTTGATACCCAGAATGACATCGTTCGATGTGAGATTGATCTCGACCATGATGTGTTTGGCAGCCATCTCCTTGAGGAGTTGGTCGGGGTGGCTCTCGTACAACAGATCTACACCATGGCCGATGCGCTCCGCATGGCCGAGGTCGATGGCCTCGCGGATGTGGAAGCTCAGCCCCGCAGTCGGCACCATCCCCGGCGCGAGTTCACCAGCGTGCAGAGAGATGCGCACGTTCGGATATACGGAGTGCAGGTAGTCGAGCATCTCCATCTGCAGGTGGTAGTCCTGCATGGCGATGCGGTCGTCCTCTGGCTGGACGAAGTTGATGCCGACGAAGTCCGGATCAGCCGACGCGACTTCAAAGCCGAGCAGCGTCTGCGCAAAGACCTGCTGCGGCGGGAAGGCGCGGAGAACCTGGTAGAGAAAATGGATTTTGACCTCGCAGGCAGGTGGAGCAACTTCGTCCGGCAGGGTGCAACCTTCGATGCGGTTACGGACTGCCTCGGCATCGGCGATCTGTTTGCTGTCATCAACAATCTCGTCGCGCAGACCACCGGCAAGCAGCTGATCGCGCAGCTTCGCCAGCTGTTCGCGGGTGGCATCCTTATACGCACCGGCGGGCCATCCGCTCTTGTACCCCAGCGTCGCGGTCCTGGTAAACGGCGGCGTGGTCATGATCTCGAGGTACTGCTCATTCTCGCCAGCGGCTCGGGTGGCGACTTCATCCAGCCACGCGCCGCTGTGGTCCTTCAGCCCGCCGAAGCGGTCAAACGTCGCGAAGAACTGATCGTGCCCGCTGATGCCCGACGCAGGCACGAAGCTGCGCATTGAGAAGGAGTCCACCAGCGCATCGTAGAGATGCTGGTCCTTCAGAACCGTGGCAGCGGGGACATTCCCGGTAGCGCAGGCACCCGCGCCGCTGTTCGAAACCGGTTGCGTGAACTTCAGCGCCACGGGGTCGACGCACAGCCCTTGCTGAACGCCCTCGGCGATAAAGGTCTCAGCGTAAACGGCGCCCAACAGATGCATGTGCAGGTCGGCACCTTTCGGCATGGGCTCGAGAAAAGCGTAGAGCTCACCCGGCCCCATCTTCTTTGCTGCGGCAAACGCATGCGTCGCACGCGCCTCGCCGGGCGTGAGCGCCGATGCTGTGGTTTGGGCATGCGCACAACAGAGAGTTGTAATGATGAAGAGACCTAGAGCGATACGAGCACGGATCATGCTCACCTGCCTGTCCATTGCGTGAAGTTCTCCAAGAATACCGCAGGCAAGCATGCGGTTTGGCGTGAGGCCGTGGTGATTGCTATACTGTGGTTCGACGTTCTCGAAGGACCCGTCGTCCGATGGGTCCGCATATCCCTCCTCCACAGGCAGGCGAAGCGAAACGCACGAACTCGACGGGCGCACTTGGCCGCGCGTCGAGCTTAGCATTGCCAAGGCCAGATAGCTCAGTGGTAGAGCGCGGCCCTGAAAAGGCCGGCGTCGGCGGTTCGATCCCGTCTCTGGCCACCACC
>PLHC01000169.1:2309-13164 GCA_003138795.1 Granulicella sp. | reverse complement strand
TTTCGACGATGCCGTTGTGCACGACGACGAGGGTTCCGGTGCCGTCGCGGTGCGGGTGGGCGTTCTCCTCGGTGGGGCGGCCGTGCGTCGCCCAGCGGGTGTGGCCGATGCCGTAGGTGCCGTAGACGGGATCTTTGGCGAGAATCTCGGCGAGGTTGCGGAGCTTGCCAGGAGCACGACGGATCTGGAGCGGGTGGCCGCCACCAGCGACGGCGATGCCCGCAGAGTCATAGCCGCGGTATTCGAGGCGGGCGAGGCCTTCCATGATGACGGGGACGCAGGGCTTGGGGCCGATGTAACCGACGATTCCACACATACTAGGAGTGTAGCCGCGAGGAACGAGGGAATGTTGTGGGGGAATGACTGACTATGGTCGCGCGGCGTAGAGAAGGACGGCGGTCGCGGGCCTGCGCATCGCTGTGAGGCCGCGATGAAGGGGGCTGCCGGCGGGCATTTGTTCGTCGTCGATGTCGCGAAGCCAGCCGCCGAAGAGGGGCAGCCAGAAGCCGTAATGCATTTTGGTGACCCTGGAAGTTATGGGTGACGCGGGCGGCGGCGAATACAGGTGTCCTTCCCCTTTCTACGCTCCAGGGTCAGGCTGACCGCGTTAGACGGCGGCGGCTGAGTTTGGCTTCGGATTCGAGCCAGTCGACTAGTTTGACGAAGGGGTCGAAGCCGAGGACGTTGGGGCCGTCGGCTACGAAGTTGCTGAGGGCGTTTAGGTCGTAGTAGTAGCGTTGGCCGTCGCGGGAGTCGGTGATGTATTCGACGCCGCCGATGTCGATGCCGGAGTGGTGCATGAGGAGCTCGACGTCGCGGATGACGTCAGGCGGCGGAGTGTAGGCCTCGACCATGAGGCCGGATTTGGGCGCGTCGATGGCGCAGGCTCCTCTGGCGAGATCGACGCCGGTCGTCGTCCGGCAGATGTCGGCGGGGCAGAGGTCGAAGGTCTCGCCGGTGATGTGGACCTTGATGGCGTAGAGGTACTTGCCGTTGAGGCACTCGACACGCACGATGTGCGCGGCGTCTCCAATTCCGGCGGGGATGAACTCCTGTACGAGCGCGGTGGAGTCGTGTCCAAACTGTAGCGCGTCGGGCGAGCCGGGATCCTGCGCTATGGCCGCCTGGAGTTGCGAGAGGCCGTCGAAACGCCTGACGCCCGCTCCAGACCCGCCCAGGTTGGGCTTGACGACGATGGGCCAGCGCAGGCCGACAATGGCCTCTTCCGCCTGCGCGGCGCGATGGATGACGCGGGCCTTCGGGTAGGGGAGGCCGAGCTTGTCCATGAGGATGAGCTGGCTGGCTTTGCTGAGCTCCGACGAGAAAGCTTTGAAGCCGTTGATCACGTTGACGCCGCGCGACTCGAGGTGCTCGAGGAAGCTGAGGGTGTAGAAGATCTGGTCGCCGTGGTTGCGGTTCCACGCGGAGGGCGACATGCGGTTGAAGACCAGCGAGTACTTCTTCTCGGGATGATCTTCCGGCGCGTAGTAGTGGTCGGGAGCGTAGATCTCGATGTAGGGCGTACTGCGGCGGTCGAGCTCGGCGAAGAGCGGCTTGAACCAGTGGGGCTGCTCGTAGTAGATCGCAATGGGAAGAGGTCTGGGCATAGGGCTCCTCGTTCAGGATACGACGCGCAGGATACGACGCGCAGGATACGACGCGCACACGACCTGTTGGGATGCGGATTGAGCGGTTTGTGGAGGTATACAAGACTTGGTCGCACGCTACCGCGCGCGATATCCATGTTCGGGAAGAGGAGGCCATCGCGCAGATGGAGTAGGAGTACTCGATGCGCGCCTGTGTTAGCGGCTAGCTCTGGCGAAGGTGCTTGAGGAGCTGGGTGGGGTGGAGAGGCTTGGCGAGGAGCTCGAAGTGGTAGCCGCGACCGCGTGCACGGGCGAGGATCTCAACCGTGGCGGCCTGGCCGCTGAAGAGAACGATGCGCGTGTCGGGCAGAAACTTCTGGATCGCGATGGCAGCTTCCACGCCGTCGAGGTGGGGCATGAGGACGTCGGAGAGGATGATCTCGGGGATTATGCGGCGGGCGGCCTCGATGGCTTCCTTGCCACCGTACGCAGCCTCGGCGATGAACCCGCTGCGATTGAGGATTTGCACGATGGTATCCGCGATGAGTGCTTCGTCGTCGACGACGAGGATGCGCGGGAGATGCGCATCAAGCTTGGCGGCGCTGTTTGCATCAGGCACGGGATCGTAGGAGCCCTTGAGCGAGTCGCTGGAGAGAAGAGTGGTCTGCATGGGGCCCTGTGCTAACTATTAGCGTTGGCTAGAGTTTAGCTGACTATGGAACCCAATACTAGGCGTACGTCATCGAAACATCTATCGATATTCGACAGATGAGCAATATTGACCACGCCTGTCAGACGCGGAGCCGCGGGGAAGCGTTGTCCGCTGGATAGCCGATGGCGGGCATTTTGCCCGGCAGGAAGACACGGAAGATGGTTCCGGAAGGATCGCCGGTGCGGGTACGGAAGCGGATGCTGCCGCCGTGCTTTTCAACGAAGCCGCGCGTGACCCACAGGCCGAGGCCCGTACCAGTGGACTGCTTGGTGGTGAAGAACGGCGAGAAGATACGCTCGCGGACCTGGGATGCGATGCCGGCGCCCTCATCGGAGATGAGGATCGATACGCCGTCGCGGCGGCCACGGAGATGGCGGCCGCGGATGTGGATGCGGTCAGGTTTCGATACAGATGCAGAGGAGAAGGCATCGATCGCGTTGACCACGAGGTTGGAGAAGACCTGGCGGATCTCGCCCTGTAGACCGTGGATGCAGAGACCGGGCTCGAGGTCGAGCGTGCAGACGATCTTGCGCGAGATCATCTTGCGGGCGAAGAGGTCGACGACGCTGTGGAGGAGCTTGTTGAGGTCGATCTCGACGGGGCGGGTGGTGTCGCGAAAGAAGCCGAGAGTTTGCTGTGCGATCTGGGCGACGCGCGCGAGTTCGCTGTCGGCGGCCTCCAGCAGGAGCTGTATGGGCGTGGGCACCTCGGGGTCGGTGCGCGCGAGATAGATGAGGTTGGTGACGGCCTCGAGCGGGTTATTGATCTCGTGGGCGATGCTGGCGGCGAGCCGCCCGGTAGCGGCGAGCTTTTCGCTCTGGCAGAGGGCGGCCTCCTGGGTCTTGCGGGCGGTGATGTCCTGGATCGTGCCGATCATGCCGGCGACTTCCGATGATTCGGGAGCGAAGGTGGTGATGCCGCTTGCAGAGACCCAGGTCCGGAGGCCATTGGGCGCGTCGACGCGGTACTCGCCGCTGTAGATGCCGCCGGCTGCCAGCGAACGCCACAGGCTTTCGGTGGCCTTGCCCTTGTCTTCCGCGATGACGATGCGCCTGCGCAGCTCCGTGCGGGTGATGGGAACGTGCGGCGTGGTGTGGAGGAGCTGGTCGGCACGTTCGTCGAGATCGAGGAGATCGGTGGCGCGATCCCAGCTCCAGGTGCCGAGTTGCGCGGCGTCGAGGGCCTGACGGAGGCGATTGGAGGTCTGGCGTTGCAGGCTGCGCGCAGCGTCGACAAGGGAGATCTCGCGGGTGAGCCTTTCAGAGAGGCGAACGTTGTCGATGGCAACGGCGGCCTGCGAGGCAATTGTCGCGACGAGATCTTCACTGGCAGGAGCGAAGACGCCCGCGTCCGGATGGCCGTAGAGCAGGCCTCCGAGCACGTCGCCACCGCGGCTGCGCACGGGAACGGCAAGATAGCTGCGTACCGGAGCGTGGCCCGGAGGCATGCCGGCGAAGGGAGGATTTTGGCCGTAGCGTGGATCGAGCGTGATGTCGTCGGAGCGGACGATGCCCTGACCGAGGAAGGTCACATTGAAGAGTTCGGTGGGGCGCGGCATGGGAAGGGCGGCGCAGGCGTCGGCGTCCGGGCCGGAGAACTTGTAGAGGCGGTAGGGCTCGCCGTCGACGCCAATGTTGTTGTAGAAAAAGGCGCCGAAGCGGGCTCCGCAGAGATACAGACCGGCGTCGAGTGCGGCCTGAACGATGACATCAAGGGAGCGTTCGGAGGCCAGCAGCAGACCAGTCTCAATGAGAAGGCGCAAGCGCTCTTCGTTTTGGGGGGCGGCAGGCCCCGGGACGCCTTGGGAGGTTGGCTCCATCGTTGCATTACATGAGATGCACGCACGCCTAATATGGCAGCGTGTGTTGTGCAATCGAAATGCCGGAGATGTCCATTGGGAGGGATACAAGCAGGAGCAGACGCGTGATGGCATCGAACATCTTCCCTGTTACTGCGAACAGGGTGAGGCATGAGAGTGCCGTTTCCGGGCAAAAACGGCGTTGGTGCCTATGGCTTCCACTTACGCCACCAGGGGGAGAGTGCGGCAGCGCGCGGCCACCTTGCCAGCAAAAAGGTTCTACAGGGAACGCGCAGGTGCTATTCTTCCCCCAAATCGGGCGCAGGCTGGGTCAAGCGGCGGGGGGATGAAGCAAGCTCCGCTGTCGCAGAGGAGAATGGGGAGATGACACCACAGGATTGGGAGTCGCCAGCGGCGTTTACCGCGCCAACGGGAAGGCCTGCGCAAGAGAGCCCGGAGCTGGCCGCAGCCTATGCGCTGCGACCGCTCTCCACGGGCGAGGTGCTGGACAGGACATTCTCGATCTACCGATCGCGTTTCTGGCTGTTTGCAGGGATATCGTCGCTCTCGGGAGCGGTGCAGTTGGTCGCAAATGCCTTCAATCTGGCGGGGCAGCATCTGGTGATGACGCGCTATGGCTTTCGTGCCGCGGCGCTGGGCTCTTCGATCGGCTCGATGCTTGGGGTGCTGCTGTTCCTGCTGGCGGTGTCCGTGACCCAGGCGGCTACGGTGCATGCACTGAGCGAGGTCTACCTGGGGCGCGGTGCAACGGTCAGCGGTTCGCTGCGACCGACCATCAGGCTCTGGTACAGGTATGTGGGGATTGCGCTGTGGCAGGGATGGAGCGCGATATGGGTGCCTCTGGTGCTGATTTTGCCAGCGGTGTATCTTGTCCGCCTGCTGCCTGGATTGGGGTTATCGTGGGTGTGGTTCGGCGGCGTACTTATCTTTGTGGAGATTATCGGTGGAGGCGTGTATGGCGCGATCGCGTATCTGCGCAACTCGCTGGGAGTGCAGGCGGCCGTGGTGGAGCAGAGCACGGTGCGGGCATCGATGCGGCGAAGCAAGATCCTGACGTCGGGAACCAAGGGCCGGATCTTCCTGGTGCTGTTGATCACGGCAGCCTTGTACTGGGTAGGGGGCGCGATCCAACTGCCCATGCTGTTCTTCGTCGGGCAAGCTCCATTGGAGCCGCATGTGATGGCGCAGGCGGTGATTCTGGCGGTTAGCTTTGTGACCCATACACTGGTGTCGCCAGTGGCGCTGATCGGGTTGTCGCTGGTGTACTTCGATCAGCGGGTGCGCAGGGAGGCCTTCGACCTGGTGATGCTGCTGGGAGGCGAGGTGCCCGCGCCAGCGTTGACGGGGGAGGCAGCGACAGTTGCGGCTCCGGCCGACCACAGCGCGGAGGCGGGTGGCGACACGGGCGAGCCGATCGGGAATGATGATCGCGTTTAGGGTGCGGTTCGGAGTCTCGGCGAAGAAGCGCCTCGGGCAAGGAGTGCGATGCGGCCGCGTGTTTGCTGGTGCGGCTGTTGCGGCGATGATTCTCGCGCTGGGTGGCGCGCCGGGGGCGCGCGCTGCGGGACTGAAGGACATCTCGGTGGGTGCGTTTCGCGCGGATGTAACGCGGCTGCAGAGCGTCGTTGCAGGGTGTGCGGCAGCGGCAGCGGCCTGCAACGCCGATACGGTCGGCGACGATGTGCTGGTGGGCGATCGGGCGAAGGGCGGCTTCGAAGAGCACTGGCAGTGGCTACGCGCCACTCTGGATAAGGCGAAGACGGCGAAGGCCGAGGAGCGCGCGACGCTTCTGCGCGAGGCGGAGGCGCAGCTCGCCGAACTGACGCAGGAGAGCGCTGCGGGGCCGGATGCGCAACAAACGAAAGACTTCAGCCGCGCACGCGAGGAAGCGAATGCGGCGCTCTCGCGGGCTGAGTTTCAGCGCGGCGGAGGACCGACCTGGTGGGACCGCACGAAGGCGCGGATGATCGCGTGGGTGGGACGGTTCTTTGAAGGCGTTGTGCAGGTGGGTAGTGCTGCGCCCTGGCTGGGCACTCTGCTGGAGTGGCTATTCTTCGTGGGAGCTGCGGTCGGGCTGCTGTTCTTCCTGCTGCGGAATCTGGCGCGGCAGCGGCTGCGCGTCTCGCTGGAAGACGCGGCGCTGCGAACCACGGCGTGGGACAGCGAGGCCGAGGATTGGGCACAGTGGGCAGAAGAGCACGCCGCCGCGGGCGAGTGGCGCGAGGCGGTGCACTGCCTGTATTGGGCTGCGATCGTCTCGCTGGAAGCGCGGCGCGCGTGGCGGCATAATCCCACCCGCACACCGCGCGAGTACGTGCGGCTGCTGAAGCCGGGATCGGCGCAGCAGCAGGGCCTGCGCAGCCTGACGCAGATCTTTGAGCGCATCTGGTACGGATTGCGCGAGGCCGACGCCGAGGAGTACGCGGAGGCGCGCGCGCTGTACGAGCGGCTCGCGGCAGGTGCGGCGGAGGCCGAGGAAAGAACTGCCAGCGGCGCTGGTAAAACGCTCTCGGCTGGAGGCGTGGATTGAGGCGCGGCTGGAGCGCGGGCGGGGGAGCAAGCGATCGCAGGCTGCTGCTGATCCTCTGCAGCGTGATGGCGGCGCTGATCGTGGGCGTCAGCCTGCTGGCGCCCGAGAGCGCGGAGAATGACCCGCGCCCAACGACCACCAACAGCGGTCCGCACGGAGCGAAGGCCGCCTATCTGACGCTCGAGGCGCTGGGGAGAAAGACCTCGCAGTGGAACCATCCGCTCGCTGCGCTGAATGAAGAACTGAGCGATGCCCAGGCAGCGCACACGACACTGATTCTGGCTGCGCCTGAGTACGATGCGACGGAAGAGAAGGAGCTGGCAGCCGAGGTGCGGAGCTTTCTGGAGCGCGGTGGACGCGTGCTGGCCACCGGGCCTTCGGGCGCGATCCTGCTGCCGGGCGGCGAGGTGAAGGCTTCCGGAATGTTGCAGAGCGGTCTCTGCCACACGACGCCGGAGGGCCCTGGGCCGCTGGCGCGCGCGGGCAGCGTGGAGATGGTCGACAGTTCGCAGTGGGCGAGCGAGGGGCCGCAGTATCGCGTGGAGCAGCGGTGCGGCTCGGATGCAGTGGTGGTGCGCTATGCGGTTCACGGGTCTTCAGGGGTACAGGGCGAGGCGGTTTGGTGGAGCTCGGCGACGCCGCTGGAGAATGCGGAGCTGAAGAANNACGAAGACGATGTGGGACGCGGCGAAGAGCTTGCCGCTGCGCTGGCTTGCGCTGCAGGCGACACTGCTCTTCGCGCTGCTCGTGACGAGCTTCAGCAGAAGGCGCGGGCCGCTGCGGTCTCCGGTACTGTTGCCGCGCAGTTCGCCGGTGGAGTTCGCCACGTCGATGGGCGATCTGTACGAGAAGGCTGCTGCGACCAGCGCGGCGACGGAGGCGGCGAAGCGCAGGCTGCTGCGCGTACTTACGCGCGAGGCGGGCGTAGCGCAGGCGACGGTCGACGAAGGGCCGGAGGCGATCGCAGAGGCGTTGCACGAGCGGCTGGGCGGCGATTGGTCGCGGGTGAGCGATCATCTGCGCGAGGTCAGGACAGCGCAGCACGGGGCCATCGCCATGCACAGTGCTCTGGCGCTGGTGCGCGCGTTGAGCGAGGATGCAAAGAACGTGCGAGCAAAGCTTGAGCCTCGCGCTGCACGTCGCGCAGAGGCGCAGGTTGAACCGTCTTGAGTCGGAAGTCGAGCAGGAACTTTGCGGTGGAATCGGATTTGGAATAGGAGAGCGCGTGAGCGAGAACGGTGTTGGCGTAGCGGCGGCGAATGAGTTGTTCACACGAGGGCAGGAGCAGATTGGGCGCGTGATTGCCGGCCAGCAGGAGGCCATCGCGCAGGCGCTGCTGACAATGCTCTGCGGCGGCCATGCGCTGATCGAAGGCGTACCCGGCGTGGCCAAGACACTGGCCGTGAAGACACTGGCGCGGTTTCTCGGGCTGGAGTTTCGTCGCGTCTCAGGAACGCCGGATATGATGCCCGCCGACATTCTCGGCACGAGCGTGTTTTCGCCCAAAACCGGCGAGTTCAGCTTCCACAAGGGGCCAGTGTTCACGCAGTTTCTGCTGACCGATGAGATCAACCGAATGCCACCGCGGACGCAGGCGGCGCTGCTGGAGGCGATGGAAGAACGGCAGGTGACAGCGGACGGCGAGCGGCACGTGCTGGATGAGTTCTTCACGGTCTTTGCGACCCAGAATCCGGTGGAGTTCGAAGGGACGTATCCGCTGCCCGAGGCGCAGCTCGACCGTTTTCTGCTGAAGATCAAGATGGAGTATCCGGAGCTGGCCGACGAGCGCACGGTGCTGGAGCGGCACCATGCGGCGGGCGTTCTCATGGGAGGCGGTGCGGGGCTGACGGAGACCGCCATCGAGCCGATTCCGTTTGAGCTGCTGGCGGCAGCGCGGCGAGAGATTCACGCGGTGCGGGTAGAGCCGGCGATCTTTGATTATTTGCTCTCTGTCGTTCGCAGGACAAGGGCGTGGCCGACGATTGCGCTGGGAGCAAGTCCGCGTGCGAGTACGGGACTGCTGATGGTGGCAAAGGCGTTCGCCGCGCGCGAGCAACGGAACTTTGTGATTCCAGATGATGTGAAGGAGGCAGCGCTGCCGGTGTTGCGGCATCGGTTGGTGCTGCGGCCTGAGGCGGAGCTCGAAGGTCTGGACGCGGATCGCGTGGTGCGCGATGTGCTGGCTGCAACGCAGGTTCCGAAGTAACGCAGAGAACGCTGATGCAGACACTGATTCCACAATCCGCGAGGGCAGGAGCGAAGCCGCTGGGCAAGGCTGGGCGAGTGTTGGGGTTTGGGTTGACGCCGCTGGCGCTGATTTTGCTCTCAGCGGGTTTGCTGATGGCGGTGCCGGCGTTCTTTCATCCGCGGCAGATCGGCTTCATGCTGGGATGGGATGGATTGATCGCGCTGCTGGTGCTGATCGATGCGGTGCGACTTCCCCGCCCGGAGCGGTTCACGGTGACGCGGACGTTCGTCGATTCGCCGCAGCTGGGTCAGCCGACGCGCATCGAGCTTGCGGTACGGTACGAGCCGGATGCGGTGCGCAACTCGGTGATCGATGTGCGCATGGTCGACGATCTGCATCCGTCGCTGGTCGCGGTTCCGGCGGTGCAGCGCGTAGAGGCGTTTCCGCGCGAGGATGCGGTGAGTACGTCGACGATCTATGCGCGCGAGCGTGGAGACTTTGCGCTGGGGCGCGTGTATCTGCGCTATCGGGGCGCGTTCCGGCTGATAGAGAGATGGGCAGTGGCAGAACCCGTGGTGGCGGCCACGAACGATGAAAATACGGCGCGGCAACAACGGGTGCGCGTGTTTCCTGCGCACGAGGACAGCCGCGAGAGTACGCAGTTTTACCTGCTGCGCGCGCGGCAGATCGAGATGCAGAAGCGCAAGCTGCAGCTGCGCGGCGTGGGGCGCGAGTTCGAGAGCCTGCGCGACTATCAGCCCGGCGATGAGCTGCGCAAGATCTCGTGGACGGCCACGGCGCGGCGCGGCAGGCTGGTGACGCGGCAGTTTACGGTGGAGCGCTCGCAGCAAGTGTGGATGATGCTCGATGCGGGAAGGCTGTCGCGGACGGCGTTTGAGCTGCGGCGCGGTGGCGTGGAGAGTTTCGCCGAAACCGGCGCAGAGCGCGAGGCCGCGCATCTGCTGACCGTGACGCAGCTGGACCAGGCAGCAACGGCAGCGACGATGCTGGCGCAGGTGATCCAGCGCTCGGGCGATAAGTTCGGCATGATGGCGTATGGGCGCGACGTGCAGCAGCTGCTGCCACCGGGCTCGGGCGCGGCGCATGTGCGGCTGCTGATCGACCTGCTGAGCCAGACGAAGTCGGAGGCGGCAGAGGCGGATCACCTGAATGCGGTTGCGCGGCTGAAGACGGCGCAGCGGCGGCGTGGACTGATCGTGTGGATTACGGAGCTGGTCGACAGCGCGGGCAGGCCGGAGCTGGTGACGGCGGCGGCAGAGCTGGTCCGGCGGCATCTAGTCGTGCTGGTGCTGCTGAAGCATCCGGAGCTGGAGGAACTAGCGACGCGCGAGCCCAAAACGCGCGACGAGATGTTTCACTCGGCAGCGGCGCAGGAGATGCTCGAGCGGCGGCGAGAGACGATTGCGCAGCTGGAGCGGCAAGGGGTGCTGATCGTCGAGACGACGGCGGCCGAGGTGGGGATCAGGGCGGTGAGTAAGTATCTCGAGGTGAAGGCGGAAGGGCTTCTTTAGACAGGAGTGAAGAGGTCTACGACCTCCTCGCTGCTGTCTTTCTGCCGCCCTCGCCGAGCCACAGCAGCAGTCCGGTGAAGAGTACGGCGCCGACCGAGAACTTCAGGGCGATGGGTGCGTGGGTAGGCGACAGGAACGCCTCAAGCGTACCCGCGATGATGAGCAGTGGGATGGTCCCGGCGATGAGCTGGACAGCTTCGACGCCGGCCAGGGCGAGCGCGGCGCGGCGGCGCAGCATTCCGGGAAAGAGAATGCCCGCGCCGAGGCGAAGCCCTGCGGCTCCGGCGAACATGATGCTGGGAAGCTCGAGCGCGCCGTGCGCGGTCATGAAGCTCACCAGGCTGAGCGCCATGTGATGCTGCGCGCAGCAGGTGAGCACGGTGGCAATCTGCAGCCCGTTATTGAACAGCATGTAGAGCGTGCCCAGCCCGGCGAGAATGCCGCCTGCGAAGGTGAGAAAGCAGACGGTGATGTTGTTGGTCATGATG
>PLHC01000169.1:0-2220 GCA_003138795.1 Granulicella sp. | reverse complement strand
CTCGCCATGGAGATGCGGCGGCCCGAGTAGACATAGTTGTGCGCGCGGCCCACAAGGCGGTTGAGATACTGCTCCAGGGTGCGAGAGCTGGGGTCGGCGCGCACGGCGGAGAGGTCGGCGGCGGCCTGACGGTAGAGCAGGCCAAGATCGCGGAGTTCGGCGGGCGCGAGCGACTTCACGCCGCTGGCTTCGACCTGATGCACGAGCGCGTCGAGCCGGTTCCAGTTATTCTTGCGAGAATCGATCCAGAGATTCGAGAGCATAGATTAGAGATCATTGCCAGAGGTTCGCGGTCATGTCGAGTTTCGAGCAGCGCAGCTCCAGCGGCGAACAGTATANNGGCCGGAATCGGCAGCCGCTTTGTGGCGGCGCTGCTGGACATGCTGATCCTCGGCGCATTTTTCCTGCTCGAGATTATTGTCATGGTGATGATCAGCGCTGCAGTCGCGTCCGCGCCGGCCAGCGGCAAGCTGGCTGAGCAGGCTGGCAAATGGTTTCTGGCGTTCGTTATCTTCATCAACTTCGCCATCTTCTGGGGATACTTTGCGCTGTTTGAGGCCTACTGGCATGGGCAGACCCCCGGCAAGCGCGTGATGAAGCTGCGCGTGATCAAGGATTCCGGGCGGCAGATTACGTTCTTTGAGGCGCTGGCGAGGAACTTGCTGCGGGTCGTCGATTACCTGCCCAGCCTGTATCTTGTGGGCGTGATTACGATGCTGTGCAACAAACGCAATCAGCGACTGGGCGACCTCGTCGCCGGGACGCTGGTGGTGCATGAGCGGCTGGACGAGCAGTCGCTACTCTACCGGGCGAGCACAACGCTGGTCGCGCCGGTGGGCTTTGCCGCGCAGCCACAGGGGCAGGAGGCAGTAGGACGGAAGGCAGCGGTGCAGCTGGGGCAGCCGGTGACCGCGATGTTCCCGGCCGACGCCGTGGCCAGGCTCAGCGCACAGGATCTGATCGTGATTGAGACGTTCTTTGCGCGCATGCTCGACCTGCCGATGGAGACACGGGCTGCGGTGGCGTACCGGATGGCGGCGCAGATGGCCGCGAAGATGGGGGTTGCTGTTCCGGAGGGCAATCCCGAGCGGGCGCTGGAGTCGATGGCCTACCAGATGCGCAGCGGCGGGCGGACATTCTGAACTGAAGCAGCGGGCGCGTTGGCCGCCAGAGATGCTCGACGCATCTGACGTGAGGGAACCCAGGGAGAGCTCGATTGCGCAGCACAGACCACACACTTACGGCTATCGATCCGCTGGCACAGAAGATCTGGGACCAGGTGGCGCAGGCACCGCTGCACAACCTGTGGAACTTCGAGGGTGCAAGCGTGAAACTCGTCTGGACACGCACCTTCCAGGCGATGATGAGCGACAACCTGCTGTCGCGGGCGGCGGAGATGGGCTACTACTTCCTGTTCGCGCTGTTCCCGACGCTGGTTTGCGCGAGCGCGGCCCTGGGCCTTGCGGCGCGGCAGGCATCGCAGATCTATGACAGCCTGTTGCACTACCTCGCACTGGTGGTGCCGGGCTCGGCATACGCCATGGTGATCCAGACCTTCAACCAGACGACGGCTGCCGCGACGGGAGGCAAGATCACGCTGGGACTGGTCGCTGCGTTGTGGTCGGCGTCGGTGGGGTTTGCCTCGATCCAGGACGGCATGAACACGGTGTACAAGCTGCGCGAGTCGCGACCCTACTGGAAGGCGCGTGGCGCTGCGATCCTGATAACGATTCTGCTCTCGGTAGTTGGAACGGTGGACCTGGCCGTACTGCTGGGTGGCGATTCGATTGCGCGGTTCGCGTATGAGCGGATCTGGCACCATGATCTGGCATCCAGCACGGTCCTGGTCATTCATCTCGTGCAGTGGACCGTCGCGAGCGGCTTGCTGCTGGTGCAATTAAGCACGATCTACTACTTCGCGCCCGACCTCAAGGCCAAGCGTTGGCACTGGATCACGCCCGGAGCGGTCATCGCAATTTTCGGCTGGATAGTATCGTCTCTGGGGCTGCGGGTGTATCTGCACTTCTTCAACAGCTTCACCATCGCGTATGGGTCGCTGGGCGCGGTGATCGTTCTGCTGACGTGGTTTTACATGACCGGGCTGATGCTGCTGCTGGGCGCGGAGATCAACAGCGAGATTCAGGCGGCGGTGATGGAGAAGCGGTTGAAGACAGCCGGCGTGATCCCAGCCGAGGTGGTGGCGGAGCCGGAGATGTGGAC
>PLHC01000071.1 GCA_003138795.1 Granulicella sp. | reverse complement strand
TGCGGAAGCCGGCGAGGATGTAAGTGGAGATCGAGGATATCTCGAGGCCAATGAAGACCATGAGGAGCTCGACGGAGCTGGTCATGAACATCATGCCGGTGGCGCCGAAGCAGACCAGGGCGAAGTACTCGCCGGCGTAGGTGACGGGGCCTTCGAAGTAGTCGAGTGAGGCGAGTAGCGTGACCAGGACGATGCTCGCGATGAGGAGATGGAAGAAGACGGAGAACGCGTCGACCTGGAGGGTGGCGTAGAAGGCGGTGATGGGGCCGGAGGCGTTGACGACGTGGAGCTGGTAGAGCGCCGCGAGGCCGGAGGCGAAGGTTCCGAGGATGGCCAGCCAGCCGAGCGGCTTGCGGGTCTGGCCGGGCGCGATGAGCGGCTCGGACACCATGACGAGGACGCCGGTGAGGGCGAGGATGAGCTCAGGGAGCAGGGCGAGGAGGTTGGTGGACATTAGCGGACCTCCTGGTGCGCGGCGGTGCCGCTAAGAACATCCTGCGACAGTATTTTTGAGTAGGTCTCGGTCTCGGAGTGTTTGAGGCCGGTGGGTTCGAAGAGGGATGGCTTGTCGGCAGTGATCGTGCCATAGGTGTCGATGGCGCGAATCCAGAATGGGGAGGCGATGCCCATGATGAGGAAGAGGGCGGTGAGGGGCCAGAGTTCGAGGTGCTCGCGGGCGGTGAGATCCCAGCCTGGCACTTCCTCTGGGCGCATGCCCACCGAGCCATAGAAGACGCGCTGGATCATCCAGAGCAGGTAGGAAGCGCCGAAGATGACTCCGCTGGCGCCGATGACGGTCCAGAGGACGTGATGCGCGGCGACGGCCTGCATGGAGCCGGAGAGGATCAGGAACTCGCCGACGAAGCCGGAGAGCATGGGAAGGCCGGCGGCTGCGAGGACAGTGATGACAAACATGGTGACCATCCACGGGTGGCGCGTGGCGAGGCCGCCGTAGTCGCGCATGTCGTAGGTGCCGTAGCGCTCGTAGAGGAGGCCGAGGAGGATGAAGAAGGCAGCGCCGATGAGGCTCTCGTTGAGGATCTGGAAGACGCCGCCGTCGACGCCGAGCACCGTGAAGGTGAAGATGCCGAGGATGACGAAGGAGACGTGCGAGAGAGTGGAGAAGGCGGCGAGCTTCTTGAGATCGGACTTGATGAGGGCGATGAGCGAGCCGTAGAGGATGCCGATGGCTCCGAGGGCGATGAGGACCGGTGCGACATGGCGGGACTGCTCGGGGAAGATGCCGAAGCTGAAACGGAGGATGGAGTAGAGGCCGAGCTTGCCGGCGAGGACCATGACGGCGGCGGTGGGAGCCTCGGAGACGGCTTCCTGCAGCCAGCCGTGCAGCGGGAAGACGGGGACCTTGACGGCGAAGGCGACGAGGAAGGCCAGAGAGCAGAGCAGCAGCGCGGTGGGGGTCGCGGCGATGGCGTGGCTGGCGGCGAGGGCCTGCAGGATGGGCAGGTCGAAGGTGCCGGTGAGGTTGTAGAGCCAGAGGATGGCGACGAGCAGGATGGCCGAGGGGATGAAGGCGTAGAGGAAGAACTTGATCGCGGCGCGGCGACGGTTTTCGGTGCGGCCGAAGGCGGCGATGAGCAGCGTCATGGGAACGAGTGAGAGCTCCCAGAAGCCGTAGTAGAGAAAGAGGTCGAGTGCGACGAAGATGCCGAGCATCGCGACCTGCTGGAGGAGAAAGAGGGTGTAGAAGAGCCTGGTGCGGGTGTTAATCGTGTTCCAGGAGGCGAGCACGCCGATGGGTGCGAGGAAGGCGGCTAGGACGATGAGCCACATGGAGAGGCCGTCGACGCCGAGGTGATAACGGATGGCGGGGGATGCGATCCAGGGGATGTTCTGTACGAACTGGAAGGTGTGCGGTTCTGCTCCGTAGTGGAAGTGCGCTGGGAGGTGGAGCGTCAAACCGAGGGTGATGAGGGTGACGAGGAGAGCGCCGATGGCGTGGCGCTTGCTTCCGTCGGGGCTGCCTTCGGATTCGGGCATGAGGGCGAGCACCGCTGCACCCACAAGTGGGGCGAGGAGGATGAGCGTCAGGATGATGTGGTCGAGGTTCATTGGATCCTGTAGTGGTTCTGGAAGCAGATTCCCTTCGGGAATGACAGCAAGAAAAGCAACGACGGGTTAGTGCGGCAAAGCATTGTGGCCGAAGAGCACGATAGCGATGACGGCGGCGGCGCCGACGGCGAGCCAGCCGGCGTAGGAGCGAATGTTGCCTGACTGGATGCGGCGGACGAGCCAGCCGCCGCCGCGGGTGGTGGCGGCGAGGCCAGCGCCGGTGCCCTGGACGATGCCCGCGTCGACGAGCCCGCTGAGGATGATGCGCGAAAAGCCGAGCAGCGGGGTGATGATAAAGCGGCCATAGATCTCGTCGACCCAGTATTTGTGGTCGAGGAGGGAGTAGACGGGCTGGAACTTCCTGGCGAGCTCGGCTGCGGTGCCGGGCTTGCGGTAGTAGAAGAGCCAGGCGAAGAAGATGCCGAGGACTGCGGTGAGGAGCGAGACGGCGGCCAGGGTGATCTCGAGACCGTGCGATGCGGCTTCCACTGCGGGCGCGGCTGCGTTGGCGAAGACGGGGTCGAGGAAATGCGCGAACTCGTTGTGGCCGCCGAGGGCTGCGGGAATGCCGACCCAGCCGCCGATGATGGAGAGGATTGCGAGCAGGATGAGCGGGATGGTCATGACCAGCGGCGATTCGTGGACGCCGTGGGCGTGGGCGGAGTCGGGCTCGGCTTCGAGGGTCAGGGTGGAGGACTTGCCGGCGTGGACGGCGGCAAGGTGTTCCTCGTGGGCGTTCTCGTTGGAGCGGGACTCGCCGAAGAAGGTCTTGAACCAGAGGCGGAACATGTAGAACGCGGTCAGGCCAGCGGTGAGGAGGCCGACCAGCCAGAGGAGCTTTGCGAGCGGGCTGGGTGAGATGAAGGTCTGGTAGAGGATCTCGTCTTTGGAGAAGAAGCCGGAGAAGGGCCAGATGCCGGAGATGGCGAAGACGGCTGCGGTCATGGTCCAGAAGGTGATGGGGATCTTCCTCCAGAGGCCACCCATGTGGCGCATGTCTTGTTCGCCAGAGAGTGCGTGGATGACCGAGCCGGCGGCGAGGAAGAGCAGCGCCTTGAAGAAGGCGTGGGTCATGAGGTGGAAGATGCCGGCGGAGTAGGCTCCGATGCCGCAGGCCATGAACATGTAGCCGAGCTGCGAGACGGTGGAGTAGGCGAGGACGCGCTTGATGTCGTTCTGCACCATGCCGATCGTTGCCGCCATCAGCGCTGTAGCCGCGCCGATGCAGGCGACGACAGTGAGTGCGAAGGGCGAGTGGTCGAAGAGGACGTGGCAGCGGGCGACCATGTAGATGCCCGCGGTGACCATGGTCGCGGCGTGGATGAGCGCGGAGACCGGGGTGGGGCCTTCCATCGCGTCAGGGAGCCAGATGTAGAGCGGGATCTGGGCGGATTTCCCGGCGGCTCCGAGGACGAGGAGAAGAGCGATGGCGGTGAGGAAGCCACCGCTTAGCGGCGTGGCCGAGATCCGCGAGAAGATGCCGGAGAAGTTCAGGGTGCCGAAGTGTGCGACGAGGAGAAACATGGCCAGAAGGAAGCCGAAGTCGCCGATCCGGTTGACGATGAAGGCTTTCTTTCCGGCGTTGGCGGCGGAGTCCCTGGTGAAGTAGAAGCCGATGAGGAGGTAGGAGGCGAGGCCGACGCCCTCCCATCCGACGAAGAGCAGAAGGAAGCTGCTGGCGAGGACCAGCACCAGCATGAAGAACATGAAGAGGTTGAGGAAGGCGAAGAAGCGCCAGTAGCCTTCCTCATGCGCCATGTAGCCGACGGAGTAGATGTGGATGAGGAATCCGACACCGGTGACGACGCCGAGCATGATGAGGGTGAGGTGGTCGACGGCGAAGGCGAAGTTGACCTGGAAGCCGGTGACAGCGATCCATGGACGGCTGGTGACGGTCAGGGCGAGTGGCGCGCCGGCCGACTTCATGAAGATCCAGAGCTGCGCGACGATGAATGCCGGAGCTGCGGTGAAGAGCAGGGCGATGGTCGCGACGAGCGCGCGCGGCAGCTTGCGGCCGATGGTTCCGTTGATCAGGAAGCCGGCGAAGGGCAGGGTCGGGATGAGCCAGAGCAGAGACGTATTCATGAAGTTCGACGGGCTCTCTTACTAGTTCTTCAGTAGATCGACTTGGTCGACGTTGAGGGTCTGGCGCACACGGAAGAGCGCGATGATGATGGCGAGACCGACGGCGGCTTCCGCTGCCGCGACCACCATGACGAAGAAGACGAAGATCTGGCCAGAGAGCTGATGCCACATGTGCGCAAAGGCGACGAAGGTCAGGTTGACGGCGTTGAGCATCAGCTCAATCGACATGAAGATGGTGATGATGTTGCGCCGGATGAGAAACGCGGCGATGCCGATAGAGAACAGCACGGCGGCGAGGACGAGGTAACAGGCGATAGGCACGACCATTAGCGGTTGCTCCTACGGGAACGCAGCGCGATTGCCGTACAAAGGGCGATCGAGGTGAGCATCACGGAACCGAGGATGGTGCATGTGGTGACCACGGGTTAGAGCTCCTTCCGAGCGAGGACGACGGCGCCCAGGATTGCTACGAGGATGAGGATGGAGGTGACCTCGAAGGGTAGAAGCAGCGAGGTGAAGAGGATGTGCGAGATCTCGGAGATGTTGGAGACGGAGCTGGTGAGGTAGCCGCCGAGCTGCGTGGTGCCGAACTGCCCGCGCTCGGAGAGGAAGACGAAGCTGAGCAGGCAGAAGATGGCGGCGGCACCGGGGATTCCGGCGATGTAGGCGATCTTTGAGCCGTGGGTTCGATCTTCTTCGCCGGCGTTGAGCAGCATGACGACGAAGACGAACAGCACCATGATGGCGCCGGCGTAGACGATGACCTGGGCGGCAGCAAGGAACTCTGCGCCGAGCGACCAGTAGAGGACGGCGAGCGACATCATCACGACGACCAGCGAGAGTGCGGAGTTGATGGGATGACGTTGGAAGAGGAGGTTGAGAGCTCCTGCGACCGCCAGCAGACCGAAGATGATAAAGAGTGCAATTTGCATCGTGGGCTATCTATTTTCCAGTTGCTTTGCTTAGTTTCTTTCAGTTGCTGCGCTTACTTTGGATTCGCTTAGTTGTGTTTGTTCGTCGTGATTGTAACTGGATTGCGTGAGTTTAGCTGTGATACGAGAGCGCGAGAGCGGTGGCAAGGATGTTGACCATCGCGACGGGGAGGAGGAACTTCCAGCCAAAGCCCATGAGTTGGTCGTAGCGGAAGCGAGGAAGCGTGGCGCGTACCCAGATATAGAGCAGAAGGAACGCGAAGACTTTGGCGACGAACCAGGCGACGGAACAGAGAGCCGAGAGGAACCAGCCGGAGGCGACGTGATCGAAGATGTGGCCGAAGGGGGATGACGCACCGCCAAAGAAGAGCAGCGTGGCGACGCAGGCGACGGTGATCATGTTGGCGTACTCGGCCATGAAGAACATGGCGAACTTCATGGAGGAGTACTCGGTGTTGTAGCCGGCGACGAGCTCGGATTCGGCCTCGGAGAGATCGAAGGGAGAGCGGTTGGTTTCGGCGTAGGCGGCCATGAGGTAGATGAAGAAGGCGACGAACTGGAAGCCGCCGAAGATGTTCCAGGAGAGCGCGCCGTGCGCGGACTGCGAGTTGACGATGTCGCGTAAGGACAGCGACTGGGCGCGCAGAATGACGCCGACCAGCGAGAGACCGAGGGCGAGCTCGTAGCTGATGACCTGCGCGGTGGCGCGGAGAGAGCCGAAGAGCGAGTACTTGTTGTTGGAGCTCCAGCCGGAGAGCGCGATGCCGTAGACGCCGATGCTGGTGACGCCGAGGATGACCAACAGGCCGATGTTGAGGTTGGCGATCTGGAAGAGATCGACGCCGTGAACCATGGTGGTCGCGCCGAAGGGAACGACGGAGATGGAGATCATCGCGCAGGAGAACGCGATGATGGGCGCGAGGATGAAGAGCGGGCGCTCGACGGCGAGCGGCATCATGTCTTCCTTGAGGAAGAGCTTGAGGCCGTCGACGAGGGGTTGCAGCAGGCCGAAGGGCCCGACACGCGAGGGACCCCAGCGGTTTTGCATGCGGCCGAGGAGTTTGCGTTCGAGCAGCACGGTGTAGGCTACTGCCAATAGCGTGATGACCAGCACCACCGCGATCTTGACGATGCTGAAGAGCAGGAAGATTTCGAAGTTATTGAGATGGCTCATTAGCTTTTAGCTGCTAGCTCCTAGCGGTTCGCTCTTTGCGGCGCTGCTATGGTTCTTGGTGTTAGCTGGAAGCTGGAAGCTAAGAGCTAACGGCTGATGTTCAGTCGGCGGAGGTCAGGTGGCCGGAGACTTCGGTTGTTTGGTGACGCTGCACGTCCTGCAGCATTGGAGAGTAGCGAGTCAAAGAGCCCGAGGTGAAGAGTGTGTCCGAGGACGGAAGAACGAGGTCCTTGCGGTTTTCAATTTGCACGAGGCCGGAGGATGCAGGGGCGATGTGCTGGTCGTTGCCGGACAGGAGTTGCAGGCGGAGGAGCTTGTCGTAGCCAGGGACGAGACGCTGGATCTCGTCGAGGATGGCGAAGGGGTCGAAGGGGCTGAGCTTGGGCTCGAGGTTGTTCGCGGTGATCCAGACAGCGTGGCGGTCGGCTTCGCCCGATTCCGCACCGCGGGTCTGGCCCTGGTCAGCGCGGAGGCCCTTGGCTTGTGAACCGAAGGGAACGAGGGACTTGATGTCGTGGCCGAGGTGGTCGGCGAGGCGGACGATGAGCTCGAAGTCGGAGCGCGTGCCGGCCTTGTCGGCGGCCTTCGAGACAAGTTGGAGGTCGCCGTAGCTGTTGGTGACGGAGCCGGACTTCTCATAGAGATTGGCTGCGGGGAAGACGACGTCGGCGAGGGCTGCGGTCTCGGTGAGGAAGAGATCCTGCACGATGAGGAAGGTGGACTTGAGCGCGGTGGGGTCGATGCCGAAGCGCTTGACGGGATTTGAGCCGACGACATAGAGCGCGCTGAGGTTGCCGGCGGCTGCGGCGTCGAACATGGCGAGGAGGTCCAGGCCGGGCGCATCGGCTGCGCCGTACTCGCTGGCGATGGTTGAGCCCTGGAGCGACTGGTAGCCGGGAAGGACATCGGGAAGGACGCCCATGTCGGAGGCGCCGCGGGAGTTGGCGTAGTCGGCGAGAAGCGCGAACTTTGCGTTGGGCAGGGCCTTGATGAGATTGGCGAGCTCGCCGCCGCGAAGTTCGTTGCCGATGATGACGATGAGCTGCTCTTCGGCCCTGACTGCATTGCTGAAGTCATTGTCCGCGCCAAGGCTTTCGACGAAGGCTCCATAGCCGAACTGCGCGACCTGGACGAAGGCTTTGGCCTGGCGGCGGAGCTTGATCTCCTCGTGGTTTGCGACGTAGAGACGGGCCTTGTTGAGGCGGACGTTGGTGCGGATGTTCCACGCCGTGAGCGGAGCCTGGTTGGTTGGGTCGCCTCCAACGAGGAGCAGGGCCGGGGCCTTTTCGACGTCACGCTGCGAGGCGAACTTGCCGGTGGTTCCTTGCAATGCCGTGGCGAGGGTGACGAAGTCGGCGGTGCGGTGGTGGTCGATGTTGTTGGTGCCGATGACCGTGCGCGCGAACTTCTGGAGGAGGTAGTTCTCTTCGTTGGTGGTGCGGTTGGAGCCGATGACACCGATGGAGTTGGGGCCGCGCTGCTGGCGGAGGTCGCGGAGTTTGGTGCCGGCGAAGGTGAGCGCCTCTTCCCAGCTGACGGGTTTGAGTGTGCCGTCGGAGTGGCGGACGAGTGGCGATGTGAGGCGCTCGACGTTGTTGGCGAAGTCGAAGGCATAGCGGCCCTTGTTGCAGAGGAAGTCGCCGTTCATGCCGGACTTGTCGCGGTTGTCGCCGCGCAGGATCTGGGAGCCGTCAGAGACGGAGCGGACGCCGAGGGTGGTCTTGCAGCCGTCGCCGCAGTGGGTGCAGACGGTGGCGACGTGGTTCATCTCCCAGGGGCGGGTCTTGTAGCGGTAGGTGCCGGAGGTGAGCGCGCCGACCGGGCAGGCGTCGATGCACATGCCGCACTGCTCGCAGTCGAGTTGGGCGAGTTCGACGCCGTTTTCCACGACGCCGGAGAGCTGCGCGGGGATGTTCGGAGCGATGACCGAGGAGCTGCCGCGGTTCTGGATGCCGAGGGCGAAGATGTCCATGCCCTCGCCGCACATGCGGACGCAGCGATAGCAGAGGATGCAGCGCGGGCGGTCGAAGTAGACCACGGGCGACCACTTCTGCTCTTCGCGGTGGTTCTTGGGCTCGGTGTAGAAGCTGTCGGCGGCGCCGTACTTGAAGGTCATGTCCTGCAGTTCGCACTCGCCGCCGGCGTCGCAGACGGGGCAGTCGAGAGGATGGTTGCCGAGCAGGAGCTGGAGGGTGGCCTTGCGGGCCTGGGCGATCTCGGGGCTGTCGGTGATGACCACCATGCCCGCTGTGACCGGGGTGGTGCACGCGGTCTGGAGCTTGGGCATCTTCTCGATGCGCACGACGCACATGCGGCAGGCGGCCTGGAGCGAGAGGCCGGGGTAGTAACAGAAGGCGGGGATCTCGATGCCGTGGGACTTGCAGGCTTCGAGCAGCAGCGTACCCGCGGGTGCGGTGATTTTCTGGCCGTCTACGGTGAGGGTTACGTCTGGCATTATCTAGTGGGCTCCTGCAAGTTCGTGTTCGCCGACCGGCTGGATCTGGATGAGGGGGTTGGCTACGCGGGCGCCGGCGAGATACTCCTCGAACTCGGGACGGAACTTCTTGATGAAGCCGAGTATGGGCATGGCGGCGGCGTCGCCGAGTGGGCAGAAGGTGCGGCCCAGCATGTTTTCGGCGATGTACTGGATGTTGTCGATGTCCTTCTTGTTGCCACCGCCGGCGTGGAAGCGGGTGAGGGTCTTCTTGATCCAGTCGGTGCCTTCGCGGCAGGGGATGCACCAGCCGCAGGACTCGTGCTGATAGAAGCGAATGGTGCGGAGGGCGAACTCGACGATGGAGACGGTCTCGTCGAGCACGACGATGCCGCCGGAGCCAAGCATGGTGCCGGCCTTGGCCAGCTGGTCGAAGTCGAGGCCAACGTCGATCTCATCGGCGCGGAGCACCGGGCAGGAGCTGCCGCCAGGAACGACGGCCTTGAGCTGCTTTCCGCCCCTGATGCCGCCGGCGACATCGTAGATGGCTTTGCGGAGGGAGTAGCCCATGGGGAGCTCGTAGACGCCGGGGCGCTCGACGTGGCCGGAGATGCCGAAGAGGCGCGTGCCGCCGTTGCGTTCCGTGCCGAGCTTGGCGTAGGCCTCGCCGCCCATCAGCAGAATGTGAGGCACGTTGGCGATGGTCTCGGCGTTGTTGATGACGGTGGGGCCACCGTAGAGGCCGACCACGGCGGGGAAGGGAGGCCGGATGCGGGGGACGCCGCGCTTGCCTTCGAGGGACTCCATGAGGGCGGACTCTTCGCCGACCTCGTAGGCGCCTGCGCCGGTCTGGGTGATGATGTCGAAGTCGACGCCTTCGTGGCCGAAGATGTTCTTGCCGAGGAAGCCCTTGGCGTAGGCGTCAGCGACGGCCTTCTCCATGATGTTGAGGAGATATCGGTACTCGCCGCGAAGGTAGATGAAGCCCGTCTTGGCGCCAATGGCCAGGCCGGCGATCATGGCTCCTTCGATGATCGCGTGGGGATCGTTGAGGAAGATCAGGTGATCTTTACAGGTGCCGGGCTCGGATTCGTCGCCGTTGATGAGGACGTACTTGGGCTTCTCGGAGACCTTGGGGACGAAGGACCACTTCATGCCGGTGGGGAAGCCGGCGCCACCGCGGCCGCGGAGTCCAGAGGCCTTCATGGTGTTGATGATCCACTCGGGACCCTGCTCGATGGCCTGTTGCGTGGCCTTGTAGCCGTCGAGTTCTACGTACCGATCGATGTTCGTAGCGCCCAGGCCGAAGCGTTTGGAGAGAACCTTCACTTCATCGGGGTGCGAGACGAGAGTTGGCATACGTGTCCTTGGGTAGGTCTACAGTCTACGCGATTTTTTCTGCCGCGTTGTGGAGCAGCAGAGCGCGGCGATGCTTTGGTTGACGAAGGAAAAACTCTTCGAAGGTGTAGCGCGAAAAGCGCTGCGATGGCACGGACAAGCTTGCTCTGGACGCTGCGGCCGCGGGCTGCAAGGCTACTTCTTCTCGCGGGCGCGGTAGGTGTCGAGAACGGCGTCCATCTTGGCGGGGGTGAGCTCGTCGTGGAAGTCGTAGTTGACCTGCGCGGCGGGGGCCCAGCAACAGGCGCCGATGCACTCGACTTCTTCCAAAGAGAAAAGACCATCTTCCGTGGTTTCTTTATGACCGATGCCGAGGGTGTGCTTGCAGTGGTCCAGGAGCTCGAAGCCGCCGCGCAGCATGCAGGAGATGTTGGTGCAGACCTGCACGTTGTACTTGCCGGCGGGCTTGGTGCGGAGCATGGAGTAGTAGCTGAGGACGTTGCGGACGTCGAGCTCGAGGAGGTCGAGGCGCTGGGCGATCTCGGCGACGACGGCGTCGGAGACGTATCCGACTTCGTCCTGCGCGTAGAGCAGCATGGGAACGAGCGCCGAGCGCTTGAGGGGATAGATCGTGACCAGCTTGTCAAAGCGGGCGGCGAGCTCGGGGGAGAAGATCGTGTTGGCGATGGCGCTCATTCGTGTGTCCTGTCGAAAGACTACTGCGGCTCAGTCATCATCTCGCGTGTCAGCCGCTCGGCGGCGAGATCCATCTCTTCTGGGGCCCCGTTGTTGATGCGGACGTTGCCGTCCTCGGTGAGCGTAAAGGGGATGGGGGCCTCTCCGCTGTGCTGCAGGTCACTCGGCGTGAAGCGGAGCCAGCGGTCGCTGACGCGGAGTGTGATTTCGTTGGCGCTCACCTCGACGACGGCGTGGTGGGTGCTGTTGAGTCCGTGGGCGGCTGCGTAGCTGCGAAGCAGGGATGCCCAGGAGGTCCAGAGTTCGGTGTGGAGGCGCTCGTTGATCATGGCCTCCGCATTAGCGATCGATTGCTCCGAGAACAATATCAATAGACCCGATGACGGCGACGACATCGGCGATTAGTTGGCCTTTGCACATGACTTCGAGGGCCTGTAGGGTGGCGAAGTCGGGGTTGCGCATGTGGACGCGGTAGGGCTTGGCAGTGCCATCCGAGACGACGTAGTAGTTCATCATGCCGTGGGGCGCTTCGACGGAGGAACAGACCTCACCCGCTGGAACCTGAAAGCCTTCCGTGACAATCTTGAAGTGATGGATGAGGGACTCCATCTGGGTCTTCATCTGCTCGCGGTCGGGGAGGATGATCTTGGGGGCGTTGGCGGTGATGCGGCCTTCGGGAAGGCCGTCGAGCGCCTGGAGACAGATGTTGGTCGACTCGCGGAGCTCCTGCATGCGAACGATGTAGCGGGCCCAGACGTCGCCGTCATTGGAGACCGGGACGTTGAACTTGAACTTCTCGTAGCCGGAGTAAGGCATGTCGCGGCGGACATCGAAATCGACGCCAGAGGCGCGCATCGGTGGACCGGTGACGCCCAGTGCGATGGCGTTCTCGGCGGAGAGATAGCCGACGCCCTTGAGGCGGCCCATCCAGATGGGATTGGCGTTGAGCAGGCCTTCGTACTCCTCGATATGGGAGGGGAAGGCGTTGAGGAAGGCGCGAATCTTGTCGTAGATGTCTAAGGGTGGCTCTACGGAGAGCCCTCCGACGCGGATGTAGCTGCCCATCATGCGCTGGCCGCTGACGGCCTCGAAGATGCGGAGCAGGTCTTCGCGCTCGCGGAAGCAGTAGAGAAAGATGGTGAGCGCGCCGATGTCCATGGCGTGGGTGCCGAGCCAGACGAGATGGGACTGGATGCGGGTGAGCTCGTTGAAGAGGACGCGGAGATATTGGGCACGCTCGGGGATTTCGAGGTCGAGGAGCTTCTCAACAGCCAGCGCGTAGGCGAGGTTGTTGGTCATCGGACAGATGTAGTCGATGCGATCGGTGAGGGGGACGACCTGGTGGTAGAACTTGGCCTCGCAGGTCTTCTCGATGCCGGTGTGCAGGTAGCCGATGTCGGGCGCGAGGGAGACGATGGTCTCGCCGTCGACTTCGAGGACAAGGCGGAGAACGCCGTGTGTCGAAGGGTGCTGCGGGCCCATGTTCAGGACCATGGTCTGGTCGTTGATGGGATCGGAGCCGTGCGGCTTGTGGTGCGTGGTGGACTCTTCGACTACGTCTTCGACGCCGGGGATGAGGAGGTCTTCGGCGGAGCGGAAGCCGGCGAGCGTGGCACCGGTGGTGTCGGTGACCTGGGATGTATCTTCGCTGGGCTTTTCGAGGAAGCTGCTTGGCCTCGGATCTTCAAGAAGCGAGTTTCGGCTCATTATCTATACCCCTCCACCGGGTAGTCCTTGCGGAGCGGGTGGCCGTTCCAGTTGTCGGGCATCATGATGCGGGTGAGGCGGGGGTGTCCGGGGAAGTGGACGCCGAAGAGGTCGAAGACTTCGCGCTCATAGAAGTTGGCGGAGGGCCAGACAGAGGTGATGGAGTCGATGCGCGGGTCGTCGCCGGAGACGCGGGAGATGAGGCGGAGGCGCTGCTTCAATGTGTGCGAGAGGATGTGGTAGGTGAGCTGGAAGCGCGGCTCGGTAGGGTACCAGTCGACGCAGGTGACATCTTCGAGGAAGTTGTAGCCGGCGATCCTGGCGGCCTGCGCGGCGGCGAGGATGGTCTCGGGCGCGACGGTGAGGGTGAGCTCCTTGCGATCCCACTTGGCGTCGACGATGAGGTCTTTCAGGCCGAGAATCGCAGCATGGTCGGCCAGGGCGTCGGTGACGGCTTGCTTACCGAAGACGGCTGCCTGGCTCGTGGAAGGCGGAGTGGCGGGATTGGTGATGGGATCAGCAGCCATAGTTTTCCTAGAGGCACCTTGCGGACCTTTTTATAAATCTGCTTTGTCGTGGGACCAGTTGAGGACGCCCTTCTTCCAGACATAGAAGAGGCCGACGGCAACGAAGGCGAGGTAGACGAGCATCTCCCAGAATCCGAAGAGGCGCGAGCCGGTGATGGCAGGCAGGCGGCGGTAGATGACCGCCCAGGGGAGGACGAAGACAGCTTCAACGTCGAAGAGGATAAACAACATGGCGACCATGTAGAACTTGACGGAGAACCGGCCGCGGGCGTCGCCGATGGGGTCCATGCCGCACTCGTAGGGGCTGAGCTTGGTACGCGAGCGCTTGTGCTTGCCCAGGAAGTAG
This sequence comes from Granulicella sp., assembly GCA_003138795.1. Lineage (GTDB taxonomy): Bacteria > Acidobacteriota > Terriglobia > Terriglobales > Acidobacteriaceae > Granulicella. The sequence continues at coordinate 2,509 of PLHC01000071.1, read as the reverse complement.
GACGCTCCCACCATGAAGGCCGAGAGGCCGAGGGCGGCGAGGATCTGAAGCACGAGCGGCAGGTACTGCCAGATGTATGGATTGTTAGTCATGGCCAGTTTGAGTTTAGGAGGGGGGGCGGTCAAGGGTCAAGTGACGCGCGCTCATCGCACAACGTGAGATGGAAATTAGAGGAGGGAACTGTACCAGGCGATGAGAGGCTTGCCGAGGAGGGCGGCGATGAGTCCTCCGATGGAGAGGAAGGTGCCGAGGGGCAGGCGCGTGGCGGCGGTGGCTCGACGGCCCATGATGAGCATGAGGGCGTAGCCGGAGCAGAGGACGGCGCCGAGGAAGAGCGCGAGGATCGCCGGCCAGAAGCCGAGGAAGGCCGCGATCATCGCGATGAGCTTGATGTCGCCGAGGCCGAGGCCTTCGCGGTGGCGGAGTTTTTTGTAGACGAAGCGGATGAGCAGGAGCAGGCTGGCGGCGACGGTGATGGCCAGGAGGCGTCCGAGGACAAGGTGCTCGGGGCCGGTGAGAACGACGTTGCCGGTATCGACCGTGCTGCCGACGCTGGTGAGGGGGTTTCTGCCGAGGAGGAGGAGTTCGTCTTCGTGGGGGCCGAGGAAGACGGCGCGNNGAGGCCGATGAGCAGAAAACCGAGAATGGCGAAGGTGAGGGCGTCGATGGAGTGCCCAGCAAGTGCGTTGGTGGAGATTCCCGGCGTAAGGAGCACGCACGCTGTACGAGCCGCGAAGGCGAGCCAGAGGCCGAAGGAGAGTTCTACCGCCGGATAGCGCCAGGAGATTCGCTGCTTGCAGTTGCGGCAACGGCCGCGAAGAAGGATCCAGCTCAGGATGGGGATGTTGTCGTACCAGCCGATGGTCGCGAGGCAGCTGGTGCAGTGCGAGCGTGGCTTGCTGATGCTGCGGTGCTCGGGTAGACGTGAGATGCAGACGTTCAGGAAGCTGCCGAAGAGCAGGCCGAGGAAAAATGCTGGCAGCTCGAAGGCGAGTGGTCCGGTCAACATGAGACTTCAGTATAGGGGCTGGGGTTGGGCTGAGAGTTGGTTTGGCGTCGCGTAAAGTGGGGCCATGGGGTTGTTGCGATGGTTGCGGAAGAGTTTCGAGCGGTTTGCTCCGCCGGTGGGTGCGGCGCTGCCATGGGTCGGCGGGTTGCTGCTGGTGATCGCGGCTGGGTTTGGAGCGCACTCGTGGAGGTTTGCGCGGGAGAGAGTGCGGGCCACTGCGACCGTTACGGAGAACGTGTCGCGATTCGCGAAGGATGGTGGGGTTCTGTATTACCCGCGGTTTCGGTTTCGGACGGCAAGTGGGGAACTGGTGCAGGTGCTGGCAACGTCCGGTAGCGATGAGATCGAGTTTCCGGCAGGGACGGCCGTGCCTGTGCTGTATCGCGCCGGCGATCCGCAGGGTGCTGTGATCGCTACGGCGTGGCGGGCGTACTACGCCGCGATTGTGCTGGGAGTGCTGGGTACGGCTCTGTTCGACCTGGGGTGGGTGCTGCGGGTGATGATGCGACGACGGTTGGCGCCCTAGAAGTCGACGTGGGTGCGGACGCTGAACATGGCGACGGGGCCGCGGGCCTGGTTGTAGCCGGGATGGTCGATGAGCTGGACGTCGAAGGCGGAGTAGAGGCCGCGCCAGTTGTGGGCGTTGTAGTAGGCCTCGAGGATGTCTTCGCGTAGCTGCGGCGGCCGTCGCCGAGCAGGAAGCCGAGGCCGTCCTTGCCAAGTCTAGTGCTCATAATGCAGCCGGATAGAGAAGATACCGGGGATGGGGCCGCGATCTCTGTTGAAGGCAGGGTCGTCCACAAACTGGTAATCCACGGTAGTGCGAAAGTACTTCGAAATTTTATGGTCGTAGTAGAGTTCCACGTTTTTCTCCGGGCCGTAATTCAGAGCGCCGTCGCCGGTGAGGATGCCGATACCGCCGGCCGCCAGGTATTCCTGGTCAGCTTTTGAAATGCCACTGGCGATGAAGGCTGCGCCGATGACGTCGTCGGGTTGCTTCCACCTCTCACCTTTGATGCTGGTGCCAAACGTTGCCGTCCAGTTTGAGTCCGTGAACTCAAACGACTCGTTCTGGCCGGAGTTCCAACCGATGCGGGAAAACGCGCCGATGGTTTTGGTAATCTCCTGGTCCATGTTCAGACCGAAGCCCCAGGTGTTACGCAGGGCGTGCGTATCGTCGATTCCACCGGTTACATCATTCGCACTCGCGAGGAAAGCTGCGGGTGTGCCCCAGACTGCGAGGGTGGCGGGGGCGTTGGCAAGAGCGATCGCCGCTTTATAGCTGCCCATGTTCGCGCGGTTATCAAAGGCCAGGAGGCGAACCGCTCCTGGACGCGTCCGGATGCTGTGACGGTGCTCGAGTTCGGTCACCATTCCCCAGTTCTGGAAGATCTTACCGTCGCCTGCTCCAGCCTGGGTCGGGAGGGTGAGGTACAGGCTTTCGGCAGTGAACGAATTCCTGTATTTCGACATTTGGAACCATCCATAGCGCAGGGTCCA
>PLHC01000067.1:202-5807 GCA_003138795.1 Granulicella sp. | reverse complement strand
GTGGGCTAGAGGAACGGTTGATCCTTTTCGAGGACGACCTCGCGGCGGTGGGTCGCGGTGCGGATCTCTGGCGTGCTGCCATCGTTGAGAATGACCTCGGTGGGTGGGGCTTCGACAAGGACGCGGTCGGTTACGTTCGAAAAGCCGGGAATGCGGAGGCGCTTGGTGGTGCTGAAGGTTCCGGAGAGGACGGTGAGCGGAACCTCGACGGCGGGTGCGCCGTCGTTGTGCACGGTGACGGCGATGAGCCAGCCGCTGTCATGACCCTTGCCGGCGGGGAGCAGGCGCGGCTCGACATCGACGATGGAGAGGTCGGGAAGGCCGCGGTCGCGCAGCACCCAGTCGGAGAAGAACCAGCCGAGATCTTTGCCGCTGGTCTTCTCGAGGAGCTTCTCGAAGGCGATGGCCTGGACGGTGGGGTTGTCCGGGGAGAAAGTCTGCGTGTGCTGGCTGGCCTGCTGGCGCCAGTCGCTGAGAGCCTGCTGGAGGGGTAGATCGCCGGTGATGCCGCGCAGCATCCACCAGACGGCGGCGGCCTTGCGGCGGTAGTAGAGCTCGTCGGAGGCGGTGACCAGGGGTTGGCCGGTGGGGGCGGAGGCAGCGTCGGCGGCCTGCTCGGAGTCGAAGCCGGGCTCGGCGAGATTGAGCGGCTGGATGAGGTTGTTGAGCTGCAGAATGGCGGCGGCGCGGCCTTGCTCCTGCTCGGTCCAGAGCAGGCTGATGAATTGTGCGAGGCCTTCGTCGAACCAGGGCTGGCCGGTCTGAACCCAGGCGTGGGTGAGGGAGGGAGCGAGCGCGCCGCTGGAGGTCGAGGAAGAGAGCGTGTCGATGGGAACGACGAGCAGGGGGCCGTCCTCAAAGGGATCGCCGGGGTGGTCGAGGATGGTGAGGGCGGTGAGGGGGTGCTCGCCAAACCACTGCTGAAGCAGCGGCGCAATACGCTGTGCGGAGGCGGCAAGACGCGGGAGAGCTCCGTCCTCTGCGGTATCGACGGCGAGCATGGGAGCGCCGCCGGAGGTGGGAGAGGTGTCGGCGGCTGGGGTGAGCGTGGTGGAGGAGCTGGAGGTGGCCTGGGGCAGCGGCGCGATGAGGGACTCGGGAATTTCGACGACGAAGAGGCTGGGCTGGCGGAAGCCGAGAGGCTCGGCGGAGAAGTCGGCGGTGGCGATGCCGGAGCCAGTGGCGATGGGCGCCCGGGGATCGTCGGCGTGCGCGGCGAGCGGCTGGCGGCGGCCGCAGAAGTAGACGGCGGCGGGCGGGTTGCCCTTGTACTCGACGGCGACGCGGAGTTGGATGCTGGCGAACTGCTCGGTGAGGCGCAGCTGGCCGACGGCCTGGAAGAGTTTGGCGCCGTCGCCGAGGAAGAGCGGCGGTGAGGCGACGGGATACCAGAGGACGTTGCCGAAGCCACGCAGAGCGGCGGTGAGGGGGCTGGGAGTCGCGTCGGAGCTGCTGCTGGAGGCTGGGCTCGCTCCGATGGCGTCCCAGTCGGTGCTGAGGGCCTGCTCGGAAGCTGCGCCGATGCGCTCGAGGCGCGTGGCGTCGGCGGGGATGGTTCCGGAGTAGACGGTGTCGAGGGCGATGGTCGCGCCGGGAGCCAGAGGAGATGGAAGGGTCAGGATTGCTTCAGAGGCTTTGCCGGTGTGATCGGCGTCGGTGTCGATGACGTGCTGAGTGAGCGGAAGCCGTGTCGTGACGTTCGGCGCGATGAGGCTGGCGCTCTCCCAGGTGAGCGTAGAGGAGATCTGCAGGGCAATGCGGGTGAGCGGCTGGCTGCCGGTGTTGCGCAAGGTGATGCGCGCCCGCATGGCGAGGCTCGAGGTCTCAGGGGTGAGGCGCGCATCGAGGTCGTAGGCCGTGAAGAGGATGGACGAGCGCTCGGCGTCGGTGAAGACTGGACCGGTGGGCTCGGCGCGTTGGAGCGCGGGGGCGGTGGTGTTCTCGGGCGAGGTGGGCGGTTCGCCGTGGCTCTGGAAGAGGACCTCGCCGTGGGGTGTGGTTTGCTGGGCGGGCTCGGTCTGCGCGTGGGCGGCCAGGCTCGCGAAGAGCAGTGCGAGCGGATATATCCGCGAGAAATACAGGGGTCTCTCCACTACGCTACGCTCCGGTCGAGATGACGAGGGTTTGGGGTGATGCGGGCAAGAAGCAGAGTCCCTTCGGGAATGACAGAAAGAAATGCAAGGGCAAAAGCAACTTCAAAGGCAAATTATGATCCAAGACCTTTGCGGGGCTTCGGGGGTTTAGACTCCGGCGGTGGCGGAAGGGTGCCCGCAGCAGTGCCTGCGCGGCGCTGGCGCATCGCCTCATACATGACCACAGCGCCGGCGACGGAGACGTTGAGCGAGCTGACGCTGCCGGCCATGGGGATGCGCAGGAGGTGGTCGCAGGTGCGCTTGACNNAGGCCGACGATCCAGATGTTCTGCTTCTTCATGGCCTCGAGGGCGCGTGTGATGTTGACGACCTGGACAATGCGGACGTGCTCGGAGGCACCGGCTGAGCTCTTGGCGGTGGTCCCGCTCAGAGGTGCAGAGCGGCGCTCCGGGAGGATGACGCCGTCGACACCGGCACCATCGGCCGAGCGGAGCAGAGCGCCGAGATTGTGAGGGTCTTCGACGCCATCGAGAGCGAGGAAAAACCGGTGACCGGATGGGCCAACTGGGGCGTTCAGCAGGTCTTCGAGGGCGAGGAACTTGCGCTCGCGCAGAAAGGCGACGATGCCCTGATGGGTGTCGGTCTTGCAGTGGCGGGTGAGCTGGTCGCGGGGCTCGGTGCTGATGCGGACGCCCTTGGCGCGGCAAAGATCGAGGACCGCCTCCATGCGCGGGTCGCGGCGGCTTTCGCGCTCACGGGCAACGGTGACGTGGTCGAGCGGGCGCGTGCCGGCGCGAAGGGCCTCCTCGACGGGGTGCAGGCCGTACAGAACATCCATGGTTTCAGTGTAATTGGCGAGGAAGGGAGACTGCGGCGGAAAGGGGTGGACAGGCGGGCCGCGCAGGGGGAGCTGCAGGTTCTTCGACTGCGCCTCTTGCGGTAAGACTGCAGGAGCCCTTCGAGAAGCCCAGGGTCAGGATGACCGATTCGCCCGAAGGCGAGGCATTGCCCGGCCGTACAATGTTCGTCAGGTCAATCGAGACTTTTCCACATAAGGCGTCGTCCATAACAACGTGAGAACTCCCATCGCACTTACCGCCGAGGCGGCCAAGCAGGTCGAGCGCGAAAGCGCTGCGATCTCCCGCGGTCTGAAGCGGCACGATGCGGAGTTGCTGGACCAGCTGATCGAGACCTATCAGCACCGTCTGATGCGCTACCTGATGTTCCTCACGGGCAGGCGGGAAGTTGCTGAAGACCTGTTTCAAGAGGTGTGGATTCGCGTCCTGCGGAGGGGCTCGCAGTACAACGGCAAGGCGCGCTTCGACACCTGGCTCTTTACCATCGCGCGCAACCTGGTGATCGATCTCTCGCGGAAGAGGACGATGGCGAGTTTAGACGAGATGTGCGATGGTGGCGAGGACTCCGGCCCCCGGCCATTCGAGATCGTGCAGGATGGGCCTTCGCCGCTGGAGCAGTTTCAGTATCGCGAAAATGCGTCGCAGGTTGCGACGGTGCTGCTGGCTCTCGATGAAAGCTATCGCGAGGTGCTGACGCTACGCTTCCACGAGGAGATGTCGCTGGAGGAGATTGCAATGCTTACGCGGGCTCCGCTGTCGACGGTGAAGTCGCGGCTGTACCGCGGTTTGGCGGCGCTGAAGCCAGAGATGGTGAAGCTGCGCTCGTTGCGCGGAAACAGGCCCGACAAGATGGAGGTGAGGTCATGAACTCGCTTTGTCCGAATGAGGAAGATGCCGGCCTAACGCAGGCGTTCCGGAGCGCGATGACATCGCCCGGAGCACGAGCCGTGGCGGTGAATCGCACGCATCGCGTGGTGCGCGAACAGGCGTTGAACCTGCAGGAGCAGAGGCGGAAGTCGCGCAGCCTGTGGGTGCCGCTGACGATCTTTTCGATTCTGATGATGGTGACCTGTTACGCGATCTGGGCGATGCTGGATGGCTACGACCTGATTCCCAATGGCATACCCGAGGCCAGCGACCAGATGATGATTCTGCTGCTGTGGTCGCTGCCGTTGACCGCCGTGGTGCTGGGGCTGGTGTGGTTCAAGCGTGGGCGTGGACGTATGGGCGGCAACAGTGAGGTGCAGCAATGATGCCCGGGTGGATGGGAACATCTTCGCGTGAGAAGATTCCGGCTTCGGCCGGCGATGAAGAGCTGCGGATGATTCCGCGCTGGTCGATGGCGCTGGCCATCGTGCTCTTCGCCGGGATGCAGTATGTCTTCCATGGCGTGATGCCACATTACAAGCACGAACTGCTGCCACTGCGCCTGATGATGGGGTATGCGTGGGGCTCGCTGGTCGCCAGCTACGCGCTGCTGCTGGGCTACGTGAGCCGCGATGTAAAACGGCGCGGCATGTCTCCTGGCTTATGGATGCTGGTGTGCGTGGTCCTGCCGGGTGGTATCGGCGCGGTGGTGTACTTCATGCTGCGGCAACCGGTGCTGTCGCGCTGCCCGAACTGCTCGACGACGATCACGGCGAGCTATCATTACTGCCCGCAGTGCCAGTTCCAGATGGCGCCGGTGTGCGGTGAGTGCCATCGCGGCGTGAAGATCACCGACGTGTTCTGCACGCGGTGCGGACATGACCTCGCGCAGGATGGCGCTCCGGCACGGCTGCGCGCGTACAGCGATTAGATCGCCGGCGCAGCAATCTCAGGTCTCCCGGCGAATAGGATCAATGCATGGCAATGCCGCTTACGGCGCTGATTATCGACGATGAGCCATTGGCGCGGCAGGAGCTGCAATACCTGCTCGAAGCTGCAGGCGGCGTGTCCGTGCTTGCGCAGGGCACGAACGGTATAGAGGCCGTTGACCTGATACGAACGCACAAGCCCGATGTGATCTTTCTGGACGTTCGCATGCCCGGACTCGACGGCTTTGCGGTGCTCAAGAAGGTGCTCGCGCTGGAACGCAAGATGAAGCTGCCGCAGGTGGTCTTTGCTACGGCGTTTGACCAGTATGCGGTGAAGGCCTTTGAGGTCAATGCAGTCGATTATCTGCTGAAGCCATTCGATAGCAAGCGCGTACAGCAGACCCTGGAGAAAGTTCGGTCGCGCGTGAGCAGTGGAACCGAGCTGGCCGCGGAGAGCCCGGGCATTGCGAGCGGTGAGGCTCCGGGCGGGCGGGTTGCAAGCCGCGTCGCAGGCGCCGAGGCAAAGCTCGATGCACTTTTGCGCATGGTCGAGGAGCAGGCGGCGATGGTGTCAGGAGGCGCAGCCGGCGCGACTTCGGCGGCCGGTGCGGCGGGGCTGGCGAGATCGGGCAAGGTGGTNNTGCTGCTGGTCGACCAGAAGGACCTGTGCTTTGCCACGATCGAGGAGGGGCGCATCTCGGTGGTGACCAAGACGCTGGAAGGCGACTCCAACTGCCGCACGCTGGAGGAGCTGACCGATCAGCTGGATCCGGAGCAGTTCTGGCGCGTTCATCGCTCGTTTGTGGTGAATATCCATCACATTCGCGAGGTCGTGCCATGGTTCAAGTCGAGCTATCAGC
>PLHC01000067.1:0-132 GCA_003138795.1 Granulicella sp. | reverse complement strand
GGCGGTTGCGGAAGTGCTGCATCACGTCAGGGTAGAACTCGACGGCGAGCGAGCCGAGGGCGCCTTCGGCAGAGACCGTTGCGCCGCGCTCCATCGTGAGGCCGAAGCCGCGATCCGCGGCCGGATAGTAGA
>PLHC01000134.1:7569-12914 GCA_003138795.1 Granulicella sp. | reverse complement strand
TGGGGCAAGATCCATCCCAATTAAGTAGAGCTGGACTAACCGCCGGGTGGCACGTTCATCGCGGTCTCATCGCGATGGGTGGATTCCGCTCTGCCCAAGGCCGAGCCCACTGCGAGCGCTTCTACTGGCAGGGTGGTAACGCCGGAGCGATCAGCCTGCGCTCCTCCGCGCCGCCACAACAGTACGCCCAACCTCAGCGTTTCTTAACCATCCGAACCCGGCCCGCGTCGTATACTCGCCGCATCATGACCCGCGCCTCCAGCCTCGCCCTCGCTCTGCTCGTTCCCGTATTCGCCGGGACCCTCGCTCCCGCCCAGCAATACAAGATCCTCACCACCGACAAGATCGGTGGCGATGGCGGCTGGGACTACCTCGTCGCCGACTCCACCGACCGCCGCCTCTACGTCGCCCGCTCCGGCCCCGCCGGCAACCTCCACATCTACAATCTGGACACCCTCGCCCCCATCGGCGAGGTCGCCACCGGCACCGCCCACGGCGTCGTCATCGACGACGCCACCCACCACGGCTTCGCCACCAGCAATCCCGTCACCATGTTCGACACCCAGACCCTCAAGGTCATCAAGACCATCCCCACCGGCGGCCGCCCCGACGGCTATCTCGACGACCCCGCCACCCACCACGTCTACATCCTCTCCCACGCCTCGCCCAACGTCACCCTCCTCGACGCCGCCACCGGCAACATCCTCGGCACCCTCGACCTCGGCGCCGACGTCGAAGAAGCCGCCCTCGACAACCACGGCCACCTCTTCATCGACCTCGAAAACAAGGGCTCCATCGCCGTCGTCGACACCGCCGCCCTCAAGCTCACCGGCAACTACGACATCTCCAGCCAAGGCGGCGGCTGCGCTGGCCTCGCCATCGACGCCGTCCACGACATCCTCTTCGCCTCCTGCAGCGACAAGCAGAACATGATCGTCCTCTCCGCCACCGACGGCAAAATCCTCGCCGTCCTTCCCACCGGCGCGGGCTCCGACGGTGCCAGATTCAACCCCAATACCCTCGAGGCCTTCAGCACCCAGGGCGAAGGAACCCTCGCCATCATCAAGGAAAACTCCCACACCGACTTCACCCTCGAGCAGAATCTCAAGACCGAACCCCGCGCCCGCACCCTCACCCTCGACCTCAAGACCGGCCACATCCTCACCGCCACCGCCGACTTTGGCTCCGCCCCCGTCGGCGCTCCCGGCCAGAAATCCCGCCCACCCATGATCCCCGGCACCTTCCGGATCATCGTCATCGGCAAGTAGCCAGGATACCCCTCGACCGCTAACCCCAAAAACCAGACAGCATTGGCGCCGTTACCACTGCGTCGGTGTGGTGGCGGTGTTGCGGTTGTTATACCGGCCGCCGCTAAAGAAGTGATGCCGCATCATGCTATGCGCAAGCAAAAAGAACATCACCGTCAAGGCGAGGACAACGAGGAACTGTACATATCCGGGCCAGGGCGACTTAGGCCCGTGAGGGTCGTCTGTACTCCGATTCGCTGTCATTATGAGGTGCCCTCCCGCCAGGCCGTATGGCTTGTAGCATGCGTCGATTCTCTCGCCACGGTCAAACTGTATGCTCCTTGCACCAGCGCTGTACAGGCTCGTGGAGGGTCACCTGGCCAACCCGCACAACCTCCCTCCGCTTCCTCCAGTTTGTCCCAAATGGGAACAACAACTGAAGGCATTTCCACCCGGCGCCGATAAACGGTTCACGGTACGCTCTTGCCGCGAATTGCGAGGCAGCGTACACGGAATCTCAGCTATGCCGATCACTCATAGCTGACATCAGGAGAAATCGAATGGCAGCCAAGCGCACCTACACCAGAGACCAGATCGTCACAGCAGCTCGTGAGCTTCGCGAGGCTGCAGGCGTTGTTGAAGCGCGATTTACTGGCGACCAGGTAATCGACATGCTCGGAGGCGAGATCCAAATCCTGCGCGAGCGCGGCTTCACCGATGAGCGCATCACCGGGCTCTTCACTGGCTTCGATATCGAGCTGAAGCCTAGGCAGCTCGAACGGCGCAGCCGCACCCCAATCAATTGGATTAGACCCTGCTTTGGGGCAGGTTCTACTCCCGCCGAATGCAGCCCGACTAACTACCCGGCGTCCCATCCGTCTCCGTCACGCACTTTGCGAGGAGTGGGCTCGGCTTGCCGCAGACCGGCGCGAAGGCGCAGCCGGAGCGACTGCTCTGCTCTCCTCCTCGTCCTCTCCTGGGGCGGGCCCGCGAAATCCTGTCAACCCCCATCGGGCCATAACTCCAACAAACCACACCAAATAGAGTTGGCATAGTTCCCCCCTCCGATTCTCTACAATTGAAGTAGGCCATCTGGCTAACCAAGGGCTGCAAGCCGGCGACACCCGCCACTTGCAGCCCTTGGCCCCTTTAAAACCAAAGATCAGGAGAAACCATGTCCCAACCCATTAAAATCGACCGCAAACTTCCGCCCCACGAACTCAACGCCCGCCGCGCCCGCAAGCGCATCGTCACCCAGCTCCCAGCCGTCGCCTGTCTCCCGGACGTCCCCGAGTTCCCGGTCGCCCACCACCACCACCAGGCCAAACAACCAGGCAACGATCAGGTCTACAACCCAGCCACAAATCCCGTCAATGACCCGGGACCTCACCGCAAATCCTGACCAACCTGTTTGCTTTCAATACTTTGCCAATAAAGTCTCTGGATGGAATACCTTGCCGACACCAAAAAACGCAAGCACAACATTCCAGAGACTTTAGAAAATCAGGGGGGGGTACCCCCCTGCTCCCAACCATGCACAAGGAAAAATCATGCCGACGAAATTCTGCCGCCATATTCGCACCAACGGAGAGCGCTGCGGTTCTCCCGCTCTCACCTCCGAAGTCTTCTGCTACTACCACGTCCAACTCGGCAAGCGTCATCGCAGCCTCAACCCGCTCCACGAGCAGATCGAGACCGTCATCCATCCGATGACCCTGCAGGACGGAACGCAGCGCGAGCCCCACACCGCCGAGTACACCGGGGGCAACCCCGCCGTGCCGCTCCAGCTCGACTTCCCAGCCCTTGAAGACCGTCACTCCATCCAGCTCGCGCTCTCCATGCTTATCACCGCACTGGCCCAGGACCGCCTCGACCCCAAGCGCGCCGCGATACTCCTCTACGGCCTGCAGGTCGCCAGCGCCAACGCCAGGGATCTCATCCCGGCCCTCCCGCCGCACAAGCGGACCAGCAAGGTCCGCCAGACCGTCCTCGACGCCTCCGGGATCCTCATCGCCCCCGACGAAGACCCCGAAGACGGGGAAGACTACGAGCGCCCCGGCTCGGTCGCACGTTTCCTCGAGAGGATGGACAAAGAGCGCGAGGAAAAGGAACGCAAAGCCGCAGCAGCCGCCATCATCCCGCCTCTCCGCCCGCAACCGACACCCTAATCTCCCGCCCCATGCGTAGTGGCTCTCGTGCAGTGGCACGCGAAGCGTCTCGCCCCACGCGCAGTGGTCGCCCCACGCGTAGTGGCTAGTATCATCGCCGTATGTCGGCTATCTCTCCTGAAGACCGCGCTCGTCGCGTCAAAGTCCTGCTCTACGACGTCGACGGCGTCCTCACCAACGGCGATATCACCATCATTCCCCCTCTGGGTGGCAGCGCCGATGGCCACGCAACCGAGGTCAAGAGCTTCTCCGCGCACGACGGAATGGGCATCAGCATCGCCCGCCTCGCCGGCCTCAAGATCGGCTTTGTCACCAAGCGCAACTCGCAGGTTGTGGCCATCCGCGCCCGCGACCTCAAGATCGACCACGTCTATCAGGGCCAGGCCCACAAGATGGACGCGGTCACCCAGATCCTCGCCGCGGAGCACTGCACCCTCGACGAGATCGCCTACGTCGGCGACGACATCATCGATCTACCGGTCATGCGCAAGGTCGGCTTCGCCATCGCCACCGCCAATGCCCGCGCGCAGGTCAAAGCCGCCGCCCACTACATCACGCCGCTCCCCGGCGGACACGGTGCCGGCCGCGACGCCATCGACTTCATCCTGCAAGCGCGCGGAATCCTCGACCAGACCATCGAGCAGTACCTCGACCCCACCAACGCCGAAGCCAGGTCCGCCGACATCGGCGTCGGCAACATGTAGATCTTGTCTCTTCGCTCAAAATCTTCATGCGCACCAAGCTGTCACCGGCGATTCCTGCGCTGATAGCGGGGCGAACAAACCGCGAACCTCGCGCTACAATGTTCCATGCCTGGGTCTCTCCCACCCTCGGAAGCTCCTGTACCCGCTGCAGTCGACGCTGCGGTGAACGCCGCTCTCGCCTGGGCGCATCCCGTCGTGCAGGAGTGGTTCCTCTCCAGGTTTGGTTCCGCCACCGAGCCGCAGATTGCCGGCTGGCCCGCCATCCTCGCCGGCGACCCCACCCTGATCTCCGCGCCCACTGGTTCCGGCAAAACTCTCGCCGCGTTTTTAGTCTGCATCGACAAGCTCCTCCGCGCCGCGATCGAAGGCCGTCTCTCGCCGCAGACGCACGTCGTCTACATCTCGCCGCTCAAGGCGCTCTCCAACGATGTCCAGAAGAACCTCGACGGACCGCTCGCCGAGATCCAGCAGCTCGCCATGCAGCGCGGCTATCTCTGCCCCGAAATCCGCACCGGCGTCCGCACCGGTGACACGCTCACCAAGCACCGTCTGTCGATGCTCAAGCATCCTCCGCACATCCTTGTGACCACGCCCGAGTCGCTCTACATCCTGCTCACCGCGGGCAAGTCGCGCCTCAATCTCACCCGCGTCCAGACCGTCATCGTCGACGAGATCCACGCCATCGCCGACGACAAGCGCGGCGCGCACCTCGCTCTCTCCCTCGAGCGCCTCGACGCGCTAGTCTGCGGCGAAAACCACCTCGCTCCCGGAGCTTTCCTCACCGGCCTCGCAACACCTCCGCAGCGCATCGGCCTCTCGGCGACGCAGAACCCCATCGAGCTCGTCGCCAACTTCCTCGTCGGAAGCGCATCCCATCGCAAGCCCGCAACCATCATCCAGGTCGGCCAGCGCCGCACCCTCGATCTCGCCATCGAAGTCCCCTCCGCCGAACTCGGCTCCATCACATCCACGGCCATGTGGACCGAGATCTACGACAAGCTCGCCGCACTCTCCCAACAGCATCGTTCCACGCTCGTCTTCGTCAACACGCGTCGCCTCGTGGAGAAGATCAGCTTCGAACTCACCGAGCGCCTCGGCCCCGACGCTGTCGCCGCGCATCACGGTTCGCTCTCGCGCGCCCTTCGCCTCGACGCCGAGCAGCGCCTCAAGTCCGGCGAGATCAAGATCCTCATCGCCACCGCATCACTCGAGCTCGGCATCGACAT
>PLHC01000134.1:6574-7561 GCA_003138795.1 Granulicella sp. | reverse complement strand
GACATCCTCATGCAGCAGATCGTCGCTGCGGTCGGCGCAGAGTCCTGGGACGAGACCGCCCTGTACAACACGCTGCGCCGCGCCTACCCCTATCGCGACCTCACCCGCGAGCACTTCGACGAGCTCCTCGCGCTGCTCCACAACGGCATCGAGAACTCGCGTGGCCGCTACGGCGCCTACCTCATGCGCGACCGTGTGCAGGGCCATCTCCATGCCCGCCGCGGAGCGCGCAGCATCGCCATCTCCAACGGCGGCGCCATCCCCGACACCTCCATCTTCGCCGTGATGCTCCAGCCCGAGAACGTGCAGATCGCCACGCTTGACGAGCACTTCGCCGTCGAGAGCTCCCCCGGCGACGTCGTCCTCCTCGGCAACACCAGCTGGCGCATCCAGCGCGTCGACCCTGCCGGCAAGGTCCTCGTCGAAGACGCCCACGGCGCACCGCCCAGCATTCCCTTCTGGGAGGGCGAAGCACCGCAGCGCACCTCCGTCCTCTCCGATGGAGTCTCAGCCCTCCGCTCCGAGATCGACCTCCGCACCCGCAACGTCGCGCCCTCCGCCGTCCGACCCACCCACCCCGACGTCGCCGACACCATCGCCTTCCTCAAGCGCGAGTGCTTCATCGGCGACTCAGCCGCCCTGCAACTCATCACCTACATCGTCTCCGGCCGCGCCGTGCTGGGCGCCGTCCCCACCAAAACCACCATCATCGCCGAACGCTTCTTCGACGAAGGCGGAGGCCAGCAGCTCATCCTGCACGCGCCCTTCGGCGGCCGCATCAACAAGGCCTGGGGCCTCGCCCTCCGCAAGCGCTTCTGCCGCGGCTTCAANNCCCTCGCCGAGCAGCACAGCTTCCCCCTCGCCGACGTCTTCCACTTCCTCACCGAGCTCACCGCCAAAACTCTCCTCGAGCAAGCCTGCATCCCCTCGCCGCTCTTCAAGAACCGCTGGCGCTGGGCCGCTGGCCGCTCGCTGCAACTGCTGCGC
>PLHC01000134.1:2014-6522 GCA_003138795.1 Granulicella sp. | reverse complement strand
CCGCTCGTCCGCGAGGTCATGAAGGACACCCTCACCGAGGCCATGGACATCGAAGGCCTCCTCGAGATCCTTCAGGGAATCGAAAGCGGCGCCATCCGCTGCCTCGCCGTCGACACGCCCGTTCCATCGCTCTTCGCGCACGAGCTCATCAACGCGATGCCCTACGCCTTCCTCGACGGCGAAGATGCCGCCGCTCGCCGCGCCCGTGCCGTCAGCACCCGCCGCACGCTCCCCGACACCGTAACCGACGGCGCAGGCCGTCTCGATCAAGCCGCCATCGACACCGTCCGTGCGCAACTCTGGCCAGATATTCGCGACGAACACGAGCTTCACGACCTCCTCCTCCAACTCATCGCGCTGCCGGTCGCCTTTCTCGAGCGCGAGGCAGCAGGGAAGTCGCACTCCACGCAACACTGGCCGATCTTCTTCGAACGCCTCGCGCAACAAGGTCGCGCCCACCTCATCACGCTCGAAGAAGACCCCGCCCAACAACGCGCTAAGCTCCAAGCCTGGATCGCCACCGAACGCCTCCCCGAAGCCGCACTCCTCTGGCCATCTGTCGACCCGCCGCAAATCTGTCATCCTGNNCCTGAGCGAAGCGCGCAGCGCGAAGTCGAAGGACCCGCCACGCCGTCCACACCCGCCACACAGCCCGCACCATCCGCCACCACCATCCCGCGCACCACCGCCACCACCGCCCTCACGCAGGGCTGGCTGCAACTCCTCGGCCCCACCACCGCCGCGCACCTCGCGACGATCACGCACACGCATCCAGACTCGATCTATCAGTCTCTGCTCGCGATGGAGATGCAGGGCCTCGCCCTGCGCGGCGTCTTCGAATACGCCCAACCCGCAGACGACGCACCGCATGATAGTTCCAACGCAGCGGCTTACGCCATCGAGTGGTGCGAGCGCCGCATCCTGCAGCGCATCCATCGCCTCACCCTTGGCACACTGCGCAAGCAGATCGAGCCGGTCACCCCCGCGATCTTCATGCGTTGGCTGCTCGACTGGCATCACCTCGCGCCCCATTCCGAAACCCAGCCCCAACTCAGCGGGGAAGAGGGCGTCCTGGCAGCGATCGAACAACTCGAAGGCTTCGAGGCCCCGGCCATCGAGTGGGAGCGCACCCTCCTTCCCGCGCGCGTCGCCGACTACGATCCCCGCTGGCTCGACAATCTCTGCCTCGCCGGGGTCCTCGGCTGGGGCCGCATCTCGCCGCATCCGGCATGGACAACGAGCGTCAGCCAAACGGAGGGAGCGCTCGCCGGAACCGCACCGCGCCGCGTCATTCCTACCTCTGCCGCGCCCATCACCTTCTACCTGCGCGAGTCCTCCGAGTGGCTGCACCACGCGCTCGCCGCGAAGTGCGTCGACGAGGCCGTCCTCACCCAATCGCTCTCTCCTCAAGCCCAGCAGCTCCGCGCCCTGCTCACCGAGCGCGGCGCAGCCTTCACCGCCGACCTGCAACGCCTCTCC
Source organism: Granulicella sp. (assembly GCA_003138795.1). Lineage (GTDB taxonomy): Bacteria > Acidobacteriota > Terriglobia > Terriglobales > Acidobacteriaceae > Granulicella. The sequence continues at coordinate 5,043 of PLHC01000134.1, read as the reverse complement.
GGCCTCACCAAGCTGCAAACCACGACGGCACTATGGGAGCTCGCCACCGCCGGCCTCGCCTCCGCCGACGGCTTCGACCAACTGCGCGCGATGATGGACCCGCGCCGCAAGTCTGCCGCCGTAGCCCAAACCGCCGCCGTCAGCCTGCGCAAGCGCGCCGCCGCCCGCACTACCGCCGGCCGCTGGTCGATGTTCTCCGAACCCTCTGCAACGCTCATCCATCCGACCGCCATCGAACGTGCGAAGCTCACCGACGCCGCACTCGACGCCCACGCGCGCATCCTGCTCTGCCGCTACGGCGTGCTCTTCCGCGAGCTCCTCGCCCGCGAGTCCAACGCTCCCAAATGGCGCGACCTGCTCCCCATCCTGCGTCGCCTCGAAGACCGCGGCGAGATCCGCGGAGGCCGCTTCGTCTCCGGGCCATTCGGCGAGCAGTTCGCTCTGCCCGAGGCCGTCGACTCTCTCCGCGCCGCTCGCCGCGAGTCTGCGAATCGCGCCAATGAAGCGCCCATCGCCGTCGCCGCTGCAGATCCGTTGAACCTCGCTGGCATTATTGTTCCCGGCGAGCGCATCCCCGCCATCCCTGGCCGCGAAGTCAGCTTCCTCAACGGAGCCGTCGTCGAAGAGAACCCCGTCCCCGAACGCCCCGCCAAGCCCGCTCGCACCCGCAGCGTCGCCGCCATGCTGCGCGCCGAAGCTCTCCCGCCGCGCCCCGCGCAACCTGTTGCACACCCCGGCCTCTTCTCATGAACGAAACCCCGCGCGACGAAACCCCGCGCGACGAAACCCAGCGCGACGAAACCCAGCGCCCTGCACCCAAACCCGGCGAAGCCCCCATCGCCAACGAGCCCTTGCGCCCCGAAGACTTCTACAGGGAAGGCGACTGCATCGTCTTCACCGCCGCCTACCACCTGCGCCGCGGCTACTGCTGCAACTCTGACTGCCGCCACTGCCCCTACAAGTAGCATCGGCCGGGTGGCCCATCCTCGCGACAGCTTCATCGTCGCAGGGTGGGGTGCCTTCCTCTACGGAGCCGCAACCTTAGGGTTCGCCGCGACCACCGGAGCCTTCGCCGCCGGAGCCTCCACCTTCAACGCTATGCGCGGAAAGATAAAGCTCCCACCCGCATCGTCGATCACATTCACCTGGCAGATGTACGTCCCCGGCTTCAACTGCGCCAGCGGCACATCGAACTCGAACGCCACCGCATTGTGTTGCGCATCGTTGATTGCATTCGCAGTCACCAGCGGCGTCTCGTACACCTTCGTTCCATTGTTCAGGAACTCGATACTCGTGAGCACCTTTACCGGCCCGCCCTCCGCACCCTTCTCCTTGGTCGGGTCATACACCTCGTACAAGAAGTAGAGGTGCTGATCCTGCCGAAACACATGCGCGACATTCGGAACCCACTCCAGGCCATCGCGCACCAACGGACTCGGATTCCCGGCAGCATTCTTCGTCGTATTCGGCACCCGCTGGCTCGCCAGCACGACGGAGCTCAGCTTCAGCGGCGACTTCTTCAAATCGGGCACTTGAATATCCGTCTCGAAGCTGCCCATGTTGCCCGTCTGGTTCTCGCGCACCACGAACTTCAGGTGATACCGCCCCGGCGCCAGCGTAAAGCCAGTCGAGTACTGAATATTCTTCCGCTGCACCTCCTGCGACGGATCCAGCGCCAGCTTCACCGTCTGTCGCACATTGCCCACCGCAATGCCCTGCGCGTCCTTCACCTGCCCCATAATGTCGAGACTCGCCTTATCGCGGTCCCCGCCCTTCACAAACGGAATCTGCGAGCCCGGAACAATCAAACTCACCGGAATAAAGAAAGAGTTCCTGCTCTCCCTGAAGTACAGCGCCTGCAGATACACCGCCGCATCCGTCGCAGGGAGATCGCTGCGCATCTGTTCCGTCAGCGCCAGTTCGCGGTCCTCGGTCTTCTGATGCTGGAAGTCCGCCGGCGCATAGTAGCCCGGCCTGTATTCGATCTTCACATCGCTGCGATCCACCTTGACCGTCAGGTGGCGAAACGATCCATCGCGTGTCTGGTTGGTCGAGTGGAAGCCGAGAATGTAATACGCCTCGGTGTCATGCTGCACCTGCTGAAACGCCGGCGCAAAATCATTCGAGTCGAAGAACGCCTTACCGCCCGTGTCGGTGCTCAGCGTGCTCAGCGTCTCCTGCGATCCAAAGTTCGCGCTCAACTGCGCGGTCGCCGCAGCGCCGCTATACGCCGAGTTGCCGCGCAAGCTTCCCTTGCTCGCATCCCCCACCGGAGCCAGCGCCTGCAGCCCGCGCGCATCCACGCTATAGATCGCGAGATTCGCCTTCGCCGCCTCATTGGTTGCCGCACGCAGGCTCGCCTGGTTCTCGATGCCATTGCGTGTCAGCCCACCGGAGAAGTACAGCATCGACTTGCGCTGGTCCACTCTCTCCAGGCTCTTCGAGATGGCGCGGATCGCCAGCAGTTCACGGTCCGTATTCAAGCTGTTGTACTCCGTATCGTCCGCCGCAAACGCAGTCGTATCGTCGCTCGTCCCATTCGTCGAGCCGGTCGTTCCATTCGCAAACCCGGTCTCATCGCTGCCGTTATACTTCGCCAGGCCGCGCAGCAGCGCACCCTTGTCTGAGGTAAAGTCCTGATCCATCGTCAGGCCCGTCGACATGCTCACCAGCGCGACCAGGTCCGCCGCCTGCATCTGCTTGTTGATGTAATCGTCCGCCGCGTCCACCGCGCGATCGATGTCCTCCTCCTGCATCGAGCTCAGGTCGAAGAAGATCACGATCAGCCGATGATCCTTCAGCTGCGCCTGGCTTGCGGCGAAGTTGCGCTCGAGCAAATCCGCCACCGAAGCCTTGCCCCCAGCCGTCGTCTTCTCCGCGAGCACCGCTGCCTCAGCCACATTCTGATAGTCGAAGCTGATAACTTGCTGCGGCTTCTTGTCCTCGATGATGCTGAAGTCGCTCGCCTTCAGACCCTTCACCACCGCTCCCGTCTTGTCGCGCACCACCACGTTGGTGAGGACGATGTT
>PLHC01000134.1:0-1912 GCA_003138795.1 Granulicella sp. | reverse complement strand
CGCGCCTGCACCAGCAGCGCGCGCATCGCCGCCGCGCTGCTCACCTCGCCGAAGTTCGCCGAGTTCTCCGTTGTGTTGATCCCGCTGTACTGCACGGTGTTGAACACATTGCTCGCCGTCACGCGCGCCTCGAACGACCGCGTATTGCCCAACTGAATCGTCCGCGACAGCGACGCCGTCACCGCCACCGTCCCCGGCCCTTCAATCGAGTCGCGCGACGCTGTCCCATACTCTCCCGCCGGCGCCGCGAACGCCGCCTTGTTGAAGAAATCGTCGATCGTGCCCGCACCCTTCAGCGGCTGCGTGAACACGCGGTCGGGCCGCAGCGTAAACAGATTGCCCGACGCCGCCTCCGCCTGGTTGCCCGAGTACGAGGGCGTAAAGTACGATCCCGTCGAGAATGTGAACGTGCCGCTCAGCGAAAACCCATCCAGCGCATGGGACCAAACTCCGCCCTTGTTGAAGTACGCTCGGTTGGGCCCAAACGGCAGCTCCAGCACCCAGTTGCCCGTCGCGCTCTGCCGTACATCGAACCCCGAGTTGCCCTCTTCCAAATCCAGCCGGCGGAAGTTCTGCACGCTCGTTGCGCTCGTCCCGCCGACCGACGATGCATTGTCGATCGCGTGCCCGTAGGTGTAGGTGATGCCCAGTGCAATCCCTTTCTGCTGCCGCTTCTGCACGCTCACCACCAGCGAATTCGCATGCGATCCAGCGACCGAAGTCTCATACGAAAACGGAGCCACGCCCGGCGTCGTCACGCCCGTCGGCGTGCTGTTCGGCGAGCCCACCACATCCAGGTTGCTGCCCCTGGCTCCGCTGTACCCAATGTTGAGCACGATGCCCATCGGAAACGTCCGCTGAATATTCACGTTGTAGGCCTGCACCATACCCAGCCGATAGTTCTTGTTCACGGAATAATCATTTTGAATCGTCTCTGCAGTCGAGCACCCAAAGCCATTGGCGAGCGTCATGTTGGCCGTCGTCGTGGGCGTCGTCGTCACGCATCCCGTTGCTGTGGGCGTCGGATTCGCAGTGCTCGCGATAGGAATATCGTTGGTCTGTGTTGCGGCGAACGGCGGCTGGAACGAGAGCGACTTTGCCATCGTTGCAAACTGCCCTGTGTTGTAGTTGATGCCGTATCCCGCGCGGACCACCGTATCTTTGGTGAACTTCGGCTTCCACGCCACGCCGAAGCGCGGCGCAACCATCGCGCGGTCGGGATCCACCAGGCTGCTCGGAAACTTTCCTTCATACACGCCGGTCTGCCCCGGCTGTACCGGATCGACCTCGGTAAAGTCCGCATTGTGGTCCAGGTTCACCAGCCGGTTGTTCTTCTCCGAATAGGGCGCGAAGTACTCATAGCGCACGCCGTAGTTCAGCGTCCAGGCCGGCGCCAGGCGGAAGTCGTCCGTCGCATACCCGTCGTAGACGTTCTCGCGCAGATAGATCTTGTACAGCCCCGCCTGGATCGCTGTACTCTGCGGCAGTCCCAGCAGAAAATCCGCNNTAGCCCGAGAACGTAAACTGCCCCAGCGGATCATTGCCGCCGATCGAGTCCGCATGCACCCGGCGCACATCCAGCCCGACGCGCATATTGTGCTTCTTGTGCCGATACGCAACGAAGTCCGAGAAGCTGATCGTCTGGTTGATCAGCTCGCTCGGCGTCGTATTGGAAAGCCCCGCAAAATTGGTGATGTTCAGCGCCGGCAGGCCGTTATAAAACCGCGGATCGGCAAACCCGCCCGACTGATTCGGAATCGTCAGCCCTGCCGTCGNNGTTCGACGTGTTGGTGAAGTAGTTCCGCGTCTCCGATCTCATCCGGTTCCAGGTCAGCGACGCATTGTTCGAGAGCCTTCCATACCCAATCGTGTACCCCACATTCAGAGCATTGCCGTCGGTCTCACTTGCTCC
>PLHC01000009.1 GCA_003138795.1 Granulicella sp. | reverse complement strand
AGCGGCGCACCGGCTCCGAGCCCTTCCGCGCCCTCTATGCCCAGGCACGCGAAGCGGGCCTGCGCCTGACCAACCATGCCGGCGAAACCACCGGCCCTGAAGCTATTCGCGAAGCCCTCAGCATCGGCTCCGAGCGCATTGGCCACGCTCTCTCCGTGATCCAGGACTTCTACCTCCTGCAGGATCTGAAAGAGCGTCGCATTCCCCTCGAACTCAACCCCACTTCCAACGTGCGCACGGGAGTCTGCCCATCGTTTGCCGTTCACCCCCTGCGGCGCTACTTCGATGCCGGCTTACTGGTCACACTCAACTCCGACGACCCCGCATTTTTTGGCTCCGACCTGGCCAACGAGTATCTGCTGGCTCATAGCATTCAGGGTTTTACGCGCCAGGAACTGCGCCAGTTGGCGGCCAACTCCATCGAAGCCAGCTTCCTGCAGCCCGATCGCAAACTCGCCCTGCTCGGCGAGGTCGAACGCTACGGCTGGTAAGGGTACCCCGAGGCTTTAGCCTCGGGTCTCATAGGCGGTCAAAGAGAGGGCTTTAGCCTCTGGGGTACGCTTTTCGTCCAACCCGCACTTACTTCCCCGACGCCGCAGGCACCATCACAGCGCCCGGGTCCACCTTCGGAATCCCAAAGTGCCCGCCCAGATGCACCAGATCCAGCGGCCGCAGATCGCCCGCGACCTCGATCACGCTCATCTGCCGCGGCGCTCGCACCACAACCGTCACGCCGTCGATGTCCGAGCCGCTGAAGTGCAGCCAGAGATCGGTGAGCGGCCCGTGCGGTGCGGCAGCGGCGCTCGGCGCGGCGTGCTGATCCACCAGGTGCTTCCATCCGGCAGCATTGAATGCAGCCACCAGCGCGTGCATGCTCTCCGGGATATAGAACGCCGGCTCGTGGTACCTGTAGTTCTCGATCGTGATGCTATTGAGCTCCGCCAGTGGCCCCGATCCGTCCTTCAGAAAGCCAGCGGCCGACTGCAGCATATCGTGATCGAGCGTAAAGGCGGTGTGGGTAGCATGCTCCGAGGTCATGTTCTTGAGCGCCTCGTCGACGCCCGCAGGCTGCTGTGCAAGCGCGGCAATCGGCGCAGTAAGAACCAGGGCAAACAGGGTGCGGCAGACACTCAACTTCATGGAAACCTCGCTGTGTGCATAGACCGGGTTCGTCCCGGAAAAGTTGCGCCCGCCTCTATTGCGGCGGCTTCGGCGCAAAATAACCCTGCTCCGCGCGCACCGAGTAGCGTGTGTCAGGACAGTACAGGTAGATCTTCCTGAATGACCCATCCTGCTTGAAGTCCGCCGGAACGTAGACAAGCGAATACTGGCTGCGCAGCTCGGCCTCGATGTTGAGGAAGCCCTGCGCGACCTCCTGGATGCGCGTCGGGAAGAACGTCTGTCCGCCCGTCGCGTTGGAGATCCTCGTTAGAACATCGTCGCCCTTGTCCTTGCTGGGGCTGGTATCGGTGCTGATGGTGTAAACGATGGTCTGCGCGCGCTGGCACATCCTGATGGCGTCCGACTCGGTGGCCCGGCTATAGTCGTCATCGCCGTCCGAGACCAGCACCAGCGCCTTGCGCACATCCGTCGTCTGTTGCAACGTCAGCATCTGGTCGCGGCACGTCTTGTAAAGCGAATCGAAAAGTGCGGTGCCGCCGCCGGGCCGCAGCTTGCTGATGCCGGTGTCGAGAAGGTCGACGCGATTGGTGAAGCCCTGCTCAATGTCGGTCTGGACGTCAAAGCCCTCGACGAAGGCGCGGTCCACCGGATGCATCACCTGTAGCAGGAAGTCGATGGCCGCCTGCTGCTCGAACGGAAACCGCTGGCGGATGGAGCTCGACGTATCGATCATGATGCCCAACCGCAGCGGCAGATTCGTCTGCTGCATAAAGCGGATCACGCGCTCCGGCGACCGGCCGTCATCGAGCAGCTTGAAGTTTTGCTGCTGCAGCCCGGTAACGAAGTTGCCATGTTTGTCGGTGACCGTGAAGAGGAGGTCGACCTCGCGCGAGAACAGCTGGATGGTTTCCGTCGCCTGCGAGCCATCCGCGCGCTGCGGCATCGGCTCCGCTTCCTGCGGAGCAGGTGCTGGTGACGTCGGTGTGGCCGATGCTTGTGGCGGCGCGGTCTGTGGCGGCGCGGTCTGTGGCGGCAACGGTTGCGGTGCCGTCTGTGCCGTCGCTGCTAGCGCGGCGGTAGTACACACCAGCGCGATGGCAGCCCATCGCGCGTTCCTGCTGATTCTCATGGTTCCCATCGTACCAACCCCACGTTCCGTATGCGTTATGACTTCGTTCCGTATGCGTTATGACTTCGTTCCGTAAGCGTCTCGACTTCAACGCGCGCTGCCTTGCTGCCAACGGTTCAGCCCTGGCGAAGCTGCTCCAGCAGCCCGGTCAGTTCAGGCGGAAGTTCTGCGCGCAGCGACAGCGACTTGCCCGTGCGCGGATGCAGGAATTCCAGCTCTGCAGCATGCAGGAAGTTGCGCTCCAGCGACGGGCTCTCGGCCTCGCTGCTCGGCGTAGCTGGGCGATTCTGCAAACCCGCTCCCGCAGCCGGCGCAGCCGCCGGACGGATGCGGCGCGGCGCCCCATACAGAAAATCGCCGACCACCGGGTGCCCGATCGCCTGCATATGCACGCGGATCTGATGCGTCCGCCCCGTCTCGATGCGCACCTCGACCAGCGTGAACTTGCCGAACGCTCCATTCACGCGCTCCAGCACCTTCCAGTGCGAGACCGCGCTCCTTCCGCCCCCGCGTTTCGTTGTCATCCGAATCCGCCGCACCAGGTCACGGCTGATGGGCAGCTGAATCGTGCCCTCCTCGCCCTTCACCTCCCCGTGAACCAGCGCGACGTACGTCTTGCGCATCCGGTGTTCGGAGAACATCTCGCCCAGCTTGCGGTGCGTAACGTCGTTCTTGGCCACGACGATCAGCCCGCTCGTCTGCTTGTCCAGCCGATGCACGATGCCCGGCCGCAACGCGCCGCCAACCTGGCTCAGCCCGCCGCCAACCTGCGAAGAGTCGGCGCCGAAGTGGTGCAGCAGCGCATTCACCAGCGTTCCGCGATTGTGCTCCGGCGCTCCCGAGCCGGCATGAACCATCATTCCAGCCGTCTTATCGACCACCGCGAGGTCATCATCTTCATAGACGATCGTCAGCGGAATATCTTCGGGAGTCGCATTCAGCGGCGCAGGCCGCGGATCGCCCTCAATTTCGATCAGCTCTCCGCCCTTGAGCTTCTGCTTCGCGCGGCCAGGCTCGCCGTTCACCGTCACCTGTCCGCCATCGATCAGCAGCACAACGCGTGCCCGGCTGATCTCCGGAATGGCCTTCGCCAGGTACGCATCCAGCCGCATGCCCGCCGCCGCCGCTTCTGCCGCAAAGCTGCGCACCCCGCCCTCGGCCTCCAGGTCGTCGAGCACCTGTATCTCCCGCTCCTCCACATGCACCTTCGGCGCCGGGTAGCGCCGCGCCGACTGCTCTTCCTGCGGATGCTTGCCCCCACTCGGCCCACTGGTCACCAGCCCCGGATTCCCGGCAAACGGCGAACTCGACGGCGTGAACTCTGCCGTGTCGTGGAGTCCCGATACCGCCTCCTCTTCAGGCTGCCCCGCGGCCCGCAACGCTGCCTCACGCTCCTGCGCCAGCGTCCGCTGCGCCCGGTACTCGTGCTTCACTGTCTGGCGTCTCTTCCCTTTGGGCAACATATTCTGCGATGGCATCTAAACAAACTCCTTCAAAAATGTAAGCATCAACGTACCCACCACCATCGCCCCAAGCGCAATCCACTGCGCCGGATCGAGCCACGCACCGCTTCCGCTCTCGGCTGGCTGCATGACCATGTCGAGCAGAAAAGTCACCGCTCCGCCAGCAACCAGCGCAACGCCGGCGACCACGCCAGCGCGCAGCCTGCGCTGCAGCATCCTCAGCAGCACCGCCAGCAGCACCAGCGACGCCGCAGCCGCATAGATCTGCACCGGCTGCACGCGGCCCATGCCCGGCATAGGCATGCCCCACGGAAGGCGCGTCGGCATGCCTGCATCCGTGCCCTCGAAAAAGTGTCCCAGGCTCAGCGCAGCCGCCAGCAGCGCCGCACAAGGAGCCCACGCATCCAGCACCGCCAGCACCGGCAGTCTCTTCCACATCAAGTACGCCGCCACCGCCAAAGCCGTGAGCGCCATGCCGCCATACGTGAACGACGGCAATGCGAGCACCTTGAATGGAACGCTCAGGAACGCCTCCGGATCGCGCGCAATCAGCAGCAGCCGCGAAATCACAAAGGCAGCCACGACGGCGAACAGGCTCGCATCCCAGAGCTGCTGAGCCACAAGACCCGCAAATCTTGCCGTTCGCTGGCTGAGCAAGAGTGCGGCAATCAGCCCCGCCGCCGCGAACACCCCATACACGGACACCCACAGCGGCCCCAGACCCATCGGGCCTGGAAACAAGATCGCCGCTGGCTGGAGGAGAAAGTTCACCATCTTCCAGCATACGCGGCCCTTTTGGCCTGCGCCCCGGGCGAGCGGCGAGAGAGATGTAAAGACCGACCCACTGGGCCGTACGGCGAGGCGCAGGTGAACCCGCGTTAAGCGGTGGGCCCCAGCCGTGGCTCTTTAGGCTTTCCGGACTGGCGGACCTAGCACACCGAGCCATGTATACGAGCTGGAACCCTGTTCAATGAGTATTGGTTCAACCTGCGGTATTCCCCGTACCTGCTTTGCAGGCCGGTCTCTGCCTTGGATGCTATCGGGGAGTCGCATATTACGCAACCCGCCCCTTGCGTCTCATCAACTTCCCGCCGGCGCCGTTGTCGCTCCATGGGACGAGCCCTGGCTTCGCGGGCCTGTTCCTTTGCCTCGCTTCCTTCACCGCGCAGCAATAAACTTTGGATTCGTGCGGTAGTCGTCAGCCGCGGACGCAGCAGCCTGCGCATGGGCCAGCGCTGCCGGTAGAGCCAGTAGCCCGACGGCAGCGCAAAGAGCACCTGGTTTTATCGACATGAAGACGCTCCTGAGGAAACGCACGCGTTCGCGTGCGATCTATGATCCAGCAGGACAATCACCAGATCAAGAAGATTTCTCAGGATGCATCGGTCTCACCTGGCAGCGCACGCCAGCCCTGCGTTCGGCGTCAGCCAGCCCTGCGTTCGGCGTCAGCCAGCCCTGCGCTCGGCGTCAGCCAGCCTTGCGCTCTTCGAGCACAGCGTCCAGCATCCCCATCAACGAGCCCGCCCGGGAGCGCATCGCGCTCTGCGCCGCCTGTTGGCAGTTGGCCTCCACCGTCGCCGTGAGCACCTCGCAGCGCGAACGCAGTACCAGCAGCTCATCGGCGATATTGAGCGCAGCCAGTACAGCCACGCGCAATGAGTCCACCGTAGCGCCGTGCGCCGAAACCGCGCGCATCTTGGAGTCCACCACCGACGCCAACCGCTCGATGTATCCCGGATCGGATCCGCGAAGCTGATAGATCTGATCGTAAATATCGACGACAACGGCTCCGGACTCGCAAGCCTCCAGCTCTGCTCGCGAGATCTCCGCCGCACTTCTTTGCTGCGTCTCTGCCACTACGACTCCTGCCTGTTGTCGAACCGACCCTTGACCCGGCTACAAATCCATTTCTCTAAAGCACTTCTTCGATACTCGCCAGCATCTTCTCCACGCGCAGCCGTACGGCCTCGCGCTCGCGCTGCAGGCTTTGGAGTTCGGTCTGCGCGGCGGCCACTTCCGACTCGGCAGCAACGTATGCTGCCTCTGCCGAAGCAATCTCCTCGCCGCGCGCAGCGAGCTCCTGCTGCGCAGCCGCACCCTCTGCCCTGGCTGCGGCAAGCTCAGCCTGTACGTCGGCCACTTCCGCCTTGGCAGCAGCGCATGCTGCCTCTGCCGAAGCTCTGGCTTCGCGCTCTCTCTTGATCAGCTCGACGGTCTGGAGCACCTTCTGCTCCAGCGCCTGAAACTCATCGACACTGATAGTTGCGGATCCCATGTGCTACTCCTTCAGGGCGCAGTTACGCTCCTGTCTCATCGAAGTATAGGACGCCACGTGGAGGATTTTGCTGTGCACACGCCAGGGGGAATCTCCCTGAGTCCCCTTTTTGCAACTCCGCTCGCTGGAATCGATCCCCTTCGTGCGAAGATCGCTTACGCTCGCTGCGTGCCGCCCAGCCCCTTAAGCTGCGCGACGATCCACTCCGTCCAGCCCGTAATCTCCTCTTCCGCCAGAGTCCGCTCATTGGACTGAAACACCACGCGCAACAGCAGCGAATACGATCCCGCAGCGATCGCCTTCCCCTTCGGATCACGGAATATCTCAACCGGCCGCACACTCCGCAGCTCTCCCAGTCTCCGACCGCGCAGCGTGCCGTCGATCGACGCCCATGTAACCGCATCGGGGAAGACAAATGAGAAGTCGCGCTCCACCGCCTGGAAGCGCGAAAGCTCCCGCGATGCCGGCTGACGCAGCGCCGTCTGGAACAATGTCTGCGCGTCGATCGTCGCAATCACACATGGCTGCCGCAGCTTGCGCGCCTGCAGCTCCGCAGCGCTCAGCTCACCGAACACCGCGACGGGCTTGCCCTCGAGCAACGCGCGCGCGCCACGGCCCGCCGCCAGCCAAACAGGCAGCGAACCCGTATCGAAGCTGACCGCACCATCGAACTTCGCCAGCAGCGCTTCAATCGCACCCTTGGTCTCGTAGAACAGCGCATCCCGGTCTTCATAAAGACCAGAACGATACACCGCGGTCGCCACCGCCGAACCCGTCGCACCCAGCGCCAAACCAGCCTTCTCGTTCACCTTAGCGGTAGACCCCGCAAACACCGTGCCCAGCTCAAAGAGCCGCACACTGCGCACATCGCGATGCAGGTTATGCGCGAGCATCGTCGCCATTCCCGGCGCCAGCGACGGCCGCAGCATGCCCGCTTCCGCGCTCAGCGGATTGCCGATCGCAACCGCCCCCTCGCCGCCCGCTTCGCCGCCCGCTTCACCAAAGGTCGCCGCCTCCTCCGCAGAGGTAAACGTGCTCGAGATCGCCTCCGTGAAGCCCAGCGCACGCAGCGTCTCGCGAATCGCCGCCTCCTGCTGTGCGTGCGGCAACTCGCGCACCGCACCCGCAAAGCTCGGCAGCGTGTCCGCAAACCGGTTGTACCCGTACACGCGCGCAACCTCTTCGATCAAGTCGATCTCGCGTTCGAGGTCCAGCCGCCAGCTCGGCAGCTTCACCGCGTACTCACCTGCCGCCGTCTGCGTCAGCACACATCCGAGCGCACCCAGATACTGCGCCACGACAGCTTCGCTAATTCCCTCGCCATCAGCCGTCGTCCCCAGATGCCGCTGCACCTCGCTCACCTTGAGCGAAATCGCCGCGCGCTCCGCGGTCTTCGCGGCAATCTCCGGAATCACAACATCCACCAGCGGCCCGACAACCTCGCCGCCGCTCTGCTCGACGACCATGCGCGTAACCAGATGATTCGCCAGCGGAGCCGCATCGAAGTCCGCACCGCGCTCAAACCGATGGCTCGCGTCCGTATGCAAACCATGCCGCCGCGAGCTCGCGCGAATCGCAGCCGGATCGAACCACGCCGCCTCCACGAGAATGTTCTTCGTCGCCTCGGTCACGCGCGACTCCCAACCGCCCATCACTCCCGCGAGGGCCAGCGCCTGCACCTCGTCCGCGACCACCAAATCCTCTGCGACTAACGTCCGCTCTGTCCCATCCAGCAGCTGCAGCTTCTCGCCCGCGTGCGCGCGCCGCACCACAATGCCGCCGACGATCGTATCCAGGTCGAAGACATGCGTGGGCTGCCCCATCGCCAGCCAGCCGAAGTTGGTCACATCGACCGGCGCGGAGATTGGCTTCTGTCCCAGCGCCGCAAAATATTCTGCGATCTGGCCCGTGCTCTGTCCCACCGTCACGCCGCGAATCACCCGCGCCGTAAAGCGTCCGCACAGGTCCTTCGCCTCAATGCGAACCGGGAAAGCCTCGCCCCGCTTCGTCTCCGCAACCGCCGCGCCAAGATGCTCTGCGAGCGGAGCGAGCGCGAGATCATAGATCGCCGCAGCCTCACGCGCAACGCCGTAATGATTCATCGCATCGACGCGATTGGTGGTGATGTCCATCTCGTACAGACGTCCACCACAGGCCGCATCGAACTCACCTTCCACGGCAATGCCGCGCAGCGTAAGATCTTCCGCAAGCTGCCGGTCATCCACTGGAAGCTCAGGCAGATACGAACGGAGCCACTTCGTCAGAATATTCACGCAAACTGCTCCAAAAACCGCATATCGCCCGAGTACAGCAGGCCGATATCGCTGATCCCATACTTCATCATCGCAATCCGATCGACGCCCATGCCAAACGCAAACCCGCTGATCTTGCGCGTGTCATAGATCGGCTCGCGGCCCATCTCGATGCGCCGCTGATTCACCGACTCAAACACCGCCGGGTCGACCATCCCGCAGCCCAGCAGCTCAATCC
>PLHC01000034.1 GCA_003138795.1 Granulicella sp. | reverse complement strand
ATTCTCTTCGGGAATGACAAACGAAAAAGAGCGGGCGACAGTATGGGTGGGGGTGGGGCAGAAGAGAGCATGCCCCAGGGGAGACCCGAGGAGACCTGAGGCTGAAGCCTCAGGCTACCAAGCTTGGGTTGCCGAGAAGCGAAGACAAATGCGGGGGTCTCTCCACTACGCGCTGCGCGATCTCCACCCCAGCGAGCAGGTGCGCTCGTGGGGTGACCCGGCTGCGGTTGAGAAGACGGGTCTAGTGGTCGTTCCAGACGGGCGTCGGGGGGGCCGGACTCGTCTTCTTCGTCGCCGGAGGGGGTGTTGTCGGGGAGGATGAAGGGTTGGATGGCGCGGGGGCGCTGGATGGCCGGGCCTCGGATGGGAATGTGGCCGAGGAGGTGGTAGCCGATGTGGTGCGCGTCGGCGTAGATGAGGTTCTGCGTGACGCTGTCGAAGCTGGCGAAGGCAGCGACGAGCGAGGCGGCGTCGGGGGCGGAGTTGATGGCGAGGAAGGGCGCGGAGATGGTGGAGGGGTCGTAGATGGTCCAGGCGAGAGCCAGGGCGCGGTGCTCGGTGGGGTAGAGCGGCGAGATGATGGGGGTCTGGAAGGTGGTGTTGCCGATGCTGTGGGTGGTGGTGAGGACGTCGAGGGTGACGTCGCGGCCGGCGCGGACGTGGATGTGCTCGATCTGATGGCCGATGGGGGACCAGGTGTGGTCGGGGCGCTCGTACTCGGTGTTGGAACCGGAACCGCGGAGGTGTTCGATGAGAACGTCCTGGGCGTCGGCGCCGGAGTTGGTGAAAGACCAGGCGACGTAGGGGTTGCGTCCGACGATGACGAAGGGAACGCCGGGGAGGGTGAAGCCCTCGACATCCAGCGGGGTGTTGCTGGGGGTGGTAGAGGCGTGGAGTGAGGCTTCGTACCAGATGTCAGGCGCGGTGAGGCTGAGGTGCATGTCGTTGGAGAGCAGCGGCGCGCCGGAGGCGGTGTGGGCGCCGGAGACAGCCCAGTTGTTGGAGCCGGCGCGGCAGCCGTCGCAGAGTCCTGCGCGGACGGCGAGAGTTGGATTTTGCGGGGTGTCCTGAGTTGTGCCGAGGGTGAGGGTTGGATCGCGCGGGGTGTCGAGCCCTGCGCGGACGGCGAGAGTTGAATTTTGCGGGGTGGTGAGAGTTTCGCCGAGGGTGAGGGTTGAATTGCTGTGGGGGGTGGTGAGGCTGGGTGGGGCGTGGTTGAGGGACTGGGTCCTGTCGAGGGGGATCTGCTCGACGGGGCCGGCGGGTGCGGTGAGGTCGCTGGGGTCTTGCGTGGGCGGACGGTCGCGCCAGGAGTCGGTGGGATAGAGGTCGGCGAGGAGAGCGGCGGGGAGATGCGCGGAGAGGGCTTCCCGGTTGAGCTTAGCGGGGAACTCGGTGGAGAGCTCCTGGGACATGACGAGGGAGATGAGGATGGAGTCGCGCGGCTCCCAGAGAGCGGGGGCGTAGTGGAGGATATGGAACTCGACGGGGAGGGTGTTGCTGTGGAAGGCGCTGCCGCGGTGGGAGGTGATGAAGGCGTTGACGCCGCGGGCGTAGACCTGGAGTTGGTGAAGTTCGTCGGGGGGGAGGACGGCGACGGCGCGATCGGCGGCGGCGCGGAGCTGGAGGTAGCGCTGCTCGCGGTCGTGTGCGATGAGCGAGGGGCCGAGGATCTCGGCGAGCTCACCGGCACCGTGGCGGCGAAGAGCGTCCATCTGGAAGAGGCGGTCGGAGGCGGTTATGTAGCCCTGGCTGAAGAGCAGGTCGTCGAGGTTGGCGGCGTGGATCGATGGGACTCCCTGGGCGTCGCGCGTGACGGTGACGGGAGCGGAGATGCCGGCGATGGAGATGTTGCCATCGAGCAGGCCCAGGTTTTGGGGGAGGGACGCGTGCATCGCGTGGCGGAACGCGAGGGCCGAGGTGAGGACGATGAGGACGGCGAGCAGCGCGAGGACCCCGGCGGCGCGGAGAAAGCGCTTGAGCAAGATGCGCCGCGGCGTGGGAGGCTGGTCGGAGTTCTCGTCAGAGCGCCGGTGGGTAAGGTTGAGGTCGGGACGAGTGTTGGCGTCGTTGGTTGCGTCTTCAGGGTGTTCGGGTGTGGAGAAACTCATGGGCTAGAGAGATTCTAGGCGCTGGGCGCGCTTTGAGGGAGCATGGTATGGGCAGGAGCGAAATACAGGATTCTCTCCGCTGCGGCTCACGATGAGGCCGTGAGCGTTCGGTCGAAATGACGATTCTTCAGGATGCGATGGACAGTCCCGGTGATGGCTCTTGGGGGAATGGATCGGAGCTGGTCTCGAGGGGCGGCTGGGGCGAGGGATGGGTGTAGAGCAAAATGAGGATGACGAGCAGGATGATGGGGGCGCAGAGCAGGCTGCCTTCCGGGCCGTCGGTGCCGCCGGAGTAGAGCGGCTTGCCCAGGGCATGCGTGGCGAAGAGACGTCCCTGTATGAGGGTGCCGCTGTCGGGTACACCGTAGAGGAAGGACTGGGACCAATCCCACGCCATGTGAAAGCCGATGGCCCACCAGAGGGAGCCCGTGCGCCACAGAGCAATGACGAAGAGCAGGCCGGCGAGGAAGACAGAGAAGAGGCCGAACCAGGTTTCGCCGGGGTTCCGGGTGTGGGCGTAGAGGAAGAGCGCGGAGGTGAGGATGGAGGCGATCCAGAAGGCGATGGCGCGGGCGTGTTGCGGCGAGACGAGGTTGCCAATGCAGACCATGCCCCGGGTGAGGGTGAATTGGAGGTAGCCGCGGAAGGTGTACTCCTCGACGAGGCCGACGAGCAGGAAGGCGAAGAGCTGGGTTGCTCCCCAGCCGAGAATGGAGCGGCCGTGGTCGAGGCGGGTATCGAAGGCGAGGAGATGGAAGCCGCGCAGCGATGCGATGAGCAGAGCCATGGCGGCGAGACCGCAGACGGCGCCGACAAGGAAGCGGCGGATGGACTGGATGCCGCCGAGGCCGAAGGCGGAGATCCTGCGGTGTTCGATGGCCGCCATGAGCCAGCTGAGAAGCACGAGGATGGTGAGGATGATGGCCTCGACGATGATCATCGGCAGCATGGGCGCGGGCTTGCTGGCGTCGAGCCTGGGAGCGATGGTGATCGCTGCGGATTTGATGGGCGGTGACGGGTTCGTTGCGCCGGTCACCTTTGCCGCTGTAGCCGCGGCGTGATCCCTCCTGGCCTTTCCGTGCGCACTGAGGCTATGAACGCCGAGGATGATGCATGCAGCGATCGCGAGATAGATCAGCAGGCTCCAACCGGCGCGCAGGCCGAAGGGACCGAAGAAGACGCGGTGCGCGGTGGAGCGCGGCTCCTGCGCGAACGGGTCCTGCGCGGACGGCGAGAGTTGGATCGTGGCGGGTTCGGGGAGTTCTTCGGCGAAGGGCTGCTCGGGAGTCGGGTCCTGCGCGGACGGCGAGATTTGGATTGTGGCGGGTTCGGGGAGTTCTTCGGCGAAGGGCTGCTCGGGAGTCGAGTCCATGGGGTGGGGTCCTCTGGGGATGGCGTGCGTCGGTTTGATTATTTGTGAATACTCAAGATGATACGCGTGGGTGGAAGTGATTGTTCCTGCAGAGCTCGGATATTCTGGAGGAGTTGCTATGCAGGTTAGAGGGGTGATTTCGCTTGAACTGCCGCGTTTTTTATCACGATAATTGCTTCGATGGCGCGTGCTCGGCGTCGCTGTTTACACGCTTTCATCGCGAGTGCATTGGGACTGCCGACAGCTTTGATTATCACGGGCTGGTGCATCGCGCCGGCTCGTTGTATGAGGAGAGCTGGTTCGATGCAGCGGGTGAGAATGCGATTGTGGACTTCAAGTATTCGGCTTCGCCGAAGGTGACGTGGTGGTTCGATCATCACCTGTCGGCGTTTATGACGGCGGAGGATGAGGCGAGGTTTCGCGCGGGGCAGGCGGATGGAAGCGAATCGATGCGGAAGTTCTTCGATCCGAGCTATACGAGCTGCACGGGCTGGATTGCGCACATCGCGAGCACGAAGTTTGGGATGGATGTGGCTCCGCTGAAGGAGTTGATCCATTGGGCGGACATTGTGGACGGCGCGAAGTATGAGAGCGCGAAGGCCGCGGTGGAGATGGCAGAGCCAGCGATGAAGTTGACCATGGTGATCGAGAGCGCGCCGGACGTTGGGGGCGTGTCGATCTCGAAGAGATTTATTCCGCTGCTGACGGCGATGCCGCTGCAGCAGGTGCTGGAGCAGCCGTTTGTGCAGGAGCTGCTGGGGCCGCTGCTGGAGCAACACTGGGCGGGGCTGGAGTTGATTCGTGAACGCGCGCAGTGCGAGCGCGGCGTGATCCGCTTCGACATTACGGACCAGCCGACGGAGGGATACAACAAATTTATTCCGTACTATCTGCATCCGGAGGGGACGTACAACGTGGGGCTGTCGAAGTCGAGCTTCAGGACGAAGGTGTCGGTGGGAACGAACCCGTGGACGACGAAGGCGGCGGGAGAGCTGGCGAATATCGCGGCGATCTGCGAGCGGTTTGGCGGCGGCGGACATGCGCGCGTGGGGGCGATCAGCTTTCCGGTGGAGAAGGAAGATGAGGCGAGAGCGGCGGCGGCGCAGATTGTGATGGAGCTACGGAATCGGGAGAGTTAAGCGCGCGGTGCTGCTCCGGTAAGGGACGTGCTGGAGCCGGGGATAGAGATTGGACGCGTAGATTTTTGCTGCACTGCGGGTCGGCGTTGACTTGCTGGTTGAAAAGCGGTGAGCGGTCGTGGTGAGTCTGGCGGCTTCGGTGTCCTTCGACTGAGCAGCTGGCGATAAGGCCGCCAGCTGCTCCGCCCAGGATGACAGCGATGGGTGGGTCTTGAGGCGAACGGGCTGCGTGGGAGAACGAGGGGGCTTCAAAAGCAGAGAGCGCGCCGTTGCGGCGCGCTCTCTGCTTTTGACGAGTCGCGTTGGACTCAGTGAAGGTGGAGTTTGGTGATGTCGTTGAAGAGGACGAAGAAGGCGAAGAGCACGACGCAGACGAAGGCGATCTGGTAGACGAGCTCTTTGAATTGCTGGTTGACGTCGCGGCGGATGACGCTCTCGACGATGAGGAAGAGGATCATTCCGCCGTCCAGTGGGGGGACGGGCAGGAGATTGAAGATGCCGAGGTTGAGCGAGATGACGCTCATGAGTTCCACGAGCGGCCAGAGGCCCATCTGGGTGGCGATGTCGATCTGCTGGGCGATGCCGACGGGGCCCATCATCTGCTTGACGGCGACGTGGCGGGTGAAGAGGCCCTGCAGGACGCGGAGGATCAGCAGCGAGCCCTTGCGATTGTCCCTGTAGGACTGAGCGATGGACTTGCCGATGGAGAGATGCTCGATGTCGGCGGGCGGCGGGCGATAGGTGAAGCCGAGACGATATTGGGTGTCGGCTCCGGGAACTTCCATCTTCTCGGGGGTTGCGGTGAGCGTGAGCGGATGGCCGTTGCGCAGGATGTCGAGGGTGGCGGGAGCGCCGTTGCTGTCCCTGAGATAGGCGAGCAGAGCGTAGACCGAGTAGGGTGCGATGGTGTTGATGCGCACCAACTCATCGCCAGCTTCGAGGCCTGCGCGATCCGCTGGCGAGTGTGCACTGACGCTGAGAACGCCAATGGGGCCGGAGGCCATCCTGGGGATAAGGCCGACGGACATGAGGGTCTCGGCGCTGAACTCGGTGTTGGCGTCGACCGCGATGGTGAGGTTGCAGGAGATGGTCTGGCCGTTGTGGGTGAAGGTGACGGGAATCGGGCGGTTGAGGTTGAGCGAGGACTCGTCGAGGATCTGCTCCCAGGTGGGGTGATTGACGCTGTTGAAGCGGGTGATGGTGTCGCCGGCGGCGAGACCATCGCGGGCGGCGAGGGAGCTCTGGGGAACGTAGTCGACGACGGCAGGGCCGCTGAGGTACTGGTCGACCTCGTGGTGGAAGTGGGCGACCAGGAAGAGCAGGAAGAAGGCCAGGATGAAGTTTGCGAAGGGTCCTGCGAGAGCGATGAGGACGCGCTGCCAGCGGGGCTTGGCGGTGAGGTCGTCGGGAGCTGCGGCGGAGGCTTCGGCGCCGGACTCGCCGGCCATTTTGACGAAGCCGCCGAGGGGGAGCAGCGAGATGCGGTAGTCGGTTTCGCCATAGCGGACGCCGAAGAGACGGGGGCCGAAGCCGATGGAGAAGGTCTCGACGCGGACGCCGCAGAGCTTGGCGACGATGAAGTGGCCGAGTTCATGGATGAGCACCATGATGCCGAGAACGATAGCGAATTCAATGACGACGACGAGGATGTGCATGGCGAAGGTGGTGAAACCTCAGAAGAAAGGAGTGCAGGTAGTGTGGTGGCTGAAAGGGGACCGGCACTGTTGCCGGTGAAGTTGTATGGCGGG
>PLHC01000129.1 GCA_003138795.1 Granulicella sp. | reverse complement strand
CTCGAGGTTTATGCGGGCGACCGCGAAGCTGACCTGAGAGATCATTTCGAGCGCTGGGCCGGCGGAGGGGATGAGGCCGGTGGGCGGGTCGGCGAGATGCAGGCCGAAGCGCGGGTGGGTAAAGGCAGCTTCTTCGGCTGAGAGCGAGATGCGCGGCGAGACTCGGGGGGATGTGGCGGCGAAGCGGCGGGGGAAGCTGAGAAGGTTGTTGGCCATGAGGACTCTTCTGTGGTGCTCTGCGTGGAGTAAGTCCAACGTCGACTCTCGCGGGAGATAAAGCACGCGACGTGCCATTTGATCGTGGGGGTTGNNGCAACAGCAACAGCAACGGCAAGGGCAAGGGCAGAAGCAACGGCTAGAGTACGAGCGATGCGGCTGAAGGCGGTCGGGCGTAAAATTACGGTTATATGTCCATCGACCTGAACGCTCCCCTTGCTACGAGTGACCCTGAGATTGCCGCGCAGATTCGAAACGAGGTCCTGCGTCAGCATGAGGGCCTGGAGATGATTGCGAGTGAGAACTTTGTCTCGCGCGCTGTGCTGGAGGCCGTTGGGACGGTCTTCACGAACAAGTACGCCGAGGGATATCCGGGCAAGCGCTACTACGNNTGCGGACGTGGTGGAGAACCTGGCGCGCGATCGCGCGAAGGAGTTGTTTGGCGCGGAGCATGTGAATGTGCAGCCGCACTCGGGCTCGCAGGCCAACGCGGCGGCGTATATGACGCTGCTGGAGCCGGGAGAGACGATCCTGGGGCTGGACCTGGCGCATGGCGGGCATCTGACGCATGGGCACAAGCTGAATTTTTCGGGCAAGCTGTATCGCATCGCGGGCTACAAGGTCAGGCAGGACACTGAGGTGATCGACTACGATGCGCTCGAGGCGCAGGCGATTGCGGAGCAGCCCAAGGTGATCGTGGGTGGCGGTTCGGCGTATCCGCGGCAGTTCGATTTTGCGCGCATGCGCGAGATTGCGGACAAGGTTGGAGCGAAGTTGATGATCGACATGGCGCACTTTGCCGGGCTGGTTGCGGGCGGTGTGCATCCGTCGCCGGTGCCGTATGCGGACGTTGTGACGACGACGACGCACAAGACGCTGCGCGGGCCGCGGGCGGGCATGATCCTGTGCAAGGCGGAGCTGGCCGCGTCGATCGATCGCAGCGTGTTTCCGGGGCAGCAGGGTGGGCCGCTGGTGCATGTGATCGCGGGCAAGGCGGTGGCGTTCCTCGAGGCGCTGCAGCCGGAGTTCAAGGACTATGCGAAGCAGACGGTGCTGAATGCGAAGGCGCTGGGTGAGGCGATGCAGGCGGAGGGGTATCGCATCGTCTCGGGCGGCACGGATACGCACTTGATTTTGGTGGATGTGTTTGCGAAGGGCATCCTCGGCTCGGAGGCGGAGAATGCGCTGGGAGCGGCGGGGATTACGGTGAACAAGAATGCGATTCCGTTCGATACGAATCCGCCGATGAAGCCGAGCGGGATTCGGATTGGGACTCCGGCGCTGACCACGCGCGGGATGAAGGAAGGCGAGATGCGCACGATTGCGAAGTGGATCGGCGAGGCGCTCGCGCATCGCAATGACGCGGCAAAGCTGGAGCAGATTCGCGGGCAGGTGGGCGAGCTGGCGGAGCAGTTTCCGCTGTATGAGTGGTTGCGGTCCTGCGCGGACGGCGGGAGTTGGGCTGGTGGGGCTGCGGACGGCGGGAGATAGCTGGAGCAGGGAGATAGCTGAAGCAGATTGCTGAAGTAGACGACTCACGCGCGGGTGATTCCGTGCGCACAGAAGAGATGCGTGGCGAAGGTGAAGGAGCCTGCGCGATTCTGCCGTGAGTAGGATGGGCCCGCATAGAGAGATGCTATGTGCGAGAGGTACAGTATTGCGTATGACCTTGCGCCGCCTCGCTCCCGCATTCCTTCTGCTTAGCCTTCCTGTGTTGGCTCAACCCCGGCAGGATGCGCCGGGCGATAAACCTGCTGCTGCCGCCGCTGCGAAGCTTCCCGCTGCGCCTGCGGATGCGAAGTCCTCGGCGACTCAGGAGGGGCTGCCGGAGGACAAGTCGGTGGCGCAGACGATTGCTGTGAACGGCAGGACGCTGCACTATACGGCGACGGTGGGGACGATCCGGCTGAAGGACGCGACGGGTAAGCCGACGGGCGATGTGATGTATACGGCGTATACGCTCGACCGGGCGAAGGGCGAGGCGCAGCGGCCGGTGCTGTTTGCGCTGAATGGCGGGCCGGGCGCGTCGTCGGTGTATTTGAACCTGGGAGCGATTGGGCCGAAGCATGTGGCGTTTGCGAATGAGGGCGATTCGCCCTCCGATCCGGCGACGCTGACGGACAATCCGGGAACGTGGCTGGACTTTACGGACCTGGTGTTTATCGATCCGATTGGGACGGGGTTCTCGAAGTCGCTGGTGGATGAGGCGGAGACCAAGAGGCTGTTTTATTCGCCGACGCCGGATATCCAGTATCTATCGCTGGTGATCTACAAGTGGCTGGTGAAGAACGACCGGCTGCTGGACAAGAAATACCTGATTGGCGAGAGCTATGGCGGGTATCGCGGGCCGAGGATTGCGCACTATCTGCAGTGGGAGCTGGGCGTTGCGATGAATGGGCTGGTGCTGGTGAGCCCGTATCTGAATCCGCAGGCTGGGGATGGGAATTTGTCGCCGATTCCGTGGATGGTGACGCTGCCGTCGATTACCGCGGCGCACCTGGAGAATGAGCATAAGCTGACCGATGAGGCGATGCAGCCGGTGATCGCGTATACGCGCGGCGAGTATGCGGAGGCGCTGCTGAAGGGACGCAGCGATCCGGCGGCGACCGAGGCGATGATTGCGCATGTGACGGAGATGACGGGGCTGGATCCGGTGTTTGTGAAGTACTCGGGGGGGCGGCTGGATACGGGCGCGTATCTGCGCGAGGTGCATCGGTCGCAGGGGCTGATCGGGAGCGTGTACGACTCGAATGTGACGGCGCCGGATCCGTTCCCGTACGCGCCGAATCAGCAGTCGAACGATCCGATTCTGCAGAGCATCATTGCGCCGACGACGACGGCGATGGTGGACTTCATCACGCGGACGGTGGGATGGAAGACGGAGGCGCGGTACTATGCGCTTTCGGGTGACGTGAACCGCCAGTGGGAGCAGTCGAGCGACCTGCAACGTGGAGCGGTGGGCGATCTGCGCGAGGCGGTGGCAGCGGATCCGAAGCTGCGCGTGCTGATTGTGCACGGATGGAACGATCTGTCGTGCCCGTTTATGGGATCGGTGCTGTCGGTGGACCAGATGCCGCTGATGGGCGATGCGAGCCGCGTGCAGATTCATGAGTTTCCGGGCGGGCACATGTTCTATACGCGGCCGCAGAATCAGATCGGTCTGCATGCGCTGGCCGAGACGATGGTCGCTACGCACTAGGGTTTGAAGCAGGAGCAATAGAGGAGTTCGCATTGATTCTTTGGTTTGTGTTGCTGGGAATAACGGTGGGATTGCGGACGATGACGGCGATAGCCGTGCTGTGCTGGTTCGCGTGGCTGCAGCTGTTGCCGCAGAGTGGCTGGTTATTCTGGACGGGCAGCCTGATCGCGGTGATCGTGTTTACGGTGTGCGCTCTGGGGGAGTACTTCGTCGATACGCTGCCCGAGACGCCGAACCGCACGGACCCTGCGCTGGTGGGTGCACGGATTGCGTTCGGTGTGCTGGTGGGCGGGATGGCGGCGCGTGCGATCTTCGAGCCAACGGCGGGCGGCATACTCTTCGGCGTGATTGGAGCGGTGATTGGAACGTATGGCGGCTATCACGTGCGGATGTACGCAGCGAAGGCGCTGGGGCGCGATCTTCCGGTGGCGCTGGGTGAGTCGGCGGCAGCCCTGGCGCTGGCCGTATTCGTGTGCTGGAAGCTGCATACGTTTCTACTGCTGCTGGGCTGATATCGAAGCTGACGCTGGAGCGAATCGTGGAGGGATACGCCTTGCGCTTGCGGGTGCATCGGCGTCGGAGGGAGTCCGGCGCTACGGCGAATTCAGGGGCGCGTGGCGAGGGCGATGCGGGGGATTCCGGCGTAGTCGTCGAGGAAGCGGAGGTCGCGCCAATCGCCGCTGCCCGGGCTCTCTGCGCCGCTGCCTGGGCTCTCTGCGCCGCTGCCCGGGGTCTCGAGGAGCGCGCGCAGGGCTTCGCTCTGGCCGAAGCCGAACTCGAGGGCGAGCAGGCCGTTGGGGCGGAGCGCGGCGTGGGCCTGGGGGATGAGGCGGCGGTAGATGTCGAGGCCGGTGGGGCCGGCGAAGAGCGCGGTGTGCGGCTCGTGGTCGACGACCTCGGGCTGCATGGTGGCGGCGTCGGTGGTGGGGACGTAGGGCGGGTTGGAGACGATGGCGTCGAAGTGCGCGTTGGTGTTCAGTTGCGGCGATGTCAGAAGGTCTGAGAGCAGGAAGTGGACGCGGTGGCTGAGTCCGAGGCGCTCGGCGTTGTCGCGGGCGACGTCGAGCGCGGCGGGGGAGAGATCGCAGGCGGTGATGTCCACGGTGGGTAGATGCGTTGCGAGCGCGAGTGCGATGGCTCCGCTGCCGGTGCCGACGTCGAGAATCCGTGGAGCGTTCATGCGAGGATGTGAGGCGACCCAGTCGAGGACGGCTTCGACGAGGAGCTCGGTCTCGGGGCGGGGGATGAGGGTGTCGCGGGTGACGCGCAGGGGAAGGCCGTAGAAGTCCTGAAAGCCGGTGAGGTGCTGGAGCGGCTCATGGGCGGCGCGGCGGGCGGTGAGGGCGCGGAGGGCTTCGAGATGGGCGGCGGAGAGCTCGGCCTCGGGGTGCGCGAAGAGCCAGGCGCGGTCGCGGGAGAGCAGGTGCGCGAGCAGCGTCTCGGCGTCGCGGCGGGCGATGTGGGCGGAGGCTTCGGTGAGAGCGTCGCGGAGAGTCATAAGGCAGAGGATGGAGGATAGAGGGTAGTGAATAAGGGCAACGGCAACGGCAACAGCAGATTCCCTTCGGGAATGACAGAAAGAACGGCAACGGCAACGGCAGAGGCAGAGGCAGAGGCAGATGCGAGTTCCGAGTCCAAGGATAGACGTTTGCGCTAAGCTGGGGGGCTCCGGGCCTTCATCGCTGCGCGGAGGGATGATTTGAAGCGCTGTGTCGGGCCGAACGCGCGTGCGGCGCATTTGGCATCAAAAGAAGGGCAGGCTGAGGGACACAATACGTATGAGGATTTTTATGGGCCACCGGGTTACCGGTGCAGGGGGGATGATTTTGGTGGGTGCGATGCTGTGCGGCGCGGCTGGCCTGCGCGTGCAGGCGCAGGTGGCTCCGCAGGTAGAGGTGGCTCCGCAGAAGCAGGCGGCTCCGCAGGTACAGGCGCTTCCGCAGGTAGAGGCGGCTCCGCAGACGCCGCTGCAGGTGGTCAACGCGATGGTTGCGCATGAGGATGACGACTCGGCGCATCGCGACCGGTACGAGTTCCTGTCGAAGGAGCGCTCGGAACGCACGGGTGGGCATCTGTGGACCGAGCGGGTGGTGGAGACGGCCTCGGGACGCGTGCGGTTGCTGCTGGCCGTAGATGGCAAGCCGCTCTCGGCGGAGGAGCAGCGGAGGGAGCGGGCGCGGCTGGCGGTGATCGTCGCCTTTCCGTCGGCGTTTCTGCTGAGCGAGTTGACGCAGAAGAACGACGAGGCGGCGGCGCGGAAGATGCTCGATATGCTGCCACGGGCGTTTCTCTTCGACAGTGTGCGGCTGGAGAACGGCGGGTGGCGGATCGACTTCCATCCCAACCCGGCCTACAAGCCGCATGGGATTCAGGAGCGCGTGCTGTATGGAATGAGCGGGCGGGTGGCGATCGACGCACGGCAGGAACGGCTGATCCATGTCGATGGCAAGCTGTCCAAGGATGTGTCGATCGGCTTTGGGTTGCTGGCCACGATCCATGCGGGCAGCCACTTCAGCAGCGACCGAAGCGACGAGAACGGCCACTGGCGCACGGTGCATGTCGTGACGGATATCGGCGGCAAGGCGGCGCTGTTCAAGTCGGTGAGCCGGAATGCGGAGATTACGCGGTCGGAGTTTCACTATCTCAATCCGGGCATTACGATCCCGCAGGCGGTGGAGCTGCTCGAGCGGTAGAGCCGGCCGGAATTGCGCGAAGAACACGCGAGTAGACAGCATCGCCCCTCTACAATGAGGGGCGATGTCTCTTTTGTTTGAAATTGCGGCGACGAGTGGGGGCGGTGGACGGCGGGGGGAGTTGACGCTGCCGCATGGCAGCGTGCAGACGCCGGTGTTTATGCCCGTGGGCACGGCGGCGACGGTGAAGGCGGTGCCGCAGAATGTGCTCGAAGATCTGAATGCGGAGATCATTCTTGCGAATACGTATCACCTGTATCTGCGGCCGGGGCATGAGCTGATTGCGCGAGCAGGTGGGGCGCACCGGTTTATGAGCTGGCAGCGGCCGATGCTGACGGATTCGGGTGGATTCCAGGTGTTCTCGCTGGCCAAGCTGAGGAAGATTACGGCGGAGGGCGTGGAGTTTCGATCGCATATCGATGGGAGCAAGCACTTCTTTTCGCCGGAGCACTCGATGGCGGTGCAGATTGCGCTGGGCGCGGACGTGATGATGGTGTTCGACGAGTGCGTGGAGACGCCGGCGAGCTGGGAGCGGACGCGCGACTCGATGGCCCTGACCCATGCGTGGGCGGAGCGGTCGAAGCAGTATTGGGTCGAGCATCGCGATGCGGTTCCGTGGACGAACGCGCTGGAGGGCGATGCGCGCCATGCGTACGACGCGGCGAAGTTCGCGGGGAAGCATCAGTCGCTGTTTGGGATTGTGCAGGGTGGGATGTATGCGGACCTGCGGCGGGAGAGCGCGGAGCGGCTGGTCGAGATGGACCTGCCGGGATATGCGATCGGCGGGCTCGCGGTGGGTGAGCCGCGCGAGGTGACGCGCGCGATGATTGCACGGACGCTGGAGTGTCTGCCGAAGGACAAGCCGCGCTATGTGATGGGCGTGGGCTATCCGGATGAGATCGAGGAGTATGCGCGGATGGGCGTGGACATGATGGATTGCGTGCTGCCCACGCGCGCGGGCCGGCATGGGCTGCTGTTTATTCGCGAAGATCCGAAGGACCGGCGCAGCGCCGTGGTGCGGCTGAATGTCAAGAAGCTGGACAACGCCGAGGACCAGCGGCCCATCGACGAGGGCTGCGGTTGCATGGTCTGTCAACGCTATACGCGCGCGTATCTGCGCCACCTGTTTGCCAGCGGCGAGCAGCTGGGAGCGACGCTGAACTCGATTCACAACCTGGCGTTTTATCTCGAGACCATGGAGCGGGTGCGCGGTGAGCTGGCGCAGGGTCTGTAGCACCGCGCGCTTCTTTATAATAGCGCCGCGAGCTTCTTTATAAAGCCGCGCGCTGGACGGGCTGTGCGGCGGGGTTGAGGATGGGGGCGATGAGGCGCTGGACGGTTGCAGCGATCTCTTCGGAGGATGGATGGTTGGGCGTTCGCACCCACTCCTTCGCCGCGCCGTAGATGGCCCAGCTCGCCGTCGCCGCCAGCATCTCGGGGGAGTCGCCGCTGGCGGGCGGGTGCAGCCGGAGGCCGTCGAGCAACATGGTGCGCACCACCGCAACGACCGCCGACTCCATGTGCGGGGCCATCTGGTTCTGGCGCTGGCGGTCGCTCGCTGCTCCGGGGGACGGGCTGAGGGTTTGGGCGAGATAGTCGCAGACCCCCAGCACGATGCCGCGCAGGGCAGCCGAGCAGGTGCCGTCGAAGACCACGCCGCGCCCGGCCAGGAGGGCGTGGAAGCGGGCGGCGACCATGCACTCGAGCAGGGCGAACTTGTCGGGATAGTGGGCGTAGAAGGTGGCGCGGTTGACGCCGGCTGCGTCGGTGATCTCCTGCACGGAGAGCTTTTCGAACTCGCGCGACTCGAGCAGCCGGACGAGGGCCTGCTGGAGCAGCTCGCGGGTGCGGCGAATGCGGGGATCTTTGAATTCAACCTGCAACGGCGATTCAACCTGCAACGGCGATTCAACCTGCAACCGCGATTCCGAGGGCAACCGCGATTCTGCCGTCTGGGGGGTAGAGTCGGAGCTGGTTTGGGACGCGGCCATGGAATAAGATTACTAAAAATTCACCCCCGACTGTTGCATAAACCACATCTGTCGTGTTTATCTTGAATCGACAGCTGTCGTTTAGGCATCAATTGTTGCTAAGGAGATCTACCCTATGTCCACGCTTCTTCATCTCGATTCCAGCCCCATGGGCGCAGCTTCCGTCTCGCGCCATCTGTCCAGCACATTCGTAGAGCACTGGAAGCGGGCGAATCCGGGCGGAACTGTTATTACGCGCGACCTGACCAAGAGCGGCCTGGTGTCGATCACCGCCGAGTGGGTTGCGGCGGCGTACACCCCGGCCGAGTCGCGCACGCCCGAGCAGAAGGCGACGCTCGCACTCTCCGACAAGCTGGTCGCGGAGCTGAAGACGGCCGATGAGTATGCGGTTGGCGTGGCCATGCACAACTTCGGCGTGCCCAGCGTGCTGAAGCAGTGGATCGACCAGATTGCGCGCGTGGGGGAGACGTTTGCTTATGTCGATGGAGTGCCGAAGGGCCTGCTGAGCGGCAAGAAGGCGACCTTCCTGCTCGCGGCGGGAGGAACGTATGGGCCGGGTTCGGCGACGGAGTCTTTCAACTTCGTCGAGCCGTATCTGAAGACGATCTTCGGCTTCCTGGGCGTGAGCAACGTTGCGTTTCACACCGCTGGCGGAGCGGCTGCGCTGAACTACGGAGCCAATCGCGAGGAGTTCCTGCAGCCGCACGATGAGGCGGTTGCCGCCCTGGCTGCCGCGAAGTAGGAAAGCGTCAGGAAGGATCCTGTGCATCCCCGGTCATCGATGATCGGGGATGCGTCTTTGGGAGGGGGGCTTTTCGGGGATGCATCGGCGGTGATAGCCTCACGCAGATGAGTCTTGATGGACAACTGGAAAGACTGAGCGCGCTCTACGCAGAGAAAAGCGACGGGGAACTGCTGGATCTTCACGACCGGCGCGATGGCCTGACCGAGTTGGCGCAGCAGGCGCTGGCGGGGGTGATGCGGGAGCGCGGGCTGGGCGAGCGCGGCGTGTCTTCGGGGCAGCCGTCGCCCAGCGAGGTCAGCGGCGATACGACGGAGGATGCACTCGCTGCGAACGAGGCGCTGGCATATCTGTTTCACGACGCCTTCGAGGCGCGCGAGGCGATACGGAATCTGACCGAGGCGGGGATTCCGCATCGCATGCTGGACTGGCACGCGGTGGATCCGGAGCGGGCAGTCTCGTACACCGGGGTCGATCTTGGGCTGGTGGTGCAGCGTCAGAACGCGCCGCAGACGATGGTTGTTCTAAGGGACAAGCTGGGCCTGTTTCCGGCGCCGGAGAACGCCATCGCGGATGCATCGGGCGATGCATCCGGGAATTCATTCTGGGATTCCTATGGGGATGGGCCGGTTGCCGACGCGCTGACCCCGCTATCGATGTTCGACCGCAATGAGGCGCTGGTTGCGGCGCAGGCGCTGGGCGAAGCGGGCATCACCTATCTGTGGCGCGATGGCCGCGATGACGCGGCGGAGTTGCCGGATGAGGAGACCGTTGCCATCGAGGTGAGACCCGCGGACCTGGAGCGCGCGACGCAGTTGGTGGAGGCCGCGCTGGCGGCTTTGCCTGAGGACGATCGCTAGGTCCTGCGCGGACGGCGGGAGTTGGATTCTGGGTCGTGCGCGGAATCAGGCGGCGCGGTGCAGTGCGCGTGTCGTCCTGTGCCAGAGGAAGCACATCGCGAAGGCGCCGCAGGTGAGCGCGATGAGAAGCCCCAGCCAGAGGCCGGCGGCGCCGAGCTTTTCGCGGAAGCCGAGAAGTATGCCCAGGGGCATTCCCACAAACCAATAGCAGACTAACTGCGTGAGGAAGGGTGCGGTGGTGTTGCCCGCTCCGCGCAGAGCGCCGGTGGCGGTGATCTGTACGCCGTCGAAGAACTGGAAGCCGGCGGCGACCAGCAGCAGTGGCACCGCTGCGGCGATGACGTTGCGGTCGGGCGTGAAGAGCCGGGCGATCTGGGCGGGGATGGTGAGGAGCAGAACGGAGGCGCAGAGCATGAAGGCAGCGCCGGTGCCAACGCCGCTCCAGCCGGCGGCGACGACGTTGGCCGCGGTGGCCGCGCCGGTGCGCATGCGTCCGATGGCGTGGCCGACGCGCACGGAGGTCGCCGCGGAGATCGCGAAGGGCACCATGAAGGTGGTGCTGGCGCATTGCAGGGCGACCTCGTGTCCGGCGAGTTGCAGGCGGCCGAAGGTGGCGATGAGCGCGGTGACGAGAGCGAAGATGGCGATCTCGACGAAGATGGACGCGCCGGCGGGAGCGCCGAGCAGGAAGAGTCGGCGGAGGTGCTGGAACTCGATACGGCGGGAGACTTTCTGGCCGAGGCCGGCGATGAGGCCGTAGTGGTGGCGGCGGTCGGCTCGCCAGACGGCGAAGAGCAGCACGGCCATGAGATAGACGCGGGCGAAGCTGGTCGCCCACGAGGAGCCGGTGACGCCGAAGGCTGGGATTGCGAGGGTGTGGCCAATGATCTGCCAGCGATGGCCGAAGATCAGGAGCCAGTCGGCGGCGGCGTTGACCAGGTTCGCCGAGATGAGCGCGAAGGCGATGGGGCGGCCATGGTGTGCTGCCTGCAGGTAGCGACGCAGCGTGAAGTAGAGCAGCAGCGGCAGGGTTCCGTAGTTGAGGCCCTGCATGGCGGGCACGGCCTGGGCGAGGATTGCGCGGTCTACCGGCAGGTGCAGCAACAAGGCGGGACAGACCGCGAAGAGGCCGATCAGCAGTGCGGAGAGCGCGACGGCCATGACCAGCCCGTGCAGCAGCCAGCGGTTGGCTTCGTGCTGCTCTTTGGCGCCGAGCGCCTGCGAGATGAGCGTGTCGAGGCCGAGCAGAACGCCGCCAACGCCGAAGCAGAGCGTGTTGAAGAGCACCTGCGCGAGCGCTGCGGCGCTCATGGCCAGCGCGGAGTCCGGCAGGTGGCCGAGCATGATGGTGTCGACCAGCGACATCGCGATCCAGCCAAGCTCGCCCGCGATCAGCGGCAGGGCGAGATGGATCAGCGGCGGTAATTCGCTGCGGATGTCGTTGAGTCTCAGGCGCATGGGTAAAGCGTATCCCAGGCGTGGGCCGCGGAAGACCAAGCCAGGCTGAGGCCCAACGCGCTCGACGCCAAACATCCTCATGACCATTGCGGTGCCAGCGATATCCGCCTAGCGCATTCCCCCTGTTATTGCGAGCTGGACGAGGCATGAGAGTGCCGTTTTTCTTGGGGAAAAACAGCGTTGAGAGCTGTGGTTTCGGCGTACACCCACAGGAGAAATGCACTAGCGCAGTATGCTCTCCACCGGCTGTAACGGCGGTGGCACGTCGACTTCGCCGAGCGCCTCGAGCAGGCTGATCTCCATCGTTCGTGCGATAGCCGTCAGCGGCAGCGCGTTCGGCCACTCGCCGAAGGGTTCCTCCATTTCATCGCCGAGCGCGTCCAGCCCAAAGAACGTATACGCCACCAGCGCGCTGAAGATGGGAGTCGTATAGCCCATCGAGCTCACCAGGCCGAACGGCAGCAGAAAGCAGAAGGTATAGGCGGTGCGGTGGAGCAGGAGCGCATAGGCGAACGGCGTCGGCGTGGAGCGGATTCGCTCGCACGCGGCCTGGATCGTCGCCATCGACGACAGGCGCTCATCGAGGCGCTGATAGATCTGCTCGCCGAACTCGCCCGCGGCCAGCATCGCGCCATACTGCTGCGCGAGCTCACGCAGCAGCGCATCGGGAACGCTGCGCGGGTGCTTGCCCTCAGTCGATGCGGGCAGGTAGCCGGGCGTGTAGCGCGCGACCTGCCCTGGCATCGGCTCCCCCCGCAGGTCCGACATCAGCGCATAGACGTAGCCGATGATCCTGCGCACCACGGCTTCGCGCCGCTGCTGGTCTACGCGAGACGCGGACGAGGACGCGGCCACCGGTGTCGCCAGCGTGAACCGCGCCAGCGAGCGCACCTCGCTGATCAGCGCCCCAAGCTGTCGCCGCGCCTCCCACCAGCGGTCGTAGCAGGCGTTGTTGCGGAAGCCCAGAAAGATCGAAAGCGCGATGCCCAGCAGCGTAAACGGAGCTACGCTGAAGTGGGCAAATGCATCCGGCCAGCGGCGCCACGTGGCCGTCACAACGGTTGCGCACACCACGACCACCGCTATTTGTGGCGCGATGCGCGGCACGACCGACAGCCGCAATATACAGAAGATCTCCCACAGTCGCAGCCTTGGCCGAACGATCATCGCGCCTCCATTCAATCTTTAGATTTCAACCCCCTATTCTCGCCGATCCGCGCTACCTCGTGAGGCGGTCGAGACCGCCGACCCCCCGATTTCCTTGACATCACCCCGTCATTCCGCGATGCTTAACCCTCAGGTGTGATCAGCTGGCTATAGTGGCTGTGTGTCCGGACGATCTCCGGACGCTCGGCGCGGTTCCAGTGCTCGCTTCACGGCGAGCGCGAATCCCCAAATCTCCAAGGAAGACGCGACCGGCGCCGCAGTTTCGTGCGTCCGGCGCGCAGGTAGGACATAGCTTTGAGCGCGCTCGGTTTTGCGGATTTAGGTTTTGCAGTTCTGGCAGGTGGATCGATCTTCGGTCAATTTGGCGGCATACCGCTGCTGTTGCTGATGTTTGTGGCGATGTATTTTCTGTTGATCGCGCCGAACCAGCGGAAGCAGAAGACCTGGGCTGCGATGCTCGCGTCACTCAAGCCGGGCGACCGGGTCACCACCAACGGCGGGCTTCGCGGTGTCATCCTCAGCGTCAAGGACGACGTGCTGATCGTGCGCACGCAGCCGGACGGCGTCAAGCTGGAGTTCGTCAAGAGCGCCGTCGCCGCAGTGACCACGGAAGAAGACCTCAGCAAGTCTTCGTAAAGCAGGGCCTGGAACGACGGGCCTGAAACGATGGGCCGGGCGCGTCCCCTCTCGATACACGTATTCAAGGAAGCAAGACAACAATGGGCAAGAATCTGGCCAGCAGAACAGGCTTTATCGTCGCAGTCGTGGTGATCTTCATCTATGGAATCTTTGGGATTCCACAAGGTGGATTGAAGCAGTCGCTTGAGAATCGCATTCACCTCGGTCTCGACCTCCGCGGCGGCACGCACCTGGTGCTGCAGGTGCACGTGGCCGAGGCGGTGAACTCGGCCACCGACCGCGACGTGCAGGCGCTGAATACGGCGCTGGCGGCGACCGGCGCAACGGCAGCCAAGGTCGACCTGGCGCACCCGGAGACGATCACCATCACGGGCGGCTCGCCGACCCAGCAGAGCGCGATCCACGAGGCGATCACGGACCGCGAATACGCGGGCTACGACGTCAACTCGGCCTCCGGCGGCGGCGCCACGATGACGCTGAAGCAGTCGGCGATCCGCGATATCGAGGCGCGCGCACTCGACACCTCGATCGACACCATTCGCGAGCGGGTCGATAAGCTCGGCGTCTCCGAGCCGGTCATCGAGAAGTACGGCCTGGGCGACAACGAGATCCTCGTGCAGCTTCCGGGCATCTCCGATTCAGGCCGCGTGGAAAACATCATCCAGTCGACGGCCAAGCTGGAGATCCACGCCGTCGTGGGCACCTATAGCAGCGTGGCGGAGGCGCAGCAGGCCAATCCCGGGGGCATTCCTCCGGAAGACGAGTTGCTCAAGGGTTCCAACGGCGTTGGCGGGGGCGATGAGTACTACCTGCTGAAGCGCCTGGCGATCGTCGAGGGCACGGACTTCCGCGACGCCCAGCCCTCCACCGACGAGAACGGCCGCCCCGACATCACCTTCAACCTCACCACCGAGGCTGGAGACCGGTTCTACAAGTACACCGACGCCAACAAGGGCACCGGCCAGATGGCCATCGTGCTCGACAACCAGGTTCGCGAGGTTGCGGGCATCGAGGGTGCGATTCGCGACTCCGGCCGCATCACCGGCGGCTTCACGCAGGACCAGGCAGCCGACCTCAGCCTGATGCTCCGCACGGGCTCGCTGCCGGCGTCGATCTCGTATCTTGAGACCCGCACGGTTGGGCCGTCGCTGGGCGCGGCCAGTATTCACCAGGGCGTGGTTGCGGCCATCGCCGGGCTCATCGTGGTGATGATCTTCATGCTCTTCTACTACCGCGGGGCAGGCATCAACGCCGATCTCGCGCTGCTGTTGAACCTGTTGATCCTGCTCGGCTTCATGGGCTTCTCGAGCGCCACGCTGACACTGCCGGGCATCGCCGGCGTGATCCTGACTATTGGTATGGGCGTGGACTCCAACGTGCTGATCTTCGAGCGCATACGAGAGGAGCTCCGGCTGGGTAAGACGGCCGCAGCCGCGGTGCAGGATGGCTTCGCACACGCCTGGACGACCATCTTCGACACCCACGTTACGACCGTCGTCTCGGCAGCCATTCTGTTCCTGTTCGGCACCGGCCCGGTGAAGGGCTTCGCCGTCACGCTGACGATTGGTCTCATTGCCAACATCTTTACCGCGGTTTTCGTCTCACGCACGATCTTCGACTACCTGCTGACCAAGAAGGCGCGCGGTACCGCGGAGCTTTCAATCTAAGTGCAGCTAATTAGCCGTTCGCTTCCAGCTTTTAGCGAAAGCTTCGGCGGACAAAGAACTGGAACCAACTTCTGACTGATATCAGGCCAGCCGCCTGAATCACCAGAGGAAAAGCTAAGGGCTAGAAGCTAAGAGCTAGCAGCTTGCATCGCAAGCCAAGGAAAAGAAACGTGGAACTGTTTCGGAACGCAAATATCGACTGGCTGGGGAAGAAATGGTACTTCCTCGGCTTCTCTCTGATCTTCTCGGTCGCAGGCATCTGCAGCATGCTCTTCTGGCACCATATCCCGACCGGCGTCGACTTCAAGGGCGGCACGGAGATTACCATCCAGTTCGACAACACGCCGAATGAGGACGACATCCGCACCTCCCTCGACGCAGCCCACATCAAGGACTGGCGCATCCAGCGCATCTCCGATGTCGGCGGCAAGCTGGGCAATAAGGAGATCATCTCGCTGCCACTGTCGACCGCGCTGGACTCCGCGCACGACAAGGGCCGCTCGGCGGTTGAGAACGCGCTTACAGCGGGCTACCACGACTCCGGCTTCTCCGTGCAGCAGGTCGATATCGTCGGGCCTACGGCAGGCAAGCAGCTAACCCACCAGGCGTTCCTGGCGACGCTCTACTCGCTGCTGGGTATGCTGATCTACCTGTGGTTCCGCTTCGAGCTGATCTATGGCGTCGCTGCGGTGGTCGCGGTCTTCCATGACACACTGATCACCATCGGCTTCTTCTCGCTGACCAACCAGGAGATTACGCTCACGGTGGTTGCGGCGATCCTCACGCTGGTCGGTTACTCGATGAACGACACCATCGTAGTATTCGACCGCATCCGCGAGAACCTGCGCCTGAGCCGCCGCGAGTCGTTGCCGGACGTGGTCAACC
>PLHC01000116.1 GCA_003138795.1 Granulicella sp. | reverse complement strand
CTAGGCGGCGGGCTTGACCGCTGCTTCGCGGAGGCTGATGCCCTCGAGGTGTGCGGCGATGAGGCCTGCGGGGATGACGGCTAGATTCGAGGACAGAAGGATCACCGCGCCGCAGGCTGAGGCGGTCTCGAGCGGCACGCTGAAGAAGCCGTGCAGTGCGGCGGCGAGAACGGCGATCTGGGTGAACCAGCCGAGGATGGGAAGCTGCAGGAGCGAGCCTCCGAGGCTGGTGGCGAGCAGAAGCATGGTGGCGGCGAAGCTGAGGGTTGCGAGCGAGGGGGCGGCTCGGAAGGCGTGAGTCGAGTTGACGTAAACGAGGGCGACGACCAGCCACATGACGATGGAGATGGCGAGTGCGGAGAGGAACTCGCTGACCGTGGAGACGATGCGCAGGCCGTGACTGAACTCGTGGATGCGCTCGGAGGCGGCGCGGGCGAAGGTTGCCGAAAGCGGCTGAAGAAGCCGTGTAGTGAGGGCGGCGACGTGATGTCCGGCAAAGCGCAGGGCGAGCGCGAAGGCCGCGAGGAACAGGGTTGCGGCAAGCGAGACGGCACCGGCGCGGACGAAGGCCTGGTGATGCGGCATGTTGCGCGGAGCGAAAGCGAGCGTGGTGGAGAAGAGTATGGCGGCGGCGGCGAGGTCGAAGGCGCGCTCGATGGAGTAGACCGCGAGCTGCGTTGCAACCGAGGTCTTGAGGCGGCGCGCGATCAGGTAGGGGCGTGCGAGGTCGGCGAAGCGGCCAAAGAGGCCGACGATGGTGAAGCCGATGAGCTGCGAGGGCAGCATCTGGAGCGTGGAGGTTTTGCGCAGCGGAGAGAGCAGCAGGGACCAGCGCCAGGCGCGCAGCCAGTAGCCGAGATAGCTGCAGGCGAGCGCACTGAGGATCAGGAGAGGCGAAACGGAACGAAGCTGGTGGGCGAGCGACGCCCAATCAAACGAGGTATGGCTGCGTGCCAGCCAGAACGCCAGAATCAGCAGAACGAGAGCGGCGGGAAGAAGCGTGCGCGGTGTGACGAGGCGTTGCCGGGAGGGAGTCTGCGCGGAGCCGGTTGGTATGGCCGAGGGGGGCATCAGTGGGAGCCGAGAGATGCGATGTTCTGGGGGTGTTCGAGCGCGAGTTTGCGGCGCTTGAACTCGTTCATGACGCGGACAACGTAGGCGCGGGTCTCGCGGAAGGGTGGGACACCGTGGTAGCGGTCGACGGCTGCGGGGCCGGCGTTGTAGGCTGCGAGGGCGAGCGCAAGGTTGTCCTTGTAGCGGGTGAGCAGCTGGTCGAGGTAGGCGGAGCCGCCGGCGATGTTCTGGTCGGGACGAAAGGCGTCGTCGACGCCAAGCTGCTGGGCGGTTCCTGGCATGAGCTGCATGAGGCCGCGGGCGCCGGTGCGGGAGACGGCGTTGGAGCGGCCTCCGCTCTCGGCCTTTACGACGCTGGCTAGAAGCTCGACGTCGATGTTGTGCTGAGCGCCGGCTTTGCTGAGGAGGTCGTGGACCTCGGCGGTGGAGGCAAGGGAGAGCGCAGTGCCAGGCGCGGGCACGGGCTGCGGCGGATCGGGAAGGGTCTCGATGCTGGCGATGGATTGTGCCAGCAGGTCGATGAAGTTGGCGGCCTGATTGGGGGCCTGTGCTGTGTTGGAGGTGAGGAAGAGACGGACATGGCTGCCGTCGATGGACTCGCTGCGGGCGCAGTCATAGGAAAAGCCGTTGCGCAGGGTGATGCGCTGAAAGGCATGCGAGGCTGGGCAGAGCGTCGCTGCGAGAAGGCCCGCGGCGAGCGTCCGGATGCGGCTTAGATTGCGACTCTGCACAGAGTATGAGACTATCATCGCGTTGTTTTGGGCAGCAAAGGTATCGACGGGAACATTCATGTTTCCGATAGAAGTGCCGTTTAAGACGTCTTTCGGGCTTTTGGCGTTCGTTACACCCTGGAGTGAAGCGATGCAATGTCCCAGATGCAACAGGGGCCGGCTGTTCAGGTCCAAACGAAGTTTCTTCGACAAATTGTATAGCCGAATGTGTCTCTATCCCTGGCGATGCAACACGTGCAATAGTCGGCAGATGCTCAGGGTGCGTGAGGACCAGCAGCGCAAGCCCGACCACGGCTGGATGGG
Source organism: Granulicella sp. (assembly GCA_003138795.1). Classification (GTDB taxonomy): domain Bacteria; phylum Acidobacteriota; class Terriglobia; order Terriglobales; family Acidobacteriaceae; genus Granulicella. The sequence goes on along the minus strand of PLHC01000116.1, from coordinate 48,907 downwards.
CTAAGTTTGATTGGCTGCAACTGTTTGAGCGCCCGCAACTGTTGGAGGGGCGCTAGACGGGAACTTCGGCGAACGCGGCTTCGATGGCCACGGCAACCCCGTCTTCGTCGTTTGATGGGGCGATTGTCCATCCACTGGTGTTGGCCAGGGCCTTGAGGTCCGCGGGCGCGTTGGACATCAGCACGGAGTGACCCGCCAGGCGGAGCATGGAAAGGTCATTCCAGTTGTCGCCGATGGCCAGGATGTCGTCGGTAGTGATGCCGCGCAGTTGGGCGAGGTGCTCGAGTGCGGAGGCTTTGGAGCAGCCGGCGGGCAGGATATCGACGATAGAGAGATCATTTTCCGGGTAGGTGGTGCGATGGAGCGTGATCTCAGCATTCGCTGCCCCGAGCTCGCCAACGGCCGTGACGAGGGGGTGCTCGAGAAGGCGGGCCTCGGCTTGATGCATGCGAGCAACGGAACCGCAGAGCATCATCTGGATGGGCGGGTCAGCCTGGAGCGCGTCTTCCAGACGATCGACGTGCGCGATGTAAGGCTCGTTGGAGCGCATCCAGCGGCCAATGCTGGTGTGGAGTTCGTCGAGGTCTTCGACGACGAGGGCGCCGCGGCTGTCTTCGCCGCTGGAGTCGGCGAGGTCAAAGGTAAGGACGAGGGTGCTGCGGAACTCTGTGAGGTGGTCGCAGAGCCAGAGTGCGGTTGCCAGCGACATGTGAGAACGGCGAAGGAGTTCGGAGCCGATCGTACGGATGACGGTGCCGTTGGAGCTGACGACGACGCTGGCCGGATGCAGGTTCAGGTCGCGTAGAACGCGCATGGCGAAGCTGTGGCGGCGTCCAGTGGCAACCACAACCTGCGCGCCGGAGCTTTCGGCGAGGCGAAGGGCAGCGAGGTTGCGGGGGCTGACATGGCCATCGCTGTTGAGCAGGGTTCCGTCGATGTCGATGGCGATGAGGCGTGGTGGCATGTCTTTATAGAGTAGGCGATGTTCAGCTATGTCGATATACGACTTGTATCGGCTGGGAGAATCGGGGTCTGTGCTGGCCCCAGATTCGGAGGCATCTTTCATCGGACTGAGGTGAGATGCTTCAGCGGGCTGGGGTGAGGTTGGTTACGATGGTGGCTATGCCCGCGATTACACATCTCGAATGCTCTCGTTGCCACCACAAGATCTCTGCCGATACGCCGCAGACGCTTTGCCCGATCGATGGGGGACCGCTGTATGTGCGCTATGACATGGAGGAGCTGAAGAAGACGGCCCGACGAGAACATGCGGCGGAGATGGCGGCGGCCTCGGCTGCGAGCCTGGGGATGTGGCGTTACGCGGATGTGCTGCCGGATGTGACGCCGGTTACGCTCGGCGAGGGATGGACGCCGATGCTGCGCAGCCGCCGCTACGATGGGCTGTTGGTGAAAGAAGAGGGTGCGAATCCTACCGGAACGTTCAAGGCGCGCGGGCTGGGGATGGCCGTGTCGATGGCGAAGCATTACGGGTTGCGGCATCTGGCGGTGCCTTCGGCGGGCAATGCCGCCGGCGCGCTGGCGGCGTATGCGGCGGCGGGGCAGATTGCGGCGCACCTGTTTATGCCGAAGGACGTGCCGTTTGCGAACTACCTCGAGGGCGTCGTGTATGGCGCGGACGTGACGATGGTGGATGGGTTGATCTCGGATTGCGCGCGACTGGTGGGCGAGCAGATTTGGCTCCAGAGAGAGGGGCAGCAGCGCGGCGAGATTGCGGCGGAGGATGTGTGGTTCGACGTTTCGACATTGAAGGAGCCATTCCGCGTCGAGGGCAAGAAGACGATGGGGTATGAACTCGTCGAGCAGCTAGGGTGGGAGTATCCGGATGCGGTGTTTTATCCGACGGGCGGCGGCGTGGGCCTGATCGGGATGTGGAAGGCGTTTGAGGAGATGGAGCAGCTGGGTTGGGTGAGGGGCAAGCGGCCACGGATGTATGCGCTGCAGGCGGCTGGATGCGCGCCTGTCGAACGAGCGTTCGCCGAGGGCAAGGCGGTGAGCGAGTTCTTTACCAAGGCGGCGACATTCGCGGCGGGGCTACGCGTGCCAAAGCCGTATGGTGACAGCATTATTCTGGAGATCGTGCGGGCGTCGGGCGGCAGCGTTGTGGCGTCGGACGATGCTGCGATTCTGGCCTCGATCCTCGACTGGGCGAAGCATGAGGGGATCTTTCTTTCGCCCGAGGGTGCGGCGGCGACGGCGGCGTATGACACGCTGCTGGCGAGTGGAGAGATCCGGCGCGGCGAGCGGGTGGTGCTGTTCAATACGGGCGCAGGGTTGAAGTACACGGACATGACGGCGGAGGCGATGCACCTGCGGAGGCCGGATTCGCTACCGACATCGCTGCCGGTGGGCGGGATTATTACGCCTGTGTAGTGGTGGCAAGCTCGATAGCAGTGTGCTCGAGCACGGAGACCTGGAGCTCGATGCGGCGGAGCTGCTCGTCGGGAACGGATGAGTAGGCGGCTTCTTCTGCCGGATGGGGAACTGTATGAGCTTCGAGAGCGTGCGAGACGGCTTCCAGGCGTGCGGCGAGTTGGGCGATGTGCTCGGCCGCGTTTGCGGTTGGCTTGCCGATGGCCGCGACGGTGGTGATGGTCTGGGTGAGGCGGCGCAGGTAGGTTGTGAAGATGAGGGCTGCGCGGTTGAGCTGCGCTGTGCGGGCGCGTTTTGAATTGAGTGGCAGGTCATGCTCGAGGAGTGCGCGGTCGAGGGTTTCCTCGGCGTCGTTGGCGGCTAGACCGCAGAGGCGGCGCGCGGGGGCGAGCAGGATGCGCTCGGCGTCGATGCGTCTGCTCGGGTCGTGGCCGGCGCTCTGCCAGAAGGCAGTCATGGCGCGGAGATAGGCGGCGTCGGCTGCGGCTCCGCGGGCGAGAAGACGCGGTAGTTGGAGGCTTTCGAACTCGGGCCAGAGGAGGAGCATGGCGAGCACGGCGGTCAGCGTGCCGAGGCCGGTCATGCCTATGCGAACGACGGCGAAGTGCCAGTCGCGCAGGTAGGGGATGGTCATGAGGACGATGGTGGGGGTTAGGAAGAAGCAATACCAGGCGTAGTCGACGGCGTAGACCGCGACCGTGAAGAGTGCGCCAATGCTGACGACGACGAGCAGGCTGAGTTCAGTGTGGATCATGGCGGCAAGCAGCGATGCGAGGGCAGCGCCAGCGACGGTGCCCACGACCCGCTCGCTGGAGCGGCGGACGGTTTCGCCGGTGTAGGGCTGTAGCACGATGAGTGAGGTCATGGCGATCCAGTAGCCGTGGGTGAGGGGCTGGTGGTTGAAGCGCAGGAAGTGGGTGATGAGGACGTCGACGGCAACGACGGCGCCGAGGCGGAGTGCGTGCCGGAACATGACCGAGCGCAGCGTGAAATTAGCCTGAAGGGTTTCGAGCAAGAGCCTGGGCGCGGGGCTCTCGCTGGGTTGGGGCTGGTCGAGAGCAGCGATGGGGGTGCGGCGGGGCTCGGCGCCAGTCCAGATGGCGCGGATGGCCTCATAGGCTGTCTCGAAGCTGAGCAACGCGTCGCGCAGGGCTGCGATGATGTGCGTGGCAGGTTCGTCGGGCGTTATGAGTGCAGCCTCGAGGCGTGGGAGTGTGCGGTGAATGCTGAGATAGACAGGGCCGTCGGGGGCGAAGGCTGCGCCGCTGTCGACGGGCCGCTGGCGCAATGCGGGCTCGATGGGCGCGAGCGATGCGGTGAGCCAACCAGCGATCTCGGGCAGCGGCTGGCGGGGATCGTGAGCGCCTAGTTCGGCGAGGCGCAGCAGGCGGGCGATCAGGAGATCGGCGCTTTCGGAGAGCACGGTGAGGTTGCGAGCGCGGACGGTGCGTGAGGTCATGCGCGCGGGCGTTGCGGCAAGCGCCTGGTGTGCGGTTTCGATGCGGATGCGGAAGCGCGCGAGCAACTCGTTGAAGGCGCGTTTGCTGTCGGGTTCAGGAGTAGAAGGCAGCAGTTGGATTAGCTGGGCGAGTGTGGCGTAGACGTCGGCGATGGCGAGGCGCGCGGGACGGAAGGGGTCGGCGGGCCAGAGAAGGAGGCAGAGCGCGGCGGCCCAGATGCCTCCGAGACAGAAGTAGAGCGTGCTGACGGAGGCGTAGGCGAGGGTGTGCGGCGGGCTGCCGACGGCTACGATGTAGCAGACCAGGACGATGACGCTCGAGGAGGCAAAGGGCTGCGACATGACGCGTGCGAGCGTGGCGGCGAAACAGAAGACGAAGGTGACGCCGATGGCGATGGGAAGGTTGATGCCGGCGACGACGCCGAGCGCGACGGCCAGCGATCCGCCAACAAGCACGGTGAGAATATTGGCGAGGCGCGAGCGGTAGGGACCGCCGTTATCGACCATGATGACTTCCAGACCACCGAGCGCGGCCCACCCCATTGGCTGGTTGAGCAGATAGCAGACAAACATGGCGACGCCGACGGCAAGGCCTGCGCGGAGGCCTCGACGCCATTGCATCTCCGCCAGTGCGGACCGCAGACCGATGATGCGGAGGATCGCCATCTGCTGAGTGTAGATGCGTTGCGTCAGGATTTGCGGAAGGCTATTTGAAACAGGTTTCGCCGCGAGGTCCGTGCGCGCCGGAGGCCTTGGCTTCGGACTCGGTCATGTACTTGCCGTCCTTGGTGCGGCCGTAATAACGGTCGCCGGGGCAGTGGTAGACCCGAGTCGAGGTGTTGACCCAGACTTTGTTGAGAGCAGCGCCAGAGGCCTGTTGCGCGGCGGGCCTGGGCGGCTGCCGCCTGGCAGCTTGCGGCGTGGGGCTTTGGGCTTGGGGGGTGAGAGAGGAACAGCAGGCAATAGAGCAAGCGAGGGCGAGCGCAGTGTACAGAGGCCGAAGCTTCATTCGGATGTCTCCTGAGGGAAGTTCAGGCGTGTGGCCTGACGCTGCGATGGTAGCAGGCAGCTAGATCATTGCGGGCTCTTCGAGCGGAGGGGAGGAGCGCGTGGTGAGTGAGATGGCTGCGGTGAGAATCATTCCTCCGCCGAGCCATGCGAGCCCGCCGAGATGCTCGCTGAGCAGAAAGACGCCGAGCAGTGAGCCGATGAGCGGCTCCATGTTGAGCAATACACCGGCCTGCGATGCTGGCACCTGGGTCATGCCCCAGTTCCAGAGCAGCGTTGTCGTCGCAGTGCAGAGAAGGCCGCTGGCAGCGAGCGCTGCCCAGGCCTTCAGCGAGATGCCATGCACGGGCGGTAGGCCGTAGGCGAAGGGAACATAGAGCGCGAGCATCAGGGTTCCGGCGGCGATGCCGTAGGCGGTGACGACGATGTGGCTGTGGAGCTTCATCAGGCGCTGGTTGAAGAGGATCCAGAAGAGCGCGATGAACAGAGAGACGACGACAAGGAGATCGCCGGTGAGAGATGGGCCGTTGGCGGAGGCATTGTGACGGCCACCGAGGGCGAGTTGGCCACCAAGGGCGATCAGGGCTGCTCCCGCAGTCGAGAGCACGAGAGCAGACCAGCCGAGCGCGTTCAGGCGCTCCTTGGCGAAGATAGTTGCACCAACAGCGAGAATTACGGGCATCGTGCCGACCATCAGCGCGGCGTGCGACACGGTGGTGAGCGAGAGGCCTTTAAACTGCAGAAGGAATTGAAGCGGAACGCCGAGGAAGGAACCGAAGAGCAACAGACGCCACTCGGCTGCGTTGAAGCCGGGGCGGTGCGTGATGAGCAGTGGGAGGAGGCCTAGCGTGGCGAAGAGGAAGCGATAGAGGACCATCGCGCCGACGTTCATCTCGGCAAGAGCGATCTTGCCGAAGAAGAAGCCGCAGCCCCAAAAACTGCTGGCCAGGGCGGCGGCGAGGAAGCCGAGGGTGCGATGTCTTGCGGTTGAGGACACACTCTACTTTCGCATGGATAAAAGAAGCGCACGCTCCGGAAGACGGAGCGTGCGCCGTTGGATGGGTTGTCTACCAGAGGCTGCCGCTTTTCCCGGGGAAAATGGCGTTGAGACCTGCGGCATTGACGTACCGCACAGGGAAAATGCCTTAGGCGGCCTTGGTGACGACGGCCTTGACGCGGGCGTTGAGACGGCTCTTGTAGCGGCTCGCGGTGTTCTTGTGGAGGATACCCTTCTGGACGCTCCTGTCGAGGACGGAGACGGTCGAGCGGTAGACCTCTGTGAGGGTTTTCTTGTCGCCGCCGGTGAGGGCCTCGCGCATCAGGCGCAGGGTACCGCGGAGCTTGGACTTGTTGGCGCGATTGATGGCCGTCTTGGTGACGGTTTGACGGGCACGCTTGAGGGATGAGACATGATTTGCCATGGTGCGAGACTCTTTTCTTTTAGCCCGGGCTGGCTGGCTTCGCAAAAAGCCGGGTGGCTTCGTACAAAGCTAGATACGCGGGAAAATGGGATGCAGACCGGAAGCTGGTGCTTGCGCAGTGCAGCGACTCCTCTGCAGTCTTGATTCTATGGGTTTTGCGGGGCAGGGTCAATGAAAACCAGTGAGGGCTGATTGTGGCGCGCCAGCCGTCTCAATTATTGCGGGGGCTCGATCTTGGTTCAGATTTTACACAGCGAGCCTTGACGCGCGCTGAGGTGCGAGGTTAGTCTCTCGGCAACATCGATACTCTATTGGCAACCCTGGCCAATCCGGTGGCAGTACAGCTTACGGCGGATCGTGTGGCTGCTGCGTTCGACCGGTCCCGCAGCTGGCGGCGTAGAGTCGATGAGTTCCCCGCAGCATCTAATCCTTGGCAATCTCCTGACGGAGGTCAGGCTCCCACTTGGTAAAAAAATCGCTACATCTCACTCCCGGAATCGAGCCGCTGTACGGCACGCGCGACGAGAATCTTCGTCTGATGGAAGATGGGTTGGCGGTCCAGATCGATCTACGATCGGACTCCATCCAGTTGATGGGCGAGGCCACGGCGGTGGCCCGGGTGGAGGGAATATTCTCCGACTTTGAGCACCTTCGAAAGCTGGGCGTACATCCGCACAACGGCGAGCTGAATGCGCTGCTTAAGATGGTTATCTCGGATCCGGCGGTGACATTGCGTGGTCTGGTCGAGAGCGGCAAGCAGCGCTCGGCGGGCGTAAAGCGCATGGTGCAACCGCGTTCGCCTAATCAGCGCAAGTATGTCGAGTCGATTGAGGCGCACGATATGGTCTTTGGGCTCGGGCCGGCAGGTACGGGCAAGACGTATCTGGCGGTGGCGATGGCTGTGAGCGCGCTGCTGGCGAAGAAGGTTTCGCGGATCATCNNGCGCCGCTGGCGTTCATGCGTGGGCGCACGCTGAACGACGCGTTCATCATCATGGACGAGGCGCAGAATACGACCAATGAGCAGATGAAGATGTTTCTGACACGCCTCGGTAATGCGTCGAAGGCGGTCATTACAGGAGATCTAACGCAGATCGACCTGCCGCAACCGAAGAAGAGCGGCCTTTATGAGGCACTGCGCGTGCTGGATGGCGTGGAGGGCATCAAGTTCTGCCACTTTGAGGATGTGGATGTGGTGCGCCACCTGCTTGTGCAGCGGATCGTGCGGGCCTACGACAGCTATCAACGCGCGGAGCAACTACCGCTGGCCGTCGACGGCGTTCCGCTTGCGATAGCCGTTGAAGAGGCACCCAAACGCGTTCTGCATCCGCAGTAAGCGCTGGCAGGACATTTCAAAGGCCGCCGAGCATAGTTGCTCGACGGCCTTTTGTTTTCATGGCATCAAGGCATGGTTGCGGTAGCATCAATATACGCATGATGACGCTGGAACCTCCACGAAAGCTGGCTGCGAGCGCCAGGAAGACCGAGCAGGGTACGGACGCTGAGGTTTGGCGCGCGTTGGGGTTGTCGCGGTCCGGGTTGAGCCGATTCCTGCGGACGGCACAGGCGGCGGTGGGCCTGGACGGCGAGGTGGACGTGTTGCTGGCCAGCGACCGCACGCTGCGACGGCTCAATCGCACGTTTCGCGGCAAGGATAAGGCTACGGATGTGCTGAGCTTTCCAGCGGTAGAAGAGCTTGCGGGACAGTATGCGGGCGATCTTGCGATCTCGCTGGATACTGCGAAGAAGCAGGCCATCGAGCATGGACATACGTTGCGCGATGAGGTTCGAGTGCTGCTGCTCCACGGGCTGCTCCATCTTTCGGGTATGGATCATGAGACCGATCGCGGCGAGATGGCGGCGCGCGAAGTTGTGTTGCGCACGAAGCTGAGGCTGCCGGATGGATTGATTGCACGAGCGGCCGCGCCACAGAAACAGAAAGAGCGGCGCAGGGTGGCGTTGCGGCGCAAGGTGGCGTCATGATCTCCGGGTTCAGTATTGCGGTGTTCCTGCTGCTGTGCCTGCTGTCGCTGGCAGCGTATATCGACCGGATCTACTTCGAGATGGGTAAGTTTCTATCACGCGAGTACACCGAGAATATTGATGCGTGGGAGCGCTGGGTGGAGCCGAAGCTCAGGCTCAGCCGCCAGTCGTCGGCGATGTCGGCGTCGCTGTTGCGCCAGATTGCGCTAGGCGCGCTTGTGTTTTTGCTGGCCATTGGGCTGCAGGGCGAGATCAGCCACAGCCCGGCTGCGATCGTGCGCACGGTCTTCGAATTGTTGCTGGTGCTGCTGGTATTCGACCGGCTGCTGCCTCAGATCTTCTTCACCAAGACGGCGGGTGAGTGGATTGCGAGAATTGCGGTGGTGATCCGGATCCTCTTCTACCTGGTGCTGCCGTTGACGTTGATCATCGGCCTGCTGCTCTCGATTGCGGGCCTTGCGGAGCCTGAAGCTGAGGAGTCTGTGGACCAGGGCGAGGCGATGGATGCATTGCTGGAGGCAGGCGAAGAAGAAGGCGTTCTCGATGAAGAGGACCGCGAGTTGGTGCGCAGCGTGGTCGAATTTGGCGACAAGGTGGTGCGTGAGGTGATGACGCCGCGACCGGAGATGTTTGCTGTCGCGGGAAAGACTTCGCTCGAGAAATTTACCGCGGAGGTGAACTCGCATAACTTCTCGCGTGTGCCGGTCTATGGTGACTCGCTGGATAACATTACGGGAATTGCATTTGCGCGGGACCTGCTGGGCGTAAAGGACACGGACGCCGCGAGTCGGACGGTGGCACAGTTGCAGCGCCCAGCACTGTTCATCCCCGAGACCAAGAAGGTAAACGAGCTGCTGCGCGAGATGCAGCGGCAGAAGCAGCACATGAGCATCGTGATCGATGAGTACGGTGGGGTTGCGGGGTTAGTGACGATCGAGGACCTTATTGAGGCGATCGTCGGGGAGATTGAGGACGAGCACGATACGGAGACCGCGGGGGACGTACCGGTGGCTGAGTCGGAGGGGACGTGGGTGGTGCCGGGCAGCTTTGAGGTTGACCGGCTGCGCGAACTTTTTGAGGAGTCGAGCGAGAGCAACGATGCGGGTGAGAGTGTCGGGGACGAAGTAAGCGGTATTGGCGAGGCGGACGACCATGAGCCCGAGCAGACGCTGGCGCAGTTGCTGACGAAGTACGAGGCGACGACNNGAGGATGGGCCGTTGCGGCTGGAGGTGATGGCTTCGACCGACCGGCGCGTGGAGCGGGTGCGGGTCGGGCTGACGGGCTTTCCTTCTGGTGGCGAACCGGTGTAGGACGCCAGGCGGAAGTCGGTGTCATGATAGAGAGATGGCACTTCGCTCTGGTTTCGTCTCGATTGTCGGCCGCCCCAATGCAGGCAAGTCGACGCTGTTAAATGCACTGCTCGGTCAGAAGCTGGCGATCGTGACGCACAAGCCGCAGACCACGCGCACACGCATCCAGGGAGTGTTGGAGCTGCCGGTGCGTAAGAAGTCGAAGGGCGATGCGGGCAGAGCTGCGGCGCAGGTCGTGTTAGTCGATACGCCGGGAGTGCACAAGCCGGAGACGCAGCTCGATAAGCGCATGATGCAGGAGGTGCATGATGCGCTGGAGACGCGCGATGCGGTGATCTTTCTTGTCGACGTGACACACCGTTTGCCGGGACCAGAGAAGCCGAAGACGAGTGAAGAGTTTGCCGAAGCGCGCAAGGTGCGCACGCTGGGGCAGCATCGCAGGGTGCTCTCGAAGGCCGAGGACGACTTCGCATTGCAACTGGTGAAGAAGCTCGATTGTCCGGTGATCCTGGTGCTCAACAAGATTGATGCGCTGCCCAAGAGTGCGCTGCTGCCGCTGATCGCGCATTGGACGTCGCTGCATGATTTCGCTGACGTAATTCCGATCTCGGCGAAGAAGCACGAGGGGCTGGAACTGCTATTGGATAAAGTGGTTGGGCATTTACCGGAGGGGCAACGTTACTTCCCGAAGGACCAGCTCACGGACCAGCCAGAGAGATTTCTGGTTGCGGAGATCATTCGTGAGAAGATTTTGCTGCTTACCGGTGAAGAGGTTCCCTACGCAACGGCGGTGGTAATCGAGCGTTTCGAGGAGCCTGAGTCGATGAAGAAGGGTCGCGATGGCAGGCTGCCGGTGACGAAAATTACAGCGGCGATCTTCTGCGAGCGCACCGGGCAGAAGGCGATTCTGATCGGCAAGCAGGGCTCGATGTTGAAGCAGATTGGAACATACGCGCGCAAGGACATCGAAGCACTGCTGGGCACACGGGTATTTCTGGAGCTCTTCGTGAAGGTGCAGGATGAGTGGCGCAGCTCGCGCGGGTTCGTCGAGGACCTCGATTGGCGGCGGCAGCTGGAGCAGCTAGCGGAGGCGCAGCATCGCAATCAGCCGGATCGCGTTGAGGCCGTGGTGGAGAGCCGGACGAAAAAGGTGGAGGATCCCAAGTGATCGGTTTTTTGCAATGGGGAGCCGCATACGGCTCGCAAGCCCGGACTACGCGTTCGGCCGATCTGAAGACCGGTCGCCTGCGCCTGGTGGCGATCACACCGGATATGTTGGCCGCAGAGCACAACTCCGATGCAGTAGCGCTGGCGCGGCTACTTAGAGCGAAGCTGACTCATGAGTGGCCGCCGGTGGATTGGGAGCCGTATGTATATCGCATCATTTCGAAGCAGTACGACGAGTGGCCGGATAGCTTTGGGTGGCATCGCTACATGGTCGTGGAGGGCGGCCTTGGGAAGCCGAAAACGCTGGTGGGCGCGATCGGAGGGTTTCCGCGCGCGCATGGCGATGTGGAGATCGGCTACTCTACGCTGCCGGCATTTCAGCGGCGTGGTTACGCGACGGCCTCCGCGACGAAACTGGTGGAATGGCTGCTAACGCTGGATGGGGTGCGGTCGGTGAGTGCGCAGACATATCCGCGGTTGCCAGAGTCGATCAAAGTGATGGAGCGTAGCGGGATGAGCTTCGTGGGTGAGGGTGACGATCCGGGAACGGTGCGTTACCGGCGGACCCGCTAACTCTTAGAGCATTTCTCCTGTTACTGTGAGCTGGACGAGGCCTGAGAGTGCCGTTTTTCCTGGGGGAAAAACAGCGTTGAGATCTTTGGTTTCGGTGTACATCCACAGGAAAATGCTCCAGCAGATTTGTTTCGCGCCGGGGATGCACATCAGTTGCTCTCGCGCATGCTGATGCCGAGCGTTTTCATCTTGCGGTACAGGTGCGAGCGCTCCAGTCCGAGCGACTCGGCCGCGCGCGAGACATTGCCGTGGCAGCGGTCGAGCTCCTTGAGGATGTAGTCGCGCTCGTAGGCCTCGCGGGCCTGCTGCAGCGTGGAGAACTCTTCGCGAGGGCCGCCGGCTACGCGCCCGGCAGTAATTCCTTCTGTGCGTTGCACGAGCATGGGCAGGTGTTTGGCCTCGATACGCTGTGCCTTGGGATTGAGGATGAGCACGCGCTCGATAATGTTGCGCAGCTCGCGGACGTTTCCGGGCCAATGGTATTGCTTGAGCGCGGTGAGAGCGGCCTCGGTGATCTCGACGTGCGGACGGCCGTACTGCTGGCCGAACTCGGAGAGGAACTCGCGCGCCAGCAGCGGGATATCCTCCTTGCGATCGCGCAGCGGCGGAACGAAGAAGGGAATCACGTTGAGGCGATAGAAGAGGTCTTCGCGGAAGTTGCCACGCGCGATTTCTTCTTCGAGGTCCTTGTTGGTGGCGGCGATGACTCGCGTGTCGACATGCACTGGTGTAGAAGCTCCGACGGGGTAAAAGCGCTGCTCGTCGAGCGCGCGGAGGACCTTGGCCTGGGTCTTGAGGCTCATGTCGCCAACCTCGTCGAGGAAGAGCGTTCCGCCGTCGGCGCGCTCGAAGGTGCCGCGCTTTTCTGTCGGCTGGTTGACGCCGCCGGTGCCGGCACCGTGGCGATAGCCGAAGAGCTCGGTCTCGATGAAATCCTCGGGGATGGCAGCGCAGTTGAGCTCGACGAAGACGCGGTCGCGGCGCAGCGACTCGGCATGCATGGCGCGTGCGATCAGCTCCTTGCCNNTTGGTGGGGGCCATCAGCTTGATCTGCTGACGGAGCGCCTTGGCGGAGATCGATTCGCCGGTTACCGAGCCCTTGGTGAGCTGGCGGGAGAACTCCTGGTTGTCCTCGCGCAGATGGTGCGCCTGCACGGCATTGCGGAGCACAAGCAGAGTGCGGTCCATGGAGAGAGGCTTCTCGAGGAAGTCATAGGCGCCGAGCTTGGTGGCCCGCACGGCAGCCTCTATGGTGCCGTGGCCGGAGATCATAATGACTTCGGGGGCGCCGGGACGCGGGGCGAAGGTGCGTGCGTCGCTGCGAGTTAAGCCGCCAAGGGCCTGATCTCCACGAATGGCGGCGAGCACGTCGAGGCCATCTCCGTCTGGCAGCCAGATGTCGAGCAACACGGCCTGGTAGTCGGCGTCGCGGAGGAGTTCGAGCGCCTCCTTGGCGGTGCCTGCGGTGGTGATGGCGTAGTCCTCTTCGCTGAGGATGGCCTCGAGCGATTCGCGGATGTCGGCTTCGTCGTCGACGATGAGAACGTGGTTCAAGTGGAGATTCCTTCAGGTGCCCGTGAGATTTCAGATGCAGATAAAGCGTCAAAGGGCTCCGCCGGCTCGCTGGCGGGGCGCAGCTCGAGGATGAAGCGCGCACCCGCGGGAAGGTTCTTCTCGGCGCGGATGGAGCCGTGGTGCTCCTGCAGGATCTTTGCGGCGATGGAGAGGCCGAGACCGGTGCCACGCTGCTTGGTCGAAAAATAGGGGAGGAAGAGGCTCTCGCGCATCTCGTCGGTGAGGCCAGGGCCGGTGTCGGCGATGGTGAGTTCCACCATGCCGGAGGGTAGCAGCCGCGTGGAGATCTGCAACTCGCGGAGAAGGCTGTCCTGCATGGCCTCGGCAGCGTTGTCGATCAGATTGGAGAGAGCGCGCTTGAGGGCTTCGGGGTCGGCGAGCACCAGTGGCAGGCTCGGTGCAAGGCTGCGGCGCACGCGGATGGTCCCCAGGCGGCCGGCGAAGAGCGCGAGAGAGTTTTCAACGATGGTGTTGAGGTCGGAAGGGTGGGGCTGTGCACTGGGGAACTGGGCCAGAGCGGAGAACTGGTCGACGAGAGAACGCATGGTCTCTACGGAGGCTGTAATGACCTCGGTAGAGCGTTGAATGACTGCCGGGGAGGGAGTTTCGAGGCTGCGTTCACTGAGTAAGGCGCTGAGTCGAGCAATATGGCGGCGGATGAGCTCGGCGTTAAGCGAGATCGGCGTCAGTGGGTTTTTGATCTCGTGGGCAACCCTGCGCGCGACTTCCTTCCAGGCACTTTGTTTCTGCGCGCGCAGCAGCTCAGTGGCATCTTCGAGGACGAGAACGTAGCCCAGATGTTCGCGGCTGGAATGTTCGGAACCCAACTGCTCGCGATCGGCAGTGACTCCGCCTTCGAGAATAGCGACAGTTGCGGCGAGATGGCGGATGCCGATGCTGGACTGCATCTGCATCTCCGACGAGGCTGAGCCCATGCGATGGGCGCGGCGCAATAGATGATCGAGCGCGTCGACGATGTCCGCGGGGAGCACAGCGGCAAGATCGAGGCCGATGAACTGCCGTTGGCCGCCGGGGTCGAGCATCTCCGAGAAGGCACGGTTGGCGAGCACGATGCGACGATCGGCAGAGAGCGTTACGACGCCGGAGGGGATGGTCTCGATGATGGTTTCCAGCTCAGTGCGGCGCTCCTGAAGCGCGGCGTTGAGCTGGGAGAGTTGCGCGGTGGAGCGCTCGGCTGTGGCGTGGGCGCTTTCGAGATCGGCGGCCATGGCGTTGAAGCGCTCGACCAGTTCTCCGAGTTCTTCGGTGGCAGACTGGCCGACGCGATGCGCGTAGTCACCGGCAGCGATGGCCTCCATGGCGTCGGCTAGCGACTCGATCGGTCGCGTGACCTGCTTGCTGAGGTGCAGCGCCAGCCAGCAGCAGGCGAAAAGCGCGAGACTGGTGGTGAGCAGAAGCAGACCCATGTAGAGGTTGCGGATCTGGCGGCGTTCCCGGAAGAGCGTCCAGTAGGCGTCGGCGGACCTGCGCAGGCGCAGCGAGGTCGCGGAGATTCCTGCAGGAATGGGCAGGCCGGCGACGATCAGGCCGCCTCCCTGCAGACCAGCGGCCGCAAGCGTGTAGTCGGTGCCTGCGAGCGAGTAGAACGGCTCGTCGGTTCGCTGCGCCGCCTGGAGAATCGCCTGCTCGGTGGGGCCTTCAAGGGGCGTGGAGATGACTGCCGGCCTCTCGTCGGGGCTTTCGTCGCTAGAGGTTTCGGGGGGCTGAATCGACCGCAACTCGGCCTTGCCCGAAAGACTTTTGGGAACGTGCAGCGAGGCAATCGCTTGCCTGTCGCGGTAGAAGATGACGAAGCCGCCCTGCAGTGTCACCTCATGGCGCTGCAGCACACGGTTGACGGCGGCAAGAGTGGCGGGTGTTGGTTGCTGACTCTCTCCGAGTGGCAAATTGGAAAGTTCAACCGCGATGGAGTCCGCCTCGGAGCGCGCGTTCGCGTCGGCATAGCGGTAGAGCTCGAGCGCCATGTTGTTGGCATCGTCGCGCATCTGCGTCACCGGCTGTGAAAACCAGCGATCGACGGCGCGGTTCATCAGCAGATAACTGAAGGCGAACATGAAGACCAATGGAACGAGCGAGACGAGAACAGCTCCCCACAGCATGCGCGTGCGCAGGCGGGTGCCCATAACGCGGCTGCGCTGATCGGCGTAGAGCTTCAGCACGTTGCGTACGAGCAATACGAGAACGCCGACGAAGAGCAGGAACGCAATCACCGAGAGGCCGATGAAAACCAGCGTCTGGAGCGTCGATCCTGGGTTCAGGAAGTTCAGGTTGAAGGCGTTGAGCGTCGCGAGCGAGAGGAAGAGCAGCAGCAGACACACGCTAAGCGTGATAACGAGCACACCGCGCCGGCCTGTTCCGACTCCCATGCGAGCAAGTTTACTCGTATGGGAGTCGGTTTTACGGATGCAGATGCCCGATGGAAGTAGAGTCGCGGTTCTGCGCCTGTGCTACGGCCTTATAGGTCAGGAAGCCGTTGAAGGTGTTGACGCCCTCGGCGATACCTTCGTCCTCGTGGATTGCGACATTCGCGCCGAGTTTGGCGAGCTTCATCACGTAGGGCAAGGTCGCATTGGTGAGTGCCTGGGTGCTGGTATTGGGAACCGCGGCGGGCATGTTGGTGACGCAGTAGTGGACCACCCCGTCGACGAGGTAGCTGGGGTCCGAGTGCGTTGTGGGTCGTGCGGTCTCGATGCAGCCTCCCTGGTCAATGGCGACGTCGACGATGACCGCGCCCTTCTTCATCTTTGCGACCATGCCCTTTGTGACGATCTTGGGCGCGGCGGCGCCGGGGATCAGAACGCCGCCGATGACGAGGTCAGCCGCGCACACAGCACGCTCCACGTTGTAGGAGTTCGAGTAGAGGGTATGGAGGCGGCCGGAGAAGATGTCGTCCAGTTCGCGAAGGCGGTTGAGGTTCACGTCAACCAATGTGACCTTGGCGCCCAGGCCAAGCGCAATTCTGGCCGCGTTGGTGCCGACGATGCCGCCGCCGATGATGCAGACGTTGCCTGGAGGAACCCCGGGAACGCCGCCCAGAAGAACGCCGCGACCGCCGCGCTCTTTCTCAAGATAGGCAGCGCCGATCTGCACGGAAAGGCGTCCGGCGACTTCAGACATGGGCGTCAGTAGCGGCAGTGCGCGGTCGCGGTCACGCACCGTCTCATAGGCGATACCCGTGACCTTCTGGGCGATCAGCGCGTCGGTGAGCTCGCGGAGGGGCGCCAGGTGCAGGTAGGTAAACAGCACCAGTCCAGGGCGGAAGTAGCGGTATTCCTTCTCCACCGGCTCCTTGACCTTGACGATCATGTTGGCGGGGCTCCAGACGTCGTGCGCGCCGCCGACGATCTCAGCTCCGACCGCCTTGTATTCCTCGTCAGGGAAGGACGATAGAGCCCCCGCATTGTGCTCGACGAGTACCTTGTTGCCCGCATCGACGAGGGCTTTGACGCCGGCCGGGGTGACGCCGACACGGCTTTCGTGGTCTTTCACTTCCTTGGGAACGCCGATGATCATGCTTTAATCTCTCCTCCGAATGCTTCTTTCAGCGTAGGTCCGAAGCGCCTGAGAGTAAAGCCATCCTCCCGTTCTGGCGAAGATAGCCCCCCGCAGGCCGTACAATGGACATGCCGGGTTGAGCCAAAACCCAACTTTTCTCTAGCTTAGGAAACTAATCGGTCTCATGTCCTCGAAAAATTTTCAGATGCGGACTTCACGTGTGAGCAACATGCGGTCTATCTTCTCGCTGTTCTCAAGCGATCTCGCGATCGACCTTGGGACTGCCAACACGCTGGTCTTCGCGCATGGTAAGGGCATCATCGTGAATGAGCCATCCATCATCGCGGTGCATCGTATCACCGGTGAGGTCGAGGCTGTCGGCAAGGAAGCGAAGGAGATGCTCGGCCGCACGCCTGGCAACATCATCGCCATCAAACCGATGAAGGACGGCGTCATTGCGGACTTCAAGCAGACCGAGAAGATGCTGAACTACTTCATCCAAAAGGCGCATAACCGCAAGATGATGGTGCATCCACGCATCGTCATCGGTGTGCCGAGTGAGATTACGCAGGTAGAGAAGCGTGCAGTTATGGATTCGGCCTATCGCGCGAAGGCCAGCGAGGTGCACCTCGTCGAGCAGGCCATGGTTGCTGCGATCGGTGCGGGCTTGCCTATCACGGAGCCCGGTGGCAACATGATCGTCGATATTGGTGGCGGAACGACAGATGTTGCGGTGATCTCGCTTGCGGGTATTGTTTACGCGCGGTCGGTGCGCATGGCCGGCAACCAGATGGACGAAGCCGTGATGACCTATCTGAAGCGCAAGTACAACCTGCTGGTGGGCGAGCGTACGGCCGAGCAGATCAAGATCGATATCGGATCGGCATATCCGCTGGATAAGCCGCTAACGATGGAGATCAAGGGCCGTAATCTGATCGAGGGCGTGCCTAAGGCAATTACCATCGACGACTCGGAGATTCGCGAGGCGCTTAGTGAGTGCATTGCCACGATCATAAATGCGATCCGCGTGGCGCTGGAGCGGACGCCGCCGGAACTCTCGGCGGACATCTCCGATCGTGGCATCGTGCTGACCGGCGGCGGTGCGCTGATCAAGAATCTCGACAAGCGTATTCGTGAGGAGACGGGACTTCCCGTGTCGATTGCTGATGATCCTCTGGCAAGCGTTGTGCTCGGCACCGGCCAGATGCTCTCGGACTTCCGCCTGCTGAGGAAGATCTCGATCGACTAAAGCGCAACATTCAGGATGGAGATCAGAGACGCTGCCTGCAGTTTCAACTACTGCGGTGGAAGCTGTGCGCGGTCCCATCCGCCCCCGAGTACCTTGATCAGCAGCACGCTGGCGTCCATGCGGCGTCGCAGAAGATCGATGTCGTTGCGCTCGTTGTTGAGCGCGGAGGTCTGTGCGGTGATGACCTGCAGATAGGTGTCGACGCCACCAACGTAGCGGTTATTGAAGATGCGCTCAGACTCCTGAGCGGAGGCCGTGGCCTGTCGCTGCTGCTCCTGCTCGTTGGACAGGACGCGAAGTGCGACGAGGTTGTCCTCAACCTGCTGGTAGGCCGTGAGCACGGTCTGCCGATAGTTGGCGGTGGTGCTGTCGTAGCGGGCGCGCGCCTGCTCGGAGAGACCGCGCCGTCTACCGCCGTCGAAGAACGTCTCGCCGATGGTCGGGCCAAGTGCATAGATGAAGCTGGACTTGTCGAAGAGCGAGGCGAACGCTGTGCTTTCAAAGCCTGCGGTCGCGCTCAGATTGAGTGAAGGAAAATATGCGGCGCGCGCGATGCCGATCTGCTCGTTGGCTTCGGCGGTGCGGCGCTCGGCGGCAGCGATATCGGGACGGCGCTCAAGGAGCTGCGACGGAAGCCCCGGAGGAAGGGCCGGTGGCGTGTCTGACAGCGGCAATGGCGAGGGTGGCAGGCCGAACGATGCGGGTGGCTTTCCGATGAGGATTGCAATGGCATGCTCGTATTGCGCGCGCGCAATGGCGACGTCTGAGGCCTGCACCTTGGCGTCCTGAAGCTGGGTCTGCGCCTGGGTCACATCGGACTTCCCAGCTACGCCGCCAACGAAGCGGTTGTTGGTAATGCGGACAGCCTCCGCATACTGCTCGACGGTGTCATTGAGCAGCTTCTGCTGGGCGTCGGCCGCGCGCAGTTCGAAGTAGTCCACCGCGAGCTCGGCCTGAAGCGAGAGCAGAATGTTCTGGCGGTCGGCTGCGGTGGCCTGCGACTCTTTGCGTGCGGCGGCGATGTTGCGGCGAACTGCGCCCCAGAGGTCGACCTCGTAGTTCAACTGTAGCGGTAACGCAAGGTCGCCTTCGCCGTTGTTGGCCCCACTGGCGGTGAAATACGGTTGATTGGCGGAGTAGCGCTCGCCGCCAAGAAAGGGATTGCTGCCGAGCGTTGGATAGCGGTTTGCATTCTGCACCCGAACATTGGCGCGTGCGGCGCGCAGGTTGGCGTCGGCGGCCTTCAGCGTCTGGTTGGCCATGGCCACCTGCGGCTCAAGCGTGTTGAGCCCAGCGTCATTGAAGAGCGTCCACCAGTCGCCACGCGGAATTGCGTCCTCGGGCTTGGCAATCTGCCAGTCGGCATTCCCCTTAAACGCGCTTGCATCGGCGGCAGGACTCATCTCTTTGAACGCTGGCGCTGTGGGCACCTCAGGCGCTTTGTACTTTGGCCCAACCATGCAACCTGCGAGCAGAAGACAGCACAGCAGCTCTGTGCTGAAGCGTGCAAGTTGAGCGGCAATGCGAAACGTCATTGCTTCACCGCCGGTTGATTGGCGATCTGTACTGCCTGGCCTTCGGAGAGTGAGTCGGACGGATCGAGAATGACCTGATCATCCGGAGACAATCCCGTGGCGATCTCGACGGATCTTCCGTTGTCCTTGCCGATGGTGATGGGCTGCAGGTGGACGTGACCGTCACGCACAATGCCGACCTGCAAGCCCTGCGCACGGAAGATGAGGGTGTTGGAAGGAATTGAGAGCTGGCGTTCCTGCTTCGGAATCTTGAAGTGAACGAAGACGTAGGCTCCGGGCAGCAGCTTGCCATCGCGGTTGTTTACGTCAACTTCCACGTTGAGCGTGCGCGAGCCAGAGTCGATCGAGCCGGAGTTGCGGGCCACGGTTCCGGTGAAAACCTGGTCGGGGTACTCGTCCAGGGTAAGGGTCGCGGTATCGCCATTGTGAACGTCGGGTGCGTAGACCTCGGGCACGGCAACAAAGACGCGCAACTCGTTGACGGCCGCGATGTGGAAGAGTTCCTTGGCGGTATTGTTCGTGGTGGCGGAACCTGAGTTAATAAGGTCGCCGATGTCAGTGTTACGTTGCGTGACGATGCCGCTGTAGGGCGCGTAGATCTTCTCGAAGGACTGCAACTGCGCGAGGCGGCGAACATTGGCCTGCGCGGCTTCGACGACGGCGCGCTTGGCGGCTGCGCCCGAGACGGCGACGTCAGTCTCCTGCTGGGAGACTGAGTTCAACTTGAGAAGGTTTTGATAGCGCTCGGAGGTGGTGTTCGCCAAATTGAGGTCAGCCTGGGCGCTCTTGAGATCGGCGCGTGCTACCTCGAGCTGTTCATCAAGTTCGGGTGTCTCGATGGTGGCCATCAGCTGGCCCTCGGTCACATGCTGGCCGATGTTGACGAACCACTGCTTCAGGTAGCCGCTGGTGCGCGCGTAAATAGGAGTGTCGTCGAAGGCCTGGGTGTTGCCCGGTAATGCTATCTCCGAGCCCAGGCCAGAGATGGTCGGTGCGGTGACGCTGACAGTCGAAATGGCGTTGCTCTTCGTTGCACGCTCCAAATGACGCTCGTCAACTGCGCGACCGATGAGGCGATAGGCGACTCCGGCGAGAACTACCAGAGCGATAACGATCATAGCGATGCGCACACCGGCAGCCACACGTTGCGGCGGCGGCAGCGCATGGGACGGGTCGGGGTGTGGAGCGATCGGTTGGTGCGACAATACCGCGTGTTCGCTGGAAGGTTTTGTCATATCGGTATTGATATCGGTGTTATCGGTGGACATTGTCCTGATCTCCAGTGGTGCCCTGTTGCTGGTGGGCTAGCCGAGCGCAAGTTCTTCCTGCGGGGATGGCTTTGGCATGGTGTCACAGCGATTCTTCCCGCCATGAAGAAGAGCGAAGACCGCAGGTACGAAGATGAGTGTCGCTATGGTGGCGAAGGTGAGGCCGCCGATGACGGCGCGCCCAAGCGGTGCATTCTGCTGGCCGCCATCGCCTAGTCCCAGCGCCATTGGAATCATGCCGATGATCATGGCCAGCGCGGTCATGCAGACGGGACGGAAGCGGGTGGCGCCCGCTTCGATCGCCGCAAGCAGTGCGTCACCGGTATTGAGGAGCCGATCCTTGGCGAAGGAGACGACGAGGATCGAGTTTGCCGTTGCAACGCCCATGCACATGATCGCTCCCATCAGTGCGGGTACCGATAGCGTCGTGTGGGTGAGGAAAAGAAAGAGCACGATGCCGGCGATGGCGGCAGGCAGTGCGGTGATGATGATGAACGGATCGAGCCAGGATTGAAAGTTCACCACGATGAGGAGATAAACGAGAAGAATCGAGAACCCCAGGCCGAAGAGCAAGCTGGTGTACGAACTCTGCATGGTCTCGACCTGGCCACGGACGCTGACGAAGTTGCCGCGTGAGAGCGCCGGGCGATTCTTGTCGATGATGCGCTGTACCTCGCGTGCGACCGAGCCGAGGTCGCGGTCCTGCACGTTGGCGTAGATGTCGAGTGTACGGCGCGTGTTGTAGTGCGTGATGATCGGCGGCTCTGCGGAAGGCGAGATGCTGGCGACGTCGGCCAGAATCTCAGGCGTCCTGGCGGTGGGCGAGGCGATTGGGATGTTCTCCAGATCCTGCAGAGACTGAATCTGGTATTGCGGAGTCTCCGCAATGATGCTGTAGAGGATGCCGTTCTTGTCGTTGAGGAAGTATTGCGGCGTAAGTTGTGCTGAGCCGGAGAGAATATTCAGTGCGGAGCCGCCAACATCGCTTTGCGTGTAGCCACCCTGCAGCGCCTTGGTACGGTCGACGGTGACATTGAGGACGGGCGAGTCGTCCGGCTGCTCCAGGCGCAGATCAACCAGACCGGGAACCTGGCGGAGTTGCTGCATCATCGCCGCTGCGACATTGCGATTGCCGGCGTCGTCGGTGCCTTCGATCTGGATATCGATGGGCGCGGGCAGGCCAAAGTTGAGGATCTGCGTCACGATGTCGGAGGGCAGGAAGTAGAACGTGACACCTGGGAATTCACGGGGTAAGCGTTCGCGCAGAGTTCGGATGAAATCTGCGGTCGGGGTGTGATCCTTTTTGAGTGAGACGAGGATGTCGGCGTCAGCAGCACCGAAGAGTCCGCTGGTCGCATGCTGCGTATTCATTGTGGAGTAGGGAAGGCCGATGTTATCGAGGATGTTGTCCATTTGCTTCTGCGGGACGGTCGAGCGGATGGACTGCTCGATCAGATCGCAGAGCTTTGCGGTCTCCTCAATACGTGTTCCGGTTTTGGCGCGGACGTGCAGGATGAAGGAACCGTTGTCGGTGTAGGGAAAGAAGTTCTGCCCAAGCACAGGGATCAACAGGAGCAAGACCAGGCAGACGAGAAGGAAAAGCGGAATGAAGAGCTTGCGCGCTGTGACCAGTTGCGTAAGAAGAGCTGCATAGGTTGAACGCACAATTTCAAAGCCGCGTTCGAAGCCGCGCTGGAAGCGGGCAAGGGGATTCTGTGAGAGTGGTGCGTGATGGTCGGCCGGCTTCAGCAAATACATCGCCATCGTTGGCACAAGAGTTCTCGACAAAATGTACGAGGCAATCATCGCGAAGATGACGGCCTCGGCAAGTGGCACGAAGAGATAGCGCGAGACGCCGGCAAGGAAGAACATCGGCAGGAAGACGATGCAGATAGAGAGTGTGGACACCAGGGCCGGCACTGAGATCTGCGCGGCGCCTTCGAGAATGGCTTCCCGCAGTTCGTGGCCCTCTTCGAGATAGCGTTCAATGTTCTCGATGGTGACGGTCGCATCATCTACCAGAATGCCGACGGCGAGCGCGAGGCCACCGAGTGTCATGATGTTGATGGTCTCGCCGATCAGGCTGAGAACGATGATCGACGTGAGGATCGAGAGCGGAATGGATACCGCAATAATCAACGTCGAGCGCCATGAACCAAGAAAGAGAAGAATCATCAGGCCGGTGAGCGCAGCAGCGATAACACCCTCCCGAATCACCCCGTCGATGGACGAACGGACAAAGATGGACTGATCGCCAATAGGCGTTATCTTGAGTTGCTTCGGAACGGTGGCCTGTACGCGCGGCAGCAGATCAAAGATGCCTTTGACAACGCTCAGCGTTGAGGCGGAGCCGGACTTTAGGATGGTAATCAGAACTCCGCGATGTCCGTCCTGCCGGACGATATTCGTCTGCGGGATGCTGCCGTCGGTGACAGTTGCGACGTCCTTGAGGTAGACCGTGGCACCGTTAACCTGTTCGAGCGGGAGATTGCCGAGACCCGCCAGCGTGGTCGGCGTGCTGTTAAATCGGACGTCGTACTCCGCAGATCCAATCTTTGCAGTTCCGCCGGGCTCGACGACATTCTGATGGCCCAGTGCGTTCAGTACCTCGTCCGGGGAAAGTCCCTCAGCCTGCAGTCGCTTGGGATTGAGGTAAACCATGATCGAGCGCTGACGACCGCCGTAGACGGCGGGTACCGAAGCGCCGGGGACGGTGACGAGCTGTGGTCGAATGAAGTTGGAGCCGTAGTCGTTTAGCTGCTGCTCGGAGAGGCCTGTCCCGGAGAGGCCTAGTTGAAGGATGGGTACGCTGGAGGCGGAGAAGTTGATGATTTGCGGCGGAAGAATTCCAGGTGGGAGCTGTCTGAGCATCTCCTCGGCGTCGGCGGAGACCTGGGCGTTGGCGGTATCCAGCGAGGCGCCAGGTTGCAGATAGATTTTGATGATGGCCTCGCCGTTGAGGGTTGTCGATTCGATGTGCTGGATGTTGTCGACGAGGGTAGTGAGGGATCTTTCGTAAGGAGCGGTGACGCGGCCTTCGAGTTCTTCCGGATTGAGGCCGGTGTACTGCCATGCGACAGAGACGACAGGGATGTCGATGTTGGGGAAGATATCTGTGGGCGTACGCAGAATGAGGACCGGCGCGGCGATCAGAATGAGGATCGCAAGGACAATAAATGTATAGGGCCGGTTTAGCGCGAGCCGGACAATCCACATGAAGCGCTCTCCATGGACAAAAGATGCCCTTCATAAGACTGTAACGGACAGGGAAAAGTTTCGCTGACATCATCGATAAACGCATGTGTGGCGCGGTAAGCGTAGAGTGCTGCAAAGTTCGAGTAGTGTGGACGCAATGAGAGGCCCTCGGACAAGAGCTCTCGCGGGCATCGGCTGATGCAGTTGAAGGTCAGAACAGAATTACTTGCCAGCGAGAACTTCGGCGAGGTGCAGGCCGCGTCGGTCCGAGTTCTGCGCGATTTGCTCGCGGCAGCTGAAGCCATCGGCGACCAGCACGGTCTCTTCGTCTAAGGTGCGTACTGCAGGAAGCAATCCACGCTCCGCTAACCGCTGCGAGACGTCGAACTTGTCCCGCTCGAAGCCGAACGGGCCCGCCATGCCGCAGCAGCCGGAGTCCAGCAGCCGCACCTTGGCTCCGGTGGCGGCGAGCAACTCCATCTCGTCGGTCATCTTCATCACGGACTGGTGATGGCAGTGCCCCTGCACCACAAAGTTGCCGGTCCGTGCGGTCGGACGGTAATGAGGCGCTCTGCGTACCAGGAACTCGCTCAGCAAAAACGTGTTGGCCTTCAGCTTGTGGCCACGACTGTCGTGCGGCAGAAGGTTGGTGAGCTCGTCACGGAAGACGGAGGCACAGCTTGGCTCGAGCACCACCACCGGCATCTCTACGGCGAGGAATGGCTCCATTACTGAGAGGGCATGCAATAGGTATTTGCGCGCTGAATCGAGCAGCCCAAAGTCGTAGAGAGGTCGTCCGCAGCATACGTGTTGTTCGAGTATGTGGACGCGGAAGCCTGCTTCAACGAGGACCTTGTGCGCGGCGCGCGCGGTCTCGGACCGGAAGTAGTTGTTGAAGGTGTCCGCCCATAAAAGCACGTCTCCGACTGGCGATGCAGGTTGGGGGAGGCTCTTCGCTTGCGCACGATACGTTGTCTCCGCGAATGTAGGCAGAGTGCGCGAAGGGTGTACGTGCAGCAGGCTTTTTGCGAGAGAAGCGGTCAACGGAAGTTGGCCGAAAAAGTTGACCAGGCTCGGTGCGTGCGATGCTATCCGCGCCCACTTGTCGATGTATCCGAAGGCGTACGCGTTGAGCGGTCGCAGCCGGCCAGCATAATGATGCGCGAGAAACTCAGCTTTGTAGGTGGCCATATCAACGTTGACCGGACACTCTGTCTTGCAGGCCTTGCATGCGAGACAGAGGTCGAGTGCTTCGAGCACCTGCTTGTTGCGCCATCCACCTTTGAGAACATCGCCTTGCAGCATCTCCCAGAGTAGATGAGCACGACCGCGCGTTGAGTATTGCTCCTCGCGCGTCGCCATGTAACTTGGGCACATCGTGCCGGACTCCTCCTTGCGACACGCCCCGACGCCAACACAACGCAGCGCTGCGTGCTCGAATGAGCCGTGATCGCTCGCGAAGGCGAAGTGGGTTGAGCTTGGAATTACCGGGTGAGCAGTATTCACGCGCAGATGGTCCTGTGGCTGGTTCACCGGTTGGCTGTCGGTTCCGATCAGCTTGCCAGGATTCATCTTGTTCGAAGGGTCCCACAGCGCCTTGAATGTGCGGAAGGCCTGCATCAACCCGGGCCCGAACATCTTCTCGAGTAGCGCGCCGCGGGACTGCCCGTCGCCGTGTTCACCCGAGATCGATCCGCCCAGCGATACCACCAAGTCGGCTGCGCGATCGATGAACGCCCGATAGCGCGCTATACCATCTTCACTGCGCAAGTCAAAATTGATGCGTAGATGCACGCAACCATGACCGAAGTGGCCGTACATCGGCGATGTGTACTTGTACTCAGCCATGAGCGCGCTGAGCGATCGCAGGTAAACGCCTAGCTTAGCTGGTGCGACGGCTGCGTCCTCCCAACCCTCCCAATGCTCAGGTTCGTTGGGAACGAACGAGACAGCTCCGAGCGCGGACTCGCGTACAAACCACACCTGACGCGCCTCCTTCTTATTGAAGATGCGAACGCTGGGCCGTTCCGGCAAGGTGCCTGCAGCTTCTGCGAGAGCATGAGCCATCGCCAGTGATTCGCTCTCGCTGTCGGCACCCAACTCGACCAGCAGAAAGCCATTGCCTGCGGGCAATAGCTTTACTTCTTCGGTTGCGAGTCCCTTACGCTGCATGAAGTCGAGCAGAAGACTATCGAAACCCTCAAGTGCGATCGGCTTGTGCTCGAGAATTAGCGGCACGGCATCAGCAGCGACAAATGTGTCACTAAAACCAAGCCCGACCACGGTGCGATACTGCGGACTCTTCACCAACCGCAGTGTTGATTCGAGCACCGTCACGCAGGTGCCCTCGCTACCCACCAAGGCACGCGCCACGTTGAAACCATGCTCGGGAAGAAGTTCGTCAAGATTGAATCCGGAGACACGCCGGGGGATGCGCGGGAAACGCTCACGGATCAGCTCCGCGTATTGATCGCGCAATGTCTTCAGGCCCGCGTAGATCTGACCCTTGCGTCCACCCGCCGCAATGATATTCGCTAGCTCGTCCTCGGTCGTTGGTCCGACGTGCATGCGCGTTCCGTCGTACAGCAGCACCTGCATCGACTCGATATTGTCTACCGTCTTACCGCCGAGCAGACTATGCGTGCCACAGGAGTTGTTGCCGATCATGCCGCCGAGAGTGCAACGGCTGTGCGTCGCGGGATCAGGAGCAAATGTCAGTGCAAACTTCTCCGCGGCCTCGCGCACGCGGTCCAGCACAACGCCCGGTTCGACGATGGCGCTCTTCGCTTCTGCATCGATCGAGATGATGCTCCGCATGGACTTAGAGAAGTCGAGGATGACAGCTGTGTTGCAACACTGGCCCGCGAGCGACGTAGCCGCGCCCCGCGAGAGCACCGGCGCTGCGAAGGAGCGGCATACCTCGATCGCAGCTTCGACATCCGCTGCGTCGAGGGGTTTGACAATGCCGATTGGGATCTGACGATAGTTCGAAGCATCCGTCGCATACAGCGCGCGCATGCCGTCGTCGAAGCGAACTTCGCCGCGCACCCTGGCGCGTAGCCGATGCTCCAGCGCCGCTGCGTTGGGATAGGGTTCAAATCCGGTCTTCACGGCGGGCGAGTTGATGATCTGAAATACTGGCGAATCGATAGACAAGCTGAACCTCTCTTCACGGCTCGGACGCAGCATCCTTGCCGGAAGCACGGGCCCCACGCTGCGTCATCAGTGCTGCACCTATCTAATCATGTACTGCTAGGTGTTGCGTTATCCGTCTCAAGCGCAGCGACAGCGGGATGGCGATTTTCACTCAAGTTGCCAATCAGCTGACATTGCAGGCATTATGCCGAGCAGGCGTCTTGAAGATCGCCGTGTCCACCCCGTCGGTTACGATGAGGTAGGCGTCCCTTATGCAAACCTACAGGCGTTTTAGCGCAATCGGGCTTTCGAGCGTGATCACGGGGTTTGTGCTGTTGCTGATTGCGTTGATAGCGAACGCTCTGATCACGCGACACCAACTCGGTTTGCAGATCAGCAATCAAGTTGAGGTGACACACACGCAGCAGGTTCTTTTCGAGTTATTCCAGACAGAATCTCTTCTGAAGGACGCTGAAATAGGTCAGCGCGGCTTTCTTTATACAGGTGATCCAAAATACCTGGCACCTTACAACTTAGCGATCTCTCAGATTGAGCCACACCTGGCAAATCTATCGCGGTTAATGGCCGACAATCCCCGTCAACAGGCGCGCATCCCGGTACTGCGTAACCTTACACACGAAAAACTGAGCGAACTTGCCCGAACGATCACGCTTGAGCAATCGGGCAAGACCGAGGATGCGAAGGCGCTAATTTTGTCGGATTCTGGATTTTTTATGATGAACGATATCCGGAAACTGGTCCGTGAGATGGAGCAAGAAGAGCGTTCTCTGCAAGCTGTCCGGTTCGCTGCATACCAAAAGAGCATACGGGTGACGATCGCTTGTATTTATCTCACTACTTTTATTGCGGCTTTGGGTCTGATCATGCTCGCTTACCACGTACTCCGAGAGATAGAAGCTCGCGAAAGTGACGCTCGGAAGATAAGAGAGCGCGGAGAAGAGTTGCAGGAGCGCGAAATGCTGTTACGGACGGTTACTGNNCTACGACCAGGTCAGCCCACGGCTCGACACAGCCTTTGCTGGCGAGCGCGTTAGCTATGAAATAGCAATTCCGGCGAGGCCTGGCGCGAGTGATTATGGACAAGATCGGTTCTACGCAGTCACTTACGAACCGCTGCAACGTCCTGGTGAAGATCTCCGCGTTATCGGAGTGGTTGTGGAGATCACCGAGCGCAAGCGGGTTGAAGAATCGCTGCGTCTCAACGAAGAACGGCTCAGGCTGGCCCAAGATGTGGCGGGCATGGGCACCTTTGACGTGGAATTGCCGTCGGGCAAGCGGACGTGGTCTCCGCAGTTGTTTGAGCTTTATGGCCGTGCTCCCGACAGTCCTCAGCCTAATGATGAAGAGGTGATGCTGATCATCCATCCGGATGATCGTTCGTTGTTCGCAGAGCAAATCGGTTCTATGGCAGCCGGAAAGTTCGCTCGTATCGAACACCGGATCATTCGGTCAGACGGTGAGGTGCGTTGGATTCAAACGTCCGGCAGAGGAATATTCGGCGATGCTGGATTGCCCATTCGTTATCTTGGAGTCGCTTACGATATTACGGAGCGCAAGCTTGCCGAAGAATCGCTGCGCCTCAGTGAAGAACGACTCCGGCTGGCCCAAGATGCGGCAGGCATGGGCACCTTTGACGTGGAATTGCCGTCGGGCCAGCGGACGTGGTCTCCGCGGATGTTTGAGCTTTTTGGCCTTGCCCTCGACAGTCCTCCGCCGAGGGCTGAAGACGTGCTGCGCATGGTCCATCCGGATGATCGCTCGATGGTCACGGAGAAATTCGCTCTTTTCGGAAGCGGCAAGCACATTCATATCCAATACCGGATCATCCGCCCAAACGGTTCAGTGCGCTGGGTTGAAAGCTCCGGTACAGCTATCTTCGACGATGCAGGATTGCCCATTCGTTATCTTGGAGTCTTTTACGACATTACGGAGCGGAAGCAGGCTGAAGATAAGCTGCGTCGGTCGCAAGATCAACTAAGGGCGTTGGCTGCGCGACTACAAACTGCCACCGAGAGAGAACGCCTTCGGATCGCACGAGAGTTGCATGACCAACTGGGCCAGGCACTGACCGGCATGAAGATGGATCTCGACTGGATTGTGAGGAAGCATGGGGCAGGCGGGGACGTTTGGGTCCCGATGGTGCAGGATTCCATGAAAGTTATCGATTCCACTATAGCTCTGGTGCGGAGGCTCTCGACCGAGTTGAGGCCCGAATTGCTTGATTCGCTCGGATTGCGTGCGGCAATTCAGTGGGACGCTGAACAATTTCAGCGTCGTACAGGGATCGTTTGCGCGGTTCGTATACCCGAAGATTCTTCCGTCCTCTCAGGTGACCAGAAGATAGGTGTGTTCCGCATCTTCCAGGAGGCCCTGACGAACATCGCTCGTCACGCCCAGGCAAAGACTGTTTTTATTGCTCTCAAGCGAGAACGAAACGATTTGATTCTCACCATTGAAGATGATGGGGTTGGTTTTTCTGTAAATCTACTTGAACACACACAGTCCCTTGGTGTCCTGGGTATGCGCGAGCGCGCACTTATTCTGGGCGCTAAATTTCGCTTGGAGAGTGTGCCGGGTCATGGCACCACTATCACATTGCGGATACCCTTAGAACACGCTGGCATAACGGAGCCGGATGCTTATGAAGATTTTGATCGTTGACGATCACGCTGTCATTCACCAAGGCCTCCACAGAATACTTGACGACGAATTCGAAGGATCTACATTCGGAGAGGCACGCCACTCCCAAGAGGCGCTTGATCTCGTGAGCCTGGAGCGCTGGGACGTGGTCATCCTCGATGTAGATTTGCCTGGACGGGGAGGTCTTGACCTGCTCAAACAGCTCCGAGCAGAACAGTCCAAGTTGCCCGTAATTATGTTCAGCATGCATTCGGAAGAGCAATTTGCGGTCCGGGCGTTGAAGGCGGGAGCTTCAGGATACGTTGCAAAGGACAGCGCTTCCGAACAATTAGTGGAAGCGATCCGCAAGGTGATCCGTGGAGGCCGGTACGTCAGCGCCGCATTAGCGGAGAAACTGGCAGCCGACCTTAGCCGGGATCAGTCGCTGGCGCCGCACGAGATACTGTCGGATCGGGAATTTGAAGTCATGCGCATGATCGCTGCAGGAAAGACCACAACTGCCATCGCGGACCTCTTGTCGTTGAGTGTCAAGACCGTGAGTACGTACCGAACGCGCATCCTAGAGAAGCTGCAATTAGAGACGACTGCGGAGTTGATACGCTATGCTATCGACCACGGATTCGACCATTAGCTGACAGACCGGTCTGCTTCTGATCTTGCATGTAGGAATCCTCCTACATAATATGACCTATCTTCCTACGCAATTTCAAGCATCCGCCCGATACCTTTGTCTTCAAGGTAATCCTATGGTTGTTATGCCCGTAAAACACTTTATTTTTTACTTGCTGGTTGTGAATTCCTCACAACACGGTGTAAGCCCACAGCACTCAAAAGCGGAGTGGGTTCTGATGGGGCGATGAAATTAGTGATTGTCCGCAACATTAGTGATTGTCCGCAACAGGTGTGGCATGCTATATCAACTAATCACGCCGTAATTAGCTCACAAGGAAGGACCAGACTCATGCCAATGCTTCCCAAGATTGTTCCACCCAGTGACTGCTCACTTTGCCAGCACCGGTTCCCCGGCATGTTTTGCGACTTCTCCCCGAAGAACCTAGCAGATTTCAATACGGTTGGCAGATTGTTTTCCTTTCCCGCAGGAGCGATTCTTATGCGTGAGGAAGATCCCGCCAATCAGGTTTTTGTTATCTGCCGTGGTCAGGTAAAGCTCTCCTGCGTATCCAAAGAGGGAAGAACTCTGAACCTGAAAATTGCGGTGTCAGGCGAGGTGCTCGGTCTGAGTGCGGTCATTTCCGGTTCGCCTTTTGAAGTGACAGCAGAAACGATGGCGCCGACCGATGTTAGCCTCATCCCTCGAGATGACTTCCTCGCCTTCATCCGCAGTCATGGAGAAGCCAGTTTGCACGCTGCACATTCGCTAGCAGCAGAATACAAATCTGCGCTATCGGGTGCTCGCAGCCTGGCACTGTCCGGCTCCGTCGCCGGTCGCGTAGCCCGACTTTTGCTCGATTGGGGAAACGCGGCATCGTCTGACAGACATGAGACATGGTTCAACATGGATCTAACGCACGAAGACCTTGCAGATT
This sequence comes from Granulicella sp., assembly GCA_003138795.1. Taxonomy (GTDB): domain Bacteria; phylum Acidobacteriota; class Terriglobia; order Terriglobales; family Acidobacteriaceae; genus Granulicella. Next base: position 17,914 of record PLHC01000116.1, on the reverse strand, counting down.
TTGCTGGAGCAACGCGCGAAACCATCACCCGCACATTAGGCAGGTTTCAGAAGGACAAACTGATTCAGATTCGAGGGGTCACCGTCCACATCCTCTTACCTCAAAAGCTGGCGGACCTCGCCGCGTAGAGCGCCAATCCGCTCGGGAAATTCGAGCAAACTCTGCAATCGTGACGCAGTCGGAATCTGGAGTACTTATGCCACTAAATCTCGTTCTCTCTATCGGTCTGGATTCATCATTGCTCGAGACTCGAAACATGGTCTTGCACTCTGCGGGATATATTGTCGAGTCAGCATCCTCGGTGAAAGAAGCGGTCCATCGCTTTCTCGCAGGTGACTTCGATCTCGTCATCTTGTGTCACACCATCTCTACGAGAGAGCGAGACAGACTGGCTTGTTTGATTCGGGCCTCTGGATCGCATACCCCTATCATCTCCATTGCGGTAAAGCCCGGTCAATGTGATCTCTTCGCGAATGCAACCATTGAAAATACTCCCAACAAACTCCTCCCCGGCATCAGCGAGGTTCTCATCAAAGAAGCGAAAAAGTGGACGGCGTTGTCACGCGGCAAGCAAGAAGTGACTGATCCATCAAGGAAGAAATCTCCGATTTTAGGCGGTGACTTTGAACGGCAAAAGGAAAAATTCGCTGTGATTATCTCCACCACTCTGGCACAAGCAGGGTGAGGTGGTTGAGCACCTCCGACTGATCTTCCAATCCTCCCAAGGACCGCACAAGTTGGTCAAATATACCGCGAGATCCGATTGAGCCGATGAATTGCGGGGGAGCCTCGAAAGGATATTCATCGCCTTGATGGCAAATGGATCCTTCTGGATCGGGGTGGGCAGTCCAGAGACACCGCTTCCAGCTTGATCCGGACGATCTGCTCCACCTGCAACTTCTCGAAGACGCGGTCAAGAACGCCGTTCCTGGACCACCGGCTCATCCGCATATAGATGGTGTGCCAGCGGCCGAAGCGCTTCGGCAGACCACGCCATTTGCAGCCCTGTTCGGCAACATACCGCACTGCATTCAACACTTGCAGGTTGCACAGGCTCACGTTGCCACGCTGCACCGGCAACACGCTCTTGATCCATTCGCACTGCGCTTCTGTAAGTTCCATCGGTAAAAATAGCTTGATGGAAATCTAGCGGTAGTGTGAACACGCACTAGTTTTCGTCCGAGTCCGATGTCGGAAAACCTGAATATGCCCTGACAGCGTGCAACAAAGCCTGAGGAGGAGATGCCTTGTCAACGATCTGGCTTATCCACTGTCTGGCATGTCCAGGAATCATCAATGATCCAGTCGACATGATGATGGGTCCACCGTAGCCCATCGCGCGGGCACGTTCGGCGAAACTCAGCCCATCCATCTCGGGCATGTCGTAATCCGTGACGACGATGTCAATCTGACTAGCAGACAGAACGGCCAAGGCCTTCCACGGATCAGCGCAAGGGATGACCTTAAAGCCGACGGAGCAAAAGAGAGCTGATCTCAGTGTTAAGAGGTCTTCCGAATCATCGAGAATAAGAAGTGTCGGCATGTGATCTCGCATGGGGACAAGTACAGGTCGGCGAGCCAATCTCAAACAAGACGACGCCGAACACTCAAGTACGGCACCGGACACATCGCTAATGACGTGCGACAGTGTCGACCACGGTGAGTGGTCGGCAAGATACGAGCGATCGCCGAATCCGGTAACGATGAGATTTGCGCATTGCGAACGGGCCACTTGGGGAATGATGGCCCCGGCCTTTCCGTGCTCCACGCGAATCGTTGCAGCGGTACCGGATGCCGACATTCGGCGGAGGCAGTCGCGCCCATTCCTGCCGAATATCTTCTTTGACGAGTTCCGGTTGGGAGTCGAAATGCCGCGAGTTTTTCTCGCTCACGTACGACAGAGTCAGTGTCGCAGCGTTCGGCAACGGCGGCAGTTGTTGTATTGCGCATCGCGATATCCTCTCAGGCCTTGGTGTCTGGTAGGTTCTGATGTGAGGCAGGTTACGATCTCCGAACCAAGGTTTCAGTGATCTAAAGCACCTTCGAAGGCCGTCTCCGTCACAACACCACACAACGATGGGCATTTCACCTTTGAGTGAGGAAGGTGCATTTATGCTGGGCGTTCGGTCGATCACTTTCCTGGCGGTTGATGCAGCAGGATAGGTCGCGAGTCCTGGCCTGTCGGATCGGATTACCTGACGTCTGAAACTTGAGAACAAACCAGCTTATTGCGTTTTCAACGGTTCGGACATTCGCTTCTGAGCACGCGACATATCTCCGCGATTCCAGTGATGCATGTCACAGAACAAGGATATTTGGGGCCTGTACGGTTACCTCGAACGCTGTAAAGCAAGGAGTTCCCTCTTGAGTTCAGAGATCAATCGCGGCAAATCGAACAAGGAGATTGCCTCGAAGTCCACTGTCTTCGCTCGGGTTCTCGTTTGTACAGACTTTTCAGCGGCATCACATGCAGCATTGGAAGAAGCGGTGAAGATATGCAATGTGACCAAAGCCAAGCTCACTATCCTCCATGTGCGTGAATACGGTCCATTGCCCGTGGCATCCGATGAAGGCATCGAATATGTTGCCCAGCTCATGCGAAAGCCGGACCAGAACCTTCAGGCTGTGACAGCGTCAGTGCGGGATTTGGGAGTCGACGCTGAAGGTGTTGTCGTGAACGGCAACTTTAAACAAGTGATCCTTGAGGAAATCAAAAAGAGAAAGATTGATCTTGCGGTGATTGGCACGCAAGGAGCAAAAGGCTTGGAACGCTTGATCTTTGGATCGACAGCAGAGTCCGTATTCCGGAACGCAACTTGCCCCATTCTGACGGTTGGACCTCGACTTCGTAAACCAAGCCGTGACGTGAACCTGAGGCCGATCGTCTTCGCGACCGATTTTCAGGAGCCGGCGGTTCAGGCCGCAAACTGCGCAGTAGCACTCGCGAATATGCACCATGCTCCTCTTCACTGCGTTCACGTTCTGCCGACGATCATGGGGAATCAGAGCGAAAATCCAGCCGTCCTATCCATCATGACGAAAGGTTTGCGAGAATTGACGCACGATGCCAGCATGTGCGAAATCGCTCCGGTTTTCAGGGTGCTTTACGGGAGAGAAGTCTCCCATCCAGTCGTGGAGTACGCCCGGGAACATGACGCGCAGACCATTGTCTTAGGCGTTCGCAGAAAGATGCGGGTGGTGTCGCATCTTCCGCCGCAGATCACCTACCGGATCATGATGGACGCCTCTTGTCCTGTAATGACAATTTCTTGCGATGTTTCTACGGCAACGTTACCTCTAACCGCGTGCCTATGATCAAGTGTGCCTGCATTTGTCGCAAAGGCCGGTCCGTCGTCACAGCCTCGCGTGGTGCAGAATGCGGAAGTTTCCCCTCACAGGATTCGCACTTTTATCGACCTCGCTCTGCCGAGCTTCGCATTCGTGCGATTGGGGATCTCATCGACAATCAATCCCTTGGGGAAGGTGCCCAGGAAATCAGCGCAAGATAGATCTCTCGCGCTGAGGTTTGCCAAACAGTTCCAAATGCTTTCTAGCTACGGCCGCTTCTTGTGGGCCAGGTCGGTCAACATCTATAAAGCACGTACAGCATCTTCTATCTGTTTTGCGAGCTCCCTGTAGGCGGTCCCATTGAGGACGATGGGGGCTCCTATCCTAACTTCCACGGCACCCGGTCGCGGATATTTGGCATGTCGTGGCAGAACTTTATCAGCCCCCATAAGACGAATCGGCACAACGGGTATTCGCATTCGCGAAGCGATCATCGCAACACCCGGATAGAAGGTTTCAATCTCTCCGGTCCATGTCCGTTCTCCCTCGGGAAAGATCAGGATCGACGAGCCCTCTTCGACGAGCTCACCGACATAGCGCAGCGTCCTGCGCGTTCCTGTCTCGACCTGCGATAGCGGGAAGCTGTTAACCAGCGTCGTCACTAAGCAATACAGAATGCTATTGGTCAGCCGTTTGCTGAGCGTATAACGCTTTGGAAAGAAATGAGGGTCGAAGTATTCCATCCACATGGCCGGAGAAACACGATAGCGCCAATCGCGCGATAGGGACCCCAGAATTATGGGCGTGTCGAGATGGCTCTGATGATTCGAGGCGAAGATTACCGGGCCTTTCAAGGCCTTGAGATTTTCGAGCCCGGAGACATGCCACCGTGCAAAGAGCCGGGTAAGCGGAAGGAGAGTCGTTGGAAGAAGGAGATGGCGAAGAAGACGCGCCGACCATGAGCGGTTATAGGATGGTTCGGAGATTGAAGCCGCCATGGGCACCGGACGGCTCAAGTCGGACACCTTGCTGATGGATGCAAAGGTGCTGTCGTCGATGCTGATATTGAGTTTTTCTTCCAGGTCGAGCATCAGTTCAACACGATCGAGGGAACTGAGACCCAACTCTTCAAGAGTTGTATCGGGCGTTATGGTTCGCCCTGGCGCATATTTGCGCACCAAGTCCTCAGGAGTGGATGATGGCGTGGCCGGCTCCAGCTTTCCTGTCTGTATCGATTTTGCGATCTCCGCGCGACGCAGTTTGCTGGCTGTGGAGGTACGCGGAAGCTCTGGCTGTGCCCAGAGTGAAAACGATCGCACTCTCTGGTAGGGCTCGAGTCGCTGATTAACCTGCCGCAAGATGTCATCGCCATGGAAACCCGGTTCGAGGATCAGTACAGCATGGACTCCGCCGTGATCGATGACGGCGGAATCATGCACGCCCTCAATCCGATTGAGCTCTCGTTCGACATCCTCGGGAAAGACCTTGAGCCCTTCCGTGGTGACGATCACATCTTTTTTCCGGCCCCGTAGTATCAGGTCGCCGTTTGGATTAAGCTTCCCAATATCGCCGGTGTGAAACCAGCCATTTTGAAACGCGGCCGCGGTCTCAGCGGGCAATTGGAAGTAGCCTGGGGTTACGTTGTCCCCTCGTACCAGAACTTCACCGTCTGGCGCGATTTGTACCTGGACTCCGGCCATCGGCTTGCCGGCGGTTTCCGCTTGAGCGTGGAAGGGATGATTGAAGCTGATAATTGGTGCGGTTTCGGTTAGTCCATATCCCTGCGCGACGATGAATCCCAGGTTCCTCCAGAAGCGTTCCTCTGCTGGAGGAAGCGCCGCACCGCCCACAACGAAGCAGCAGAATCTCCAACCAAAGAAACGGTGGACGGCACGGTGGCGCCACCAGCACCGAATCAACGATCCCGGAGCTGTCGCTATATTTTTCGTTTCGGGAAATCGATACTCGATCAGCGTTCGGAGGGTTTCCAGCACTCGTGGCACAGAAACCAGGGCGGTGATGCGCCTCGATCGAATCTGCTGGGCGATCTCCACAGGACTGGTCGTGTTCAGAAACACGACGGATGCGGGAACAGTGGGCACCAGGAAGATAGCCACCACCTGACCGAACAGATGGCTCATGGGCAACAAATCGAGAACGCGGAGAGGCTTCATGAGCCGGAAGTATTTGCGGTAGGGGGCAAGCTGATCCTCGAGCGGCTTCAAACTGGCTGCAAGATTCCGATGCGTCATGACGACGCCTTTGGGTTCAGCCGTAGTTCCAGAGGTGAAGACGATCTCGGCGACATCGTCTTCATTGAGAGCGACTGAATGGGGCGCAGTTGGCATTGCATCTGCTTCTAAGTCTCGAAGGAGCCAAACGGGAATATCGCTGGGCACCTCTAGTCCTGGAACCAGGTCTCCGAGCAAAATGGCGCGGGGTGCGACTTGCTTCTCGATCCGCTGAAATAGGTTGTAGGAGGCTTGAGGTTCAATAGGGACGAGCACTACGCCTTCGACCAGGCAGGCCCACAAGGCAGCAATCCAACCGGGACGGCTCTCGGACCAAATGAGCACATGATCCCCCTTGCGGAGACCATGAGTGCGTAGTCTGGTAGCGAATGCTTCGGCCATTTGTGCTATTTCAGCGTAGCTGTATGTCCAACCGCGCCAGCCATCGTCATAGACAACGAACTCACGATTGTGCAGCGCGATTTTATCGAAGAACGCCGGCAGGCTACTCGGTCGTGCCCGTAGGTCGGCATGCTGGTGTAGCGGTTGCGAATTGGAAGCAGGTGAGCCCATAAAACAAACATCGCTTTAGAAGACAGTTAAAAAACAGGCACTGGGGCGAAACTGAGCCGCTACTGGCCGAGGCTAGCGGTCTGGTTGGATGCCGACAGCCAGGAGCCGATCAACAGAGCAGTGAATTGTCTGAATGGATTCCGCACAGCGTCCGTATGCATGGATACTCCTTAGACTCGACCCTATTATGGCAATTGTGCGCTAGGAACACAGTGATAAAACGCACGCCTCGTCGCGAATATTTTCAGCAGCCCTGTAGGAAAATGTAGGTATATAGATTCTTAGACGCCGGAAGGAAATGTCTCCGCGGGTTCTCCTGCACCGCCCGCACTGACGGGTTCCAATGGTTCGACAGCTCGGGTCTCATCGAAGTGAACGACGGCATCGAACTGATCGGAGAGGCTGGCCAGAAAATAATGGCTTGCAAGTTCGGAGGCCGGGAGGTAGACAACCCCAATCGCACGCTCCAACATCGACTCACGCAGTCGAAGCGCTACCGGAGAATACTGTCCCAGGCTCAGTGAAAACGCTGGAATTCCAGCCTGATGAAAGAGTCCCTCAAAGCTATCGAGCCTCGCGGGGCGAACCTGCTTTCGTTCCGCTGGACTGTCCCAGCCGGATGCTGCCGTGACTGTGCCAGTGTAGGTGGTAAAGCCGATATTGCGACACTCGCTGCCATACTTTTGCCGGACGAGCTGTCCGATGTTCCATTCTCCGGAGTGTCCCATTTGGGTTGCACGAGCATCGCCGACATGGGAGTTGTGGGCCCAAACTACCAGCTTTGCAGGGGGTTGCTGGCGATCGAGATGGTCGATCAGTGCATCTAGTGTTTCTGCCATGTGCCGATCGCGAAGATTCCACGACGACACTGACCCTTGGAACATCGTTCTGTAGTACTCTTCCGCATCCTTGACCACATGCGCATTTTGCTCCGTGTCAAAGAACCGCTCCAGCCCAACCAGTCCGTCCATCCGGGCATACCGTAAAGAACTGTGCTGCAAGTCGATCAACTGCGAGATAGCTTCGTTCTCGCAGGAAGGACGCAGCCCGAAACTAGCGGCATAGCCATAGGCCTGGGGATCACTGCCGAAGTTATCAAAGCAGGCGTACCGCAAGCGTGCCCGGTGTGCTGCCTCGGGATCGATTTCATCGAGGTATCGAAGGACGCGCTCTATTGAAGCATGCAGACTATAGAGATCCAATCCAAAGATGCCAACGCGCTTTGATGGTTCCAGCGAGTCGTTATGAGTTCGCAGCCAACCGACGAAATCAAGGACATCGGCATTGCGCCACATCCAGGCGGGGAACCGTTTGAATCCATTCAAGGCCTGGGCGGCATCGGGATCGGTGTTATCCCCCTGAACGTAACGATGCACTCTATGGGCATCGGGCCAGTCGGCCTCCAGCGCGACTGCATGGAAGCCTTTCTCGCGAATCAGACGCTTTGTGATCTTGGCGCGCTCTCTATAGAACTCATGTGTTCCGTGCGATGCCTCGCCAAGCAGAACGAAACGAGCATCTCCGATGAGGTCGAGCAGAACGTCGTAATCGGCGATTGACCCGGTGAGAGGATGTGCAGCATTGCGGACAAGATCGGTGAGAATCGGTGCGGGTGAGGTAGGCATTTTAAACCTCCACGAAAAAAATGGAAACGGTGACCATGTTGAATGGCCTTAGTGATCGACGCCGTCAGCGGTTCGCCGGGAGTTTCCAGTCAGCAGATATTGGTCAAACCAATCCGTTGCGGCACGAGCCACTTGTTCCATAGTTCCTGGCTCTTCAAACAAGTGAGTCGCTCCGGGAATGAGGACGAGGCGCTTGTCTTTGCAGCGCAACTTGTGCAGCGCCTCTCGATTGAGAAGTATAACCTCGGTGTCTTCGGCACCTACGAGGAGCAGGACTGAGGCCCGAACCTGAGATAGGGATTTGTCTGCCAAATCGGGTCTGCCTCCTCGGGAGACGACAGTGGTAACCGCGTCCGGCAGCCGCGCTGCCGCGACAAGAGCGGCCGCTGCGCCTGTACTCGCTCCGAAGTAGCCGATGGGGAGTTCGCGTGTCCTCCGCTGTTTCAGGGCCCACTGTGTTACACCCACCAGGCGCTCCGCCAGCAGTTCGATATTGAAGCGGAACTCCGCTGACCGGCGATCAAGGGTCTCTTCTTCCTCGGTCAGCAGATCGAAAAGCAGTGTGGCTAGCCCGTGCGATTGCAGAACGTGTGCAACAGATTGATTGCGAGGGCTATTGCGACTGCTTCCGCTCCCGTGCGCAAAGATTACAAGTCCGTGCGCTTCGGCTGGGACATTCAAAAATCCCGCGAGCTTCACTTTGCCCAGATCGATGGAGACTTCGTCCGACTGTTCAGCGCGTTGAAGAAGATCGATCACTTCCTGGTCCTCCACTTGTGCAAAGTCCCGGTAGAACGCACCGACCGCGTAAAACGGGTCAGGCATATCGAGGCAAACCATCTCATCCACCTGAGTTTTGAGCCATGCGCATGTCGACGGTGGAGCAACCGGGACCGCCAGCACGAGCATGACGGGCTTCATCTGCCGGAGTGCCTGGATGGCGGCATATACGCTCGCTCCTGTGGCAATGCCATCATCCACAAGAATGACCGTCCTGCCGGCGACCTGCAGGGGCGGCCGGTTTCCGCGATACAGAACCGCCCTCCGATCCAGTTCCTGCCTTACCTCCGCGGTGACACGCTCGATCTGCTCTGGGGAGATACCTGCAGCTCGAATGATTCCGTCATCGAGATACCGTCCGTCGCCGGCAGAAATCGCACCGAACGCCAACTCTCCGTGGCCGGGCACGCCTAGCTTCCGTGAGAGAAATACATCAAGAGGAACGTGGAGTGCGGACGCAACCTCAAAGGCCACCGAGACTCCACCGCGAGGTATTCCCAGCACTATGACATTCGGACGATTGGCATAGTGCTCCAATCGCTTCGCAAGTTGTCGTCCGGCATCCTCACGGTTTTCGAAGATCATTGGGGTCACCCCCGAGGTCATACTGTTTCTACTCCCAGTTCCTCCTCGCGACAGTGATGCGTGTCACCCAGAAGATCGCTTAGGACCTGATGTCGCGGGCGGCAGACAGGCTAATATCAACTCGGTCTTGCTCTACGCTCAAGTCCTTGCGTACAGCTTGCGACTGCGCGGCGAGCGCTTCGTTCAGCTCGAAAAGGTCGGTATCTACAACGCGCAGCCCTGTCCACTTGATCGCTAACGGCACGGCCGCGGATCGATCAATGGCCTACATGCTGTTCGGTGCTCTTTGGATCATTCGATTTGAGCAGGAACGAGAGGAGAAACATAGCTGCCGCTCCGACGCCCAGAACTACATAGGTATCTACGTATGACAAGGCCGCGGCCTGCGCCATCGACGCCCGGTAGATCAAAGCCAGAAGCATGGCCTGACTCCCTGCATTGGCGGTGAGGTGCGACCGCAATGCAAGGGCCTGGAAGGTCATCGTCAGACCAGGAGCGCCTGGACTCAGGCGCTCGGCCAGCCGGGCAAGATGGAATTGCTGGCGGCGAGCCAGAATCGTGGTTACAACCGAAGCGCCGACACTGCTCCCGATGTTGCGCATGAAGTTGGTGAGTCCCGAGACTGAATCGCTCCGGTCTTGCGGAATCCCAAAATAGGAGGCAGTTATGGCCGGGACGAAGATAAAGCCCAAGGGGGCATACTGCATCAACATGATGACAGCCGCTACCCCCAAGCTGATGCCCAAAGAGAGAAGCTTTGTCGATAGGTACAATCCCGCCGCGGACAGAAACCACCCAAAGGCGATCAGGTACTTCGCAGGAAGTTTGGAAGTGAGCGCCCCCACGATGGGCATGGTTACAAGAAGAACCGCGGCTCCGGCAGAGACAACCAGGCCTGCTTGCTCCGCAGTGTACCCCATGAGCGTCTGGAGAAATTGGGGCATGAGAACGGTTGAGGAAAATGCAACGGCGCCGGCCATGAACATCATCAAACTGATGCTGGAGAAATTGAAATTTCTGAACATCTTGACGTCGACGATCGGCTCCTTCTNNCCCAGCGTCAGCAGGGAGATTCCGATGTAATCGAAATGCATTTTGCCGGGCTTGAGCCGTCGTAGAAACGGAGGGTCTTCTACCAATTTAAAGACCAACCCCAAGACCAGGAGCCCAACAGGAAAGTTAATCAGGAATATCCAGCGCCAGGAATAGTTATCGGTGATCCACCCGCCCAATGTGGGGCCCAGGGCGGGAGCGACCAGCGCCGTTACACCATACAGCGCAAATGCAGCTCCGCGCAGTCGAGGTGGGAAAGAATCCGCCATGATTGCCTGCGACATCGGCTGCAGGCCGCCACCGCCTGCTCCCTGGAGCACCCTGGCCACTAGAAGGATCGGCAAGCTCGGAGCTAGCCCGCAGAGCATTGAGCTTGCCGTGAAGAGCGCAATGCAGATCAGGAAGAACCGCTTACGGCCCACTGCGCTGGTAATCCAACCCGTGGTGGGTAGAACGATGGCGTTGGCCACCAGGTAGGTCGTAAGCACCCACGTGCCCTGATCCTGACTTGCCCCGAGGTTGCCTGAAATGTGCGGAAGCGCCACATTGGCGATGCTGGTATCGAGCACCTCCATGAAGGAGGCAATCGCCACCACGACGGCGACCAGCCAGGGGTTGTATTTCGGTTTCCAGTCTTGATTCGGTTGGTCACCGGCCGAAACGTCACCCATACCAATTGATTAAAAACGAAACTGTCCTTTTCGTATATAGGTGAAGGATACTAGCATTACATTTGGTGATGCGATGCGCCTGAAAAATTTCGAAACCGGGGCCGAACTGAAGCGTTCCGCCGGGCGACCCAGGAGTGAGGCGTCACGCGTCTCGATTCTGGATGCGGCATACGGCTTTCTGCAAAGCAAGCCTGTCTCATCCATATCGACGGTCCACATCGCACGGAAAGCCGGCGTAAGCACTGCCACGTTGTACCGTTGGTGGCCAACGAAAGAGGCGTTATTGCTCGACGCTTTTCTTTTCAAGGCAGACCATCAGCTTGTCCTTAGGGCGGAAGGATCTCCCCTGGAGCGCCTGAAGGAATATGTGCTCCAGGTAGGACGTTTTTTGACCGGCGAAAACGGGATCGTCGTAGCCCGCCTGCTGACGGCCATCCAAGACAATCCAATCCTGCGCAAGGAATTTCTGGAGCGTGTCTATTCGCCGCGCGACAAGGAGATCCGGGCCGTCGTGAAAGAGGCCATCCAGAAGCGGCAACTCCCGGCCGGCACGGAAGGGAGCGTCCTCTTGGACACGATTATCGGGCCACTGCTCGCCCGTTTGCTCATCCGCCATGAACGGATCGATGAGCCGTTCGTGATATCCGTATTCAATCACGTCGTGGCGGGAGCGATAGCTGGGGGGTGGGCGCAGCGAAACGGAAAACCGCGCTAAGGATTTTCATGAGTTGGCCTCCTCTCGATTATGCAGGCCGCAACTCCGACCTTCTTTTCGTGCGTGTTAGTGGTTCTAGACTTGCCGGTTGGGGATGCAGTGACGTACCACTTAGTGAAACTGACGCCGGAATCCCCAGCCACCTGCGGCCAAAACGATCGCCCCAAGCGAGGCGAGTTCATCGCCCGCAGCGGCTATCGCTCTTCCGGCCTCGCGGATCCTGTGATCGGCTTTCAACGCGGTGGTCCACGCGGACCGTAGATTCTCCGGTGCAGCTTGCGCCTGTGCTGCCTATTGCGTGGAAGGCCCAGCAACAATCACCAGAGCACACAGTAAGGTGCTGCATCTGTGTTTGAGAGATGCTGAGGGCTCGGGTGGCATCATGTGTGCGGTTGATTTGAAGATGCGATTCACAAACGCTTACCTCTCGTCAGCAGATTCTGTCGGTCACAGCTTCTGTTTTTCTTTGCGAGCCTCCCACTTGCGACCAGTGTGTTGCTGACCGCCTTCCTGAATTCTCACCATCTGCCATCTCAGGTTCCTCGCATCAACGGGGTTTCGGCGATTCTGACACCTATACAACTCAAAGCATCGAACGACGAGTTGAATGAGGCAGCCTTTTCTCCGGATACTGCTCCTGATCCCGTTGAAATGCTGTGCGGGGAGTCACAAATCGTCGTATCTGCGAAAGAGCCCAGATCGACTTCATGAAGCGATGTCATGCAGTCGTTTGAAGGCTTTGTACAAAACGCGAGGATCCTGCTGGCCCTTGTAGACGGCCGGTGGCGTTCGATCCAGACCAAGCAAGCCATAGGCTGCATTTGCAGCGCTGCGCACGGAATATTCCACCGTGAAAACGACATCGTCCGGTTGTTCGCAGAACTGCCCCATAAACGCGAGGTTCTTCCATCCCTTTGGCAGCACGGCAGGCCGATCGCCCTTCTCGCGCCGCAAAAACTGACTAGTGATGAACGGCATCATGCAGGGGATGGTGATGGACGTGTCGAGGATTTTCGCTTTCTCCGCCGTACTTACCTTCAAATGTCCCAGAAACTCAGTCAGCATCTCCCGCCCGGTGCATTCCTGCATGGTTTTGTTCACGAAGTTGCCGGGTTGATCCACGCGGAGACCATAGCCCCAGAACACATTCACATTGTCAGGTTGACCGATGAAGTGAGGCTGCGCGGGCAGGACGATCGAGCAGAGCCAGTTCGAATCCGCGAAGGTGACCAAGCCGCCTTCACCGGGAACATTGCCGGTGAGATCTCTCACGAAGCGGAAGAAGGTGGGGTCAAAGAGAGTCGTGGTTGTGGAGATCCACTTAGATTCGTCGATGTGATTGTTAAAGACTCCGGGATTGCCAAACTCAGGTCGGCCTGCAGCGATCTTCTCCCAAAGCGTCCATGCGCCACCATCACGCTTGCCCTTCAACGGCGCGACGGTGTCATTGCTTCCTAATGCAGAGGCCTCCGTCATGGAGCCAAGCGTCACGATCACAATATCCTCAAGTCCGACCGCGATTTCTCCAGGCTGCCCATCCTGTGTGTAAAGGATCTTTTCTACAACGCCATCCGCATCCGTTTCCCTGCAAAGCACAAGATCCTGCACGGCGGTCTTCAACTGGAAATTCACATTACGTTCCAGAAGATACCGGTGCAGTGGGCGAACGAGCGAATCGTACTGGTTATAGACGGTACGCATGACGCCCTTCAAATGGTTGAAGCCTTGCACCATGTGCGTAAAGCGCACGACGTATCGTTTGAACTCAACTGCGCTGTGCCATGGTTGGAAAGCGAAGGTGGAGCACCACATCAGCCAGAAGTTGGTCTTGAAAAACTCGCTGTCGAACTGGTCCTCGATGCTCGTCTTACCCAGCAAGCTCTCGGGCTCGAGGATGATCCGCTCAATTGTGAGAATGTCTTTCTCTCTGAGACCGAACTCCGGGCCATCGATGGGCTGACCATCGCGCAGCAGGCGCGCATGAGAGCCTGTCTTCATGACCTCGTTCCATTCGAAGATCTCTTGCGTCACGGTCTTGCTCCGCCCCAACGTTGGGATTGAGGAAAACAAGTCGTAGCTGCAGAGGTACTTCGATTCGATCATTCGGCCGCCACGAAGAACGTATCCATTCTCAGGAGAGCCTGCGCCATCGAGGCTTCCTCCAAGGCGATCCAGCTCTTCGAGAATCGTAATGTTCTTGCCGAGAAGTCCACCGTCGCGAATCAGGAACGCGGCAGCGGCCAGCGATGCAATGCCACCGCCTACAAGGTAAACCTTCTTGTTGGAACGATTGATATTCTGCTGGCTCTCGCTGTTCTGGGCTGCTTCAATCCCGGTTGTCATATCATCCTTTCTTTGCTTGAGTGCGGAGCCACGATCCCATGCCCGTCTCATGGTGTGGCGGATGAACCTGTTAATTCCGCGTGCTTGTGGCTGATGAGCAGCCATAACAACGCCGGCGAATGTATGCGGCTCTGTGCGGTGTTGAGAAATCCTTATGTCGCGTCCCCGAAGCGGAGGAGAGAACGGCCGATCCCATCAACATTCTTTCGAATCATGGCGTCATGAGGTCTCTCTCTGCCAGTTCGAACCTGAAATCCAGATGCAGAATGTTCAGGACCAGGACATTGAGGGGGGCAAGAACAGCGCCAAGCGAAGGTTCATGGTGCACTGGTCGCCATCGCAAAGCAGATGTGCCTGAAACTTCCCGATAACTTGATCGACTTGCCATAGCACCATACCAACGCATCTAAGCAGCGATCAGTATATCGACAGGGTAAGCATCGGTTAGATTGGTGTCAAGGGAGCCTTCTCGGATGGCATCTGCATATATGTCACGCGGAGAAGTTGACGGCTCATTTCGTAACCCTTGGCTTAGCGCTGGCAGTTCTGGTTCTGCTAAGCGTAGTTACTTCGGAATTTATCGCGGCCTGCGCGTGGATGACATATTTGGCCGCACACGACTCCTGAGTTTCAACCAGACGTCGGCAGCGCTCAATGGAGGGGCAAGAGCGATTGCAACTGCATTTCGATTTTGCTTAGGTCCGTCTCCCCTTGATACTTTGCCCGAACTTCGCCGTGACGGTCGATCAGAAAGGTCACCGGCAGACCGAGGACTCCACCATAGAGTTCTCCCAACTTTGCATCTCCCATGGCGACGGGGTAATTCAACTGCAACTTGCCGTACAGGCTACGCACGAGCGACGGGTCGTCGTCCATAGAAATGCCGATAACCTGCAGTCCGTGTGGGCCATACGCTCTTTGCCANNTTGTGGTTTAAGTCTGTGCGGACAAACTCCGGCGCTTTCTTGTGAAGCACTTCGGCCGCGAAAGCGGGGTGAATGCCGCTCGCTACAAGGCATAGTGCCGGGAGCAAGATCGTCAGGGCGCGCTGGCGAAGTGCAGGAAGCGACGTATGCCTGGCCCCCGGGCCGGCAGCAGCCCCACGGGAGACGCCTTGATTAGTGGCCCCGTTCAACCGGATAGCCCCTGTCGACCCAGTCGGCGCCAAAATTATCAGCAAGATAGAGGACCTTCACGTTGGTGAAGCCCATATCGTGCAGTTGATGAAACGCGGGGCCGACGTTGGGGCAATGATTCCATGGGCAGCAACCGCAATAAAGAACGATGAATTGCCTCCGCGAGAGCGTGGCCACCCTGCTCTGCAGCGCCTGGAGGCCGATGGGTTGCGATCCCGGGCCTGCGTAATCGGCGCCGGGGATATGGGCCTCAGCATAGAGAACACGCGAACCGACCTGCAACACCAGCGGCTTGTCTGCGCCTCCGGCTTGCAGCAAATGGTGCAGCGTCTCGGGCTGAATCAGCTGCACCTGGGTAATCGAGAAAGCGCTCCCAGGTCCCGACGTAGCAGCGGCATCCTGTGCTGGGCATGACGAGAACCCGAAAAGAAGGCCCAGCGTTGCCAGTCCAGCAGTCAGGCCAAGTCGCGGAATGAGGGTGCATTTCATCGAATCGTCTCCGCGCCCAGTCTAATCTCTGTTGTGTTCGTGGACCAAGGTGCCCCATGGGCGGAGGAGCGCTCGGCGTTGCCCACGCTGGCTAGGCGGATTAGTTGCCGCTCACAAGCCGTGCTGCGCGGTTATAGGAACCAAGGTTGAAGGTATTGACATACCCGAGGCGTTTCAATTTTTTCGCGGCCAAACCGCTGCGCATCCCGCTCTGGCAATGCAGCAGCAGCACCTGGTTCTTATCCGTAACGCGACGTGGCAGAGTCATCTCAATTTCGTCCAGCGGGATGTTGATAGCGTTGGGCAGATGGCCGGAGTTGAACTCCGCGTGGTTGCGTACGTCAATCACCAGAGCCCCGCCTTTCAAGTACGCCGGGACACTCTTGGGAGCGATCTGGCTGGAGCGCTTCAGGAGGGTATAAATAATCACGACAATTGCCAGGATGATTGCAGTTGCTATCGAACTCATAGTTCCAACCTTCCTGCGACTTGCTTCGGCTTCGGTTTAGGACAGTTCTCGACGCTGGATACGAAGAGGTCCCACTGTGCATGCTCATCTCATTCTGCACCACGATTGCCTGGTGAACTTCGGCGATCCCTCGGTGCCGCCGCAGGCTGCTTTCCCGGCAGCCTCTGGAATGCAGTTGCCGATCTCGCCGTTCAGCATGCCGCTGCCGGAGTTCGATCTTCCCTTTCCTAACTTCGAGGCTTCATTGCCAACCATTCCGGCGCTGCCTGCGCTGGCAAATGATGACCTTGCAAAGTTCGCGCTGAGCGCTGCTTCGCCGTTCTATTTTCTAGAGCATGCGGGTGCGTTGTCGCAGCCGATTGCCTCCGCAGGGCCGGCGACGCTCTATGAGCCGGAGGTGCTGCCGGAGCTCGCCGCAGTGCGGCGGCAGTTCGATGTGACGACGATCCGGCGGGATTTTCCGATCCTGAACGAGAAGGTCAACGGCTATCCGCTGGTATGGCTGGACAACGCGGCTACTACGCAGAAGCCGCAGGCGGTGATCGACCGGCTCAAGTATTTTTATGAGCACGAGAACTCGAATATTCATCGAGCGGCGCATGAGCTGGCGGCACGCGCTACCGATGCCTATGAGGACGCGCGGCAGAAGGTGACGCAGTTCCTGAATGCGCCATCGGCGAAGGATATCGTCTTCGTGCGCGGCGCTACCGAGGCGATCAATCTCGTGGCGCAGAGCTGGGGACGGAAGTTTATTGGCAAGGACGATGAGATCATCGTCAGCACTATCGAGCACCACGCAAATATCGTGCCGTGGCAGATGCTGTGCGCCGAGAAGGGCGCAAAGCTGCGCGTGATTCCGGTAGACGACAGCGGGCAGATTCTGCTGGATGAGTATGAGAGACTGCTGAATCCGCGCACGAAGCTGGTGTCGTTCACTGCGGTATCGAATGCTCTGGGAACGGTTACGCCGGCGCAGCAGATGGTGCAGATGGCACATCGCTATGGAGCGCGCGTGCTGGTGGATGGAGCGCAGGCGGTGTCGCATATGCGCGTCGATGTGCAGCATCTGGATTGCGACTTCTACGTGTTCTCGGGGCACAAGGTGTTTGGGCCGACCGGCATCGGTGTGCTGTATGGCAAGCAGGATGTGCTGGCCGATACGCCACCATGGCAGGGCGGCGGGAACATGATCGTCGATGTAACGTTCGAGAAGACCATCTACCAGGCGCCGCCGACAAGGTTTGAGGCGGGCACGGGCAATATCGCCGATGCGGTAGGGCTGGGCGCGGCGATTGCGTATCTGGATACGATCGGCATGGAAAATATCGCACGACATGAGCATGAGCTGCTGTTGTTTGCGACCGAGGAGATGCTGAAGATTCCTGGGCTGTGCATTATCGGCACGGCGAAGGAGAAGGCCGGAGTCCTGTCGTTTGTGCTGGAAGGGTATAAGACGGAGGATGTGGGCGCCGCGCTGAACCGCGAGGGCATTGCCGTGCGGTCGGGTCACCACTGCGCGCAGCCAACGCTACGGCGGTTCGGGCAAGAGACATCAGTGCGGCCGTCGCTGGCGCTGTACAACAGCTATGAAGATATCGACAGAATGATTGCAGCGTTGCGACGCCTGAAGAATCTGCGCGCCTAGCTTGCAATTTATCTGACTCAATAAAAGGTAGCTCCTCCAAGAACTTGTTGAAATTCGGCTTGGTGGTGCAGGTTCACCGGGATCGATGTTGTTGGTGGGTGAAGTCGGCTTGAAACTCGTGCTTAGTAAGGGATTACGCTGCCCGGGAGCCTTGCGGGAGGCCATCCCCAACCCTCGATTCGTCTTCAGGCGCACTGACAGGTTGGTCTACGCAAATATTAGACCTTAGTAAGTGGAGATTGTGTCTCCTGGCCAGTAATGGATGCGATGGGCCCAGACGGCGTGCAGACCTGGATAGCAGAGCAACACCA
>PLHC01000055.1 GCA_003138795.1 Granulicella sp. | reverse complement strand
CAAGCGGCGACACACGCCACTTGCAGCCCTTGGTCCCCTTAAAGCCCTGATCCAGCGCCTAACATCTATGTTTTGAATGCTTTGCCCGTAAAGTCCCTGAATGGAAAACTTTACAGCCACAAATTCGCTAAACCATTCATTCTAAAATGGTTACGAAGTCCAATTAAATGAATACATTGCCCGTAACCACCCTCTTTTGAATACTTTAGAAAAAGAGGGGGGGAGGGGGGTACGCCTCCCGGCAACCACACACCCCAAGCTCAGGCCTACGGAGAAGGATCTCCCGTAATCACTTGGGAAGTGCAAACTGGCTTGGCGATGCAGTGTTGCTTTGGTAGCTATTTGTCGCAGGTCTTTTGCCGCACCATGATCGCTAACCGAGGGGATGGACCCCAATCTGCTCTCCTTTCGCGGCCTGTACAATCTTCGTGTTCACCCATCGCTGCCACAGCTCAGCGTGAACCGGGCTTACCCGGCGGAGGAAACGTGACTTACCTGATCGACTCGAAGCAGCAGCAACCGCCCGGATGGGGTCGTCGCCTCCTCATTCTCCTCACACTCATATTCCTTGGCGTTCTCTTCGCCAGCAGCACCCTCCTCTCCTCCTGGGTCGATCTTCTCTGGTTCGGATCACTCGGCTACGGCGAAGTCTTCTGGAAGATGATCACCCTGCAGGCAGGCGTCTTCGCGGCCTTCACGGTCCTCACCTTCCTCATCCTCTACGTGGCTTTCACGGCGCTCCGCCGCGCCCATCAGGCCGACCTTCCCAGCGCCCACTCCCTCGTCATCAACGACCAGACGATCCATCTCTCCGTCGAGCCCGTCCTGCGCATCGGGTCCCTCGTCCTTGCCATCATCATCGCGCTGCTGGCCGGTGCCTCCATGATGGAAGACTGGCCCATGCTCGCTCTCTTCTGGTACGCGCCCCACGCCGCCGGCAGCGTCGTCGATCCCATCTTCGGCAAGCCGCTCAATTTCTTCCTCTTCACCCTCCCCGCCTGGCAGCTCCTCAACGACTGGCTTCTCACCCTGGCCCTCGCCATCTGCGCCGCCGCCGCCGTCTACTTCGTCATCACCAGCGGCACCCGCGCCCTCGACAAGCGCAGCACCAGCGTCTCCGCCTCTCCCTGGCGCGGCCTCTCCATCGCCATCTCCTTCCTTCTCCTCGTCGTCGCGATGATGGTCTACGTCAGCCGCTTCGAGTCCCTCCTCGAACACCACACAATCTTCGACGGCATCAGCTACACCGACGCGCACATCACCATCAACGGCCTGCTCATCGTCTCCGTAGCCCTCGTCCTCGGCGCCATCATCGCCGCCATCAACGCCCTCCGAATCCCGCGCGCCCGCTGGCTCGCCGCCGCCATCCTTCCGGCCGCGCTTTGTTACATCGGCCTCGGCATCATCACCTGGTACGTCGGCAACTTCATCGTCAAGCCCAACGAGCTCGTCCGCGAAAAGCCCTACATCTCCCACAACATCGAGCTGACCCGTCAGGCCTTCGGCCTCGATCGCTTCGTCCAGCGCGAGTTTCCCGCCGAAACCACCATCGACGCCGCCGACCCCACCAACAACCAGCCCACCCTCCAGAACATCCGCCTCTGGGACTGGCACGCCCTCCAGGACACCCTCCGCCAGGTCCAGGAGATCCGCACCTACTACGACTTTCCCGCCATCGACATCGATCGTTACAACATCCCAGATCGCTATAACCTCAACGGCCCGACCACCCGCGAGGTCATGCTCGCCGCCCGCGAGCTCAACGTCGACAAGCTCCCCATCAGCAGCCGCAACTGGATCAACGAGAAGCTCATCTACACCCACGGCTACGGCGTCACCATGAATCCCGTCAACGGATTCACCACCGAAGGCCTGCCCATCTTCCTGCTCAGCAACATGCCCGTCCAGAGCACGAGTCCCGGCCTCAGCGTCTCCCGCCCCGAGATCTACTTCGGCGAACTCACCAACACCGACGTCTACGTCAAAACCCACCAGCAGGAGTTCGACTACCCGCAGGGCCAGACCAACAACCTCACCTCCTATCAGGGCACCGGCGGCATCGTCCTCGGCGGCTTCATCCGCCGCCTGCTCATCTCCCTTGACCGCGGCGACCTCGGCAAGCTGCCCTTCAGTGACGACATCACCCCGCAGAGCCGTCTCCTCATGCGCCGCACCATCCGCGACCGCGCCGCCGCCCTCGCTCCCTTCCTCACCTTCGACCACGACCCCTACATGGTCGTCGGCGACGACGGCCGTCTCTCCTGGATCATGGACGCCTACACCACCTCCGACACCTACCCCTACTCCACCCACTACAATCTCGGCGACAACTCCGTAAACTACATCCGCAACAGCGTCAAGGTCGTCGTCGACGCCTACAACGGCACCGTCACCTTCTACGCCTTCGACCCCTCCGACCCCATCCTCGCCACCTACCGCCGCATCTTCCCCAGCCTCTTCAAAGACGCGTCGCTCATGCCCGCGGATCTGCGCCGCCACGTCCGCTACCCAGAGGACATCTTCACCCTGCAATCCGAGGTCTACGGCCTCTATCACATGACCCATCCCGAGGTCTTCTTCAACCGCGAAGACCTCTGGACTGTCGCCACCGAGAGCGGCACCGACGCGGACGGCAATCAAGTCGTCCAGCCCATGAAGCCCAACTTCGTCCTCATGAAGCTCCCCGGCGGCGCCTCCGAAGAGTTCGTCGGAATCCTCCCCTTCACCCCCGCCAACCGCAACAACCTCATCGGCTGGATCGCCGGCCGCTGCGACGGCGCCTCCTACGGCACCGCCGTCGTCTATGACTTCCCCAAGACCCGCCTCGTCGACGGCCCGCAACAGATCGAAGCCCGCATCGATCAGAACGCACAGCTCTCCGGCCAGCTCACGCTCTGGAACCAGCAGGGTTCGCACGTCCTGCGCGGCAGCCTGCTCGTCATTCCCACCGGCAAGGCTCTGCTCTACGCCGAGCCCATCTACCTCCAGGCCCAGCAGAGCCCCATGCCCGAGCTCCGCCTCGTCGTCCTCGCCCTCCAGGACAAGCTAGCTTACGGCCCCACCTTCCAGTCCGCACTCGCCTCTCTCTTCGGCGGCGAACTCTCCTCGCTCACCTCCACCGAACCCTCGCAACCCGCAGCCGCATCCACCACTCCCGGCTCACCCCAAACCGCCCAACCCGCCACCAGCCTCAACGACCTCATCTCCGAAGCCGACAAAGACTTCGCGGACTACCAGCGCCTGACCGCCGCCGGCAAACTCGGCGAAGCCGGCCAGAAACTCGACGCCCTCAAGCAGGTCCTCAACAAGCTCAACGCCCACGCCAAGTAGGGACAGATTGTAGCTTGGGGCGCTATGTGGCGTAAATGTTTGATCGCTATGTGGCCTAAGGACTCAAGAAGGAAGGATCAACCCTGCTGATTCTGGCATTCTGGTTTCATTGACAAAAGCACAGGGCCACCAGCCCACGCTTCCGGTACTGCGCCACCCATCGTTGCGCCGTTCGAAGGGGAAAACCCTCCGACACTGCCACGTGGGCCTGAGATGTTTCAAATACATCTCTACGGCGCGCTGGCGGAGCTGACAGAAGACGCCTTGCGAACGGGGATACGTAAATCGGGACTGCATTTGCGTTTAGGATTGGACGCAGAGGCATAGGGTCAAATGTTTACGCCGCAGCCAATTGGATTTGTGGACAGCCCCTACAAAGATACAGCCGCGATTCCGAAAGGCATTGGGGCAAAGCACGATGCAGAGGGCGTCCTCCGCATCTCGCCTGAATTCGAACTCGGGCTCACCGACATCGAGGGCTTCTCGCATCTCATCGTGATCTGGGCCTTCGACCGGTCCCACGGCTTCGATCTGCTCGGCATGCCGCCCTCTGACAATCGGTCGCATGGCGTGTTTGCCACTCGATCGCCGCGGCGTCCAAACCCGATCGGCCTTACCGTCGTCGAGTTGCTTCGCCGTGAGAACGGATTGCTGCACGTTCGAGGCGTTGACATGCTCGATGGAACGCCCATTCTCGACATCAAGCCTTACCTATCCAGCGTCCCCCCTGAAACGTTGCGTCGCGGATGGCTGGCAGAAGCTGAGACCCGAAAGGGCTAATGCTTTTGCCTGCCGTCTCCTTTCGCCAGGAAGCCGCAGGCGTCAGGGCCGCAAGTCGCCACGCTCTGTAAGGACGCTTCGAAGACCCTGTGACGACACCAGCCTTGCAGGAAGCGCAGGCTGCCGTACCCGGAGAAGCCGGGAGGGAAGCGCGACCTGTACACCATTTCCGAGGACAGCCACTTCATCGGACACGATGGTTTCGTCGTTTCCCGCAGCTTCGAAGAGTTCTTCGAGCGATATCCTTGCCGCTCTCACGAAACGTCGAAAAGTAAACCTACCAGCGGATGCGCGCTCGCTGACCATGTGTTTGACTGTAGGCGAAGAACAGGCGAAACTTAGGCATTCAGAATGAATGAATGCGGAGAAGAACAGAGATGAAACGATCCGGCACAGCCGATCTTCCGCTCCACGGGGGACGAGTACCGCCGTGGCTCGCAAACCGCATGACAGAACTCGGGACGGCCATTGCCGAGCACATCGTTCTCACCTACGGACCGACAGAGCTTCTTACCCGTCTCAGCGATCCGTTTTGGTTTCAGGCTTTCGGTTGCGTGATGGGGATGGACTGGCATTCGTCCGGCATTACAACCTCAGTAATGGGAGCGCTGAAGCGCGGCCTGAATCCGCGTTTTTCTGAGCTTGGTCTGGCTGTGTGCGGAGGACGTGGCCGACACTCTATACGCACGCCCGATGAACTTCGCACGTTTTCCCTGAAGACCGGCCTGGACGGAGATGCTCTCGCGCGTACCAGCCGGCTCACCGCCCGTGTGGACAATAACGCGATAGGCGATGGATTTCAGCTCTATCTTCACTCGTTCGTGATTATCAAGTCAGGCGAATGGGCTGTGGTGCAGCAGGGGATGAACCCCATGAATCATCTTGCCCGCCGTTACCATTGGCATTCTGTAGCCGTCCGAGATTTCGTATCCGACCCGCACACGGCAATTATTGGCGAGCCCCAGGGCATGATTCTCAATCTGGTCGATGCTCGTGCGGCGAGTGCTCAACAGGCTCTGCTCACGATTGCGAAGGAACCGATTGAGGCTTCGCTCAATGAAGCACGCAAGCTAACGATGCCCGCACATCATGATGTGCGAGCAAAGGATGTTGACCTGAAGCGGCTTGGGGCGGTGCTTGCGGTAGCGCACGAGCAGGATCTCCGCGACTTTGCTTCGTTGCTGCTTGTGGAAGGACTCGGTCCACGGACGCTGCAATCGCTCGCTTTGATAGCCGAGGTCGTGCATGGAGCGCCGAGCCGATTCTCTGACCCTGCACGCTTCTCCTTCGCACACGGAGGCAAGGACGGGCACCCGTTTCCAGTTCCACTCAAAACGTATGATGAATCGCTCGCTGTATTGCGACGCTCTTTGGAGGCTGCTCGATTGGGACATAGCGATAAGGTTGATGGCTTCAGGCGCCTGGATCGTCTGACGCGCACTGTAGAAGAAGATCGCCAGCCCATTGCAGACTTCAACGCGACGTTGGCACATGAGCGTACTATCTCAGCGTCCCTCGGGGGCCGAACCGTATTCGATGACCGACCCACGAAGCGATACGCTCCTGTATCGCCGCAGCTTGATCTCTTCACTCCCTAGGGGTGGTGGCTCAACAGGTTATTCCGATCGAGGCCAGGGCGGCTGATGGGGGAAGTTCGTTGAAACTGGCATGGGGACGATGCCAGTTGTAGGGGGGCAGCCGGCGGCGTAGCTGCTGGCTGCACTCGGTTGAGTCCTGATAGGTATAAGCATCAGCCCACTCGCGCAGGGCGGTCTGGATGAAGCGTTCGGCCTTGCCGTTGGTGCGCGGGGTATAGGGGCGGGTGAAATGGTGCTTGAGGCCCAGTTCGCGACATGCCTGGGCGAACTGGATCGAGCGGTAGGCCGGGCCATTGTCGGTGAGCACGATCTTGAAGCGGGGGCCGAGAGAAGTTTTTCCGGAGATTAATGTGTTTAGCTGGATGCATTACGACGAGTATGAGGTTCGGTCAATGCGTCTGATGAGCAACGTGCTTTTAGAGTATGTGCGCTGTGGGTTGTTTCGGCTGCGCTCGCTGGCGCTTGCGACCGTCGTGTTCTCTGCAATGCTGCCTGCTGCGTCGGCTCTGGCGCAGGCTCCAGGTATTGATCGCTGGAGCCAACTCTCTGCGGCTAACAATCTTGACAACGAGGGAAGTACGCCGTTTCACCTGAAGATGACGTTCCAGTTGTACGATCTCGCAGGTAAGCCAGCGGAGACAGGCACGGTGGAAGAGTGGTGGGCTTCGCCAAAGTCCAGACGGATCATCATCAGTTCGCCGTCATTGAATGAAGACGGATTTTCGCCACACAATAGTTCGCCATCCGTGGTGCGCGAAAGCTATCTCGTGAATCAACTGATTGATGCAGCCGTGCATCCTGTACCACGAGTTGCACCTATGAACGGCGATCAGACGGATGAACGGATTCGCGAATTTGGCAAGGTTCCATTGAACTGCCTAACGCGAAAGCCGAATAGTAGCGGTGCTCCAACAATGAATGGGTCTGTTCTCTGCATGCAACCTAAGACAGATGATCTGCGCATCATCTTGAGTTCGGATGGGAATGAGGCGATGACAAGAGATTCAACCGGGAAGTTCGGCGATACTTATGCTGCCTTAGAACTTCAGATCCGCTTAGTCGGTAGGGTTGCGATCACCGGCAAGGTAACGATGCTTCAGAGCTTTGACCCGGCCAAGTCAGAGGTTGAGTTGCATTCTCCGGCCGAAGCCCCAGCGGCGTCGGGCCCTATCAGTGCCACACCCCTCTCGGGGGCGGTTTTAGCCGGGAAACGGGTCAAGTTTGTCCAGCCGATGTATCCGTTGGCCGCGAAGGAGGAACGCATAAGTGGCTCGGTCCTGTTGCGTGTCATTATCACCAAGGAGGGAACTGTACGCGACCTTGTTCCGATCGCGAGTTCTAATCCAATTTTTACCGAGGCTGCTGAAGATTCCGTCCGCAAGTGGAAGTACTCACCTTATCTGCTGAATGGTGAGCCCACAGAAGTGGGTTCGATCATCACTGTGAACTTCGCGATCAACGGCGGCTCCATCCCAGGTTCTTGGGGCCCGCAGTAAGCGCATTCAATAGATCTATCCATCCTCAGGAGAAAACTCAGACATGAAATCGTTTGGCTACGCCGCCCAGAGCAAGACCTCGCCGCTTACACCCTTTCACTTCGACCGCCGCGAGCCGGGGCCGAAGGATGTTGTTGTTGCTATCGACTACTGTGGCATCTGCCACTCGGATATTCACCAGGTGCGCGATGAGTGGGGTGGGTCGATCTATCCGATGGTGCCGGGGCATGAGATTGTTGGGCGCGTGACGGCCGTTGGCAGCGAAGTGACGAAGTTCAAGGCGGGTGATCTGGCTGGCGTCGGCGTGACGGTTGAGACGTGCATGGTCTGCGAGAACTGCATGGCTGGGGCGGAGCCGTATTGCGCGAAGGGCATGGTCGGAACGTACAACGCGAAGACCTATGAGGGCGAGACGACGCACGGGGGCTACTCGGACAATATCGTTGCGCCGGAGCATTATGTGTATTCGATCTCGCCGAAGCTGGATATGGCTGCGGTGGCTCCGCTGCTCTGTGCGGGGATTACGACGTACTCGCCGCTGCGGCACTGGAAGGTTGGGCCGAACAAGAAGGTCGGCGTGGTGGGACTGGGTGGACTCGGGCACATGGGGCTGAAGTTTGCGCACAGCTTTGGGGCGCACGTGGTGCAGTTCACGACTTCCGAGAGCAAAGTCGCCGATGCGAAGAAGCTGGGAGCCGACGAGGTCGTCATCAGCAAGGATGCGGACGCGATGGCCAAGCATGCAGGGAGCTTTGACTTCATCCTGGACTGCGTCTCGGCGCCGCACGATATCAATGCATATCTGGGGCTGCTGCGGCTGGATGGAGCGCTTTGCCTGGTGGGGCTGCCGGATCAGCCGGTGGCAACGTCGCCGTTTGCGCTGGTGACGAACCGGCGGTCGCTGTCGGGCTCGATGATCGGCGGGATGAAGGAGACGCAGGAGATGCTGGATTACTGCGCGGAGAAGAATATCGTCTCGCAGATTGAGCTGATTGGGTACGACAGGCTCGACGAGGCGTATGCGCGCGTCGTCAAGGGCGATGTGAAGTATCGGTTTGTTCTGGATGGGAAGACGCTGAACAAGTAAGGGTAGAGAAGATGCAAAGGGCTTCGTATCACTGCAAGGTGATGCGGAGCCTTTCGTCTTTCTGGAGATAGCCCTTGCGGTGGAACCAGTCCTGCATCGAGGCGGAGAGACGGTCGAGGTGGATGCGATTGCCGATCTCGAGCGCGCCGTCGGCGATGGGAAGGGTGTCGTCAAAGACAGCATCGTTGGTGAAATTGCGCATGGCAAAGCTGTCGAGCCATTTGATCGGGCAGAGCTTCGTCGTGCTGTCGTTGATGACGTATTCCACCGTTACTTTTCGCTGAAACATGGCGTTCCCTATGCGAACTGCACAAACATGGGTGTATCGGCGACGAAGGCCTTCGATGTCTCGCCCAGGCGGCCGGTGGCCGCATTCCACGATGCGCGGAAGATTCCTTTGTCGGTATTGGTGCCGAGCAGAATCCAGCGGGGATTCGACGAGATGGTGTTTGCGAATCCGCGCAGGGCGAAGGGCAGCGCTGCGGCCGACGTGAGGAAGCGGCGTCGAGTCTGCAGCGCAGCCATGAGCGCTAGATTAATTCGGCGACGGTGTGGGGTTCGCCGGGCAGCTTGAAGTCGAGCTCCTCGGGATGGGCGTCGCGATCGATGACGGGCAAGCTGGGAAGATTGGCGGTGCGGCCAGCTTCGGAGACGACGGCCGCAACCTCGTTGAGGACCTCATCAACGCTCATCGTATACATCTCGCGACCGTTGTCGTAGCCGCTCTCGATGGCCTGCTTCAAGTAGCGCCCGGCGGCTTGCGCGGCGAGGTAGTCGGTGATGACCTTGCCGTTGCGGCGCTTCTGTTCAATCCAGGCGAGGTTGGGCATGGCAATCCACAGGGGTTTGCCGTTCACTGCGAAGCGGATGTCGGTAGCGTCGGCATGGCGGGTAGCGATGGCAACGACCGTGCCCTTCCACACGCAGTGCAGTTTCTCTGAGGTCCAGCGGTCGATCGCAACAAAGTCTTCATACATGATTTTCTCAGGGTAGCCGCAGCGCGGAGTCGAAGCAAGCCGGGACGGCGGCATTTTGTGACTAAAGTGCTGCTAACCCTTGCTCCTTTCCACTGGGCAGGAGAAAATCCTGCAGAAACCGTGCGTTGTGCTGACCAGCATCGTCCACGCCGCTCCCGAGCGCGACGAGCACTTCAGTTGGGCCCGGGATGTTCTAATGGAGAGACGCGAGCTTTGCCGCCCGCCAGCGTAAGTTCAGGAGTTCGGATTCGATGTGTGATGTGCGGAAATCGGCAGTGCGTTTAGTTCTGATGGGGTTGGCAGTTGGTCTGCTCGCCGGAGCCTTTGCCCCAGCGAAGGCCCAGACGAAGAAGAAGAAACAAGACACCCATGCGCGTCGCGAGACCAATGCCACCCGCCTGGCGCGCATCCAGCGCACCACCGAGGATACGTACTCGCACCGCTACGAGGTGATCGGCGGCGGCGGTTATCTGCGCTTTCGCAGCGGCGACGAAACGAAGAAGAACAATGAAGTCAGCTGGGCGACTGCGGTGAATTACTACCTGAATCGAAAGCTGGCGATTGTCGGGGATGCGCGTGGATCGTTCGGTGACGCATACCAGGTGCTGCCGCTGGAGTATCCGCAGATTGCCAGGCCGCAGATTAACGAGTACACCTTCATGGGTGGAGCGAGCTATAGGTTCTACGCAAAGGAGAAGGTCGCGTACAGCGTGCAGGCGCTCGCCGGCACTGCCTGGGGCCTCTTCTCGGGCGGCAGCAAGGGGATCCCGGGCCCCGATCTCGGCCTGTGGAACGACGGTCTTCGTCCAGCGTTTTCACTAGGCGTGAGCGCCGACTACAACCTCAACCCAAATCTTGCGCTGCGCTTTACGCCAACGTACGTTGCAACCGATTTCGTCGGTGTGAACGGAAGCACGATTCAGAACAATATCGGCTTCAACGTCGGCGTGGTCTATCGTTTCGGCCGGCAGTAGCGCTTCGCCCGGCAGGACCAGCGAAGCCTTGAAGCCGAAGGGGTAAAATAAAGCTATGTCTAAAGGCTGGGAATCGAAGAGCATCGAAGAGCGGCAAGCAGAGGCTTCGGCCCCCAAGGCGTCAACCTCGGAGTTGTCTCCCGAGGCCAGGCGCGCCGAGGCGGACCGTAAACGCCGCATCCGGGCCCTGGAGTTGCAGCGTGAGCGCGTACTTTCGGAGCGGACTTCAAGTCCGCATCGTCGCAGCGCATTGGAGTTGGCGTTGGCGACCATCGAGCGCGACCTCGAACAGCTCGGGTGGTCGATCAAAATTTAGCGATTGGCGCTCAACTCTTGCGTGTGATGACGAAGGGATTGGCCTGCGCGGTTGGGGTCAGTACGACCGTCTGAATGCTGACGTGCGGCGGCCGCGTCGCAGCCCACACGATTGCGTCGGCGATGTCCTCCGCCTGCAGCGGATCAATGTGCTGATAGGTCTTGGCCGCCCGCTCTTCGTCGCCGCGAAAGCGAATCCTGCTAAAGTCGGTCTCCACCATGCCTGGGTCGATGGATGTGACGCGGACGGCGGTCCCGTTGAGGTCGATGCGAAGGCCGTCCGAGAGAAAGCGTTCTGCCGCCTTGGTTGCGCAGTACACGCCCCCATTGGGATAGGCCGTGTGCCCCGCGATGGAGCCGATATTGATGACGTGGCCGTGATTGCGCTCGACCATGCCGGGGACGATGGCGCGCGTGACGTAGAGCAGGCCCTTGACGTTGGTGTCGATCATCTCCTCCCAGTTCTCGATGTCATCCTGGTAGAGCTTGGTTAGGCCACGGCTGAGGCCCGCGTTGTTGACCAGCACATCGATCGCGCGCCAGGCTTCCGGGAGCTGACCCAATGTGGTGTGGACAGCTTCACGATCGCGCACGTCAAGCTGGAAGTTGAAGATGTCAGGGGCGCCAGCGTCGCGGAGTTCGGCCTCCATGGCCTGCAGGCGGTCGAGGCGGCGGGCGCAGAGGAGGAGCTTTGCGCCGTGACGGGCGAACTCCATGGCTGCTGCAGCGCCGATACCGGAGCTTGCGCCGGTTACGAATACGATCTTGTCTTTCAATGAAGTGCTCAACGTTCTCCTCACTTTCCCTATCATTGTTGCATCTTGCCATAAAGCACGAAGACCGCGATCGGTTCGCGGTCTTCGTTTACTGGATGCATTGTGACGTTACTGCGGATTGGTGGTCTGGGGTTCCGTGACGTCAGGTCCGGAAGTCTGAACCCCAATCTCCTGGCCTGAGACCACCAGATTGACGCGGCGGTTCTGTGCGCGGCCAGCAGCGGTGCTGTTGTCCGCAACGGGATCAGCCTTGCCGTAGCCAGCTGCGGTGACGTTGGCTGCGGGAACACCGTTCTTTATCAGGAAGTCATGCACCGCATTGGCGCGGTTCTCACTTAGCTTCTGATTGTAGGCATCGCTGCCGACGGAGTCGGTGTAGCCCTCAACCTGCACCTTGAGCCCGGGATAGAGTTCCAGGATCGTCGCAACCTTCGCGAGCGAGACTTGGGCTGACGGTTTGAGGGTATACCTGGCGGTGTCGAAGAGAACGTCGCTCAGGTTGACAATAAGGCCGCGGACGCTCTCCGTCGTCACGAGCACAGCGTTGAGCTGTGCACGCAACTTCTCGCGGACAGCGGCTGCCTCCTGCTGGCTGGTCTGGGCCTGCTGCTGTGCCTCGGCTGCTTCCGAGCGAGCGCTCGCGGCCTCGGCATCAGCCTTCGCCTTGGCTGCCTCGGCTTGCGCCTGCGCTGCAGCTGCTGCATCGGCCTGAGCCTGCGCGCTGGCTGCCTGAGCCTGCGACTGCTGGGCCTCCTGCTGCGACTGCTGGGCCTGCTGCTGAGCCTCAACCTTGGCGGTCTGGGCCTCCTGCTGGCGTTCTTCCGCCTGCTTGCGCAGGGTCACGATGCGGGCGTCCTCAGCGCGCTCCGTGGCAGAGCGGGCATAGGTAAACTCCATCTTGACGTCCCGATGACTCTCCGACTGAATCTCCTGGGCCTTCCGGATGTCGCTTGCGACTTCCTTCATAATGTCCGGAGCATATTTATCCGCGCCCACTGACTCGGCAATGCGCTGGGCGTTGTAGGCCTCAAAAAGCGCCAGCGGGGTGTGCTCGCGGTCGGTGATGGGGCGGCCTACCGATTCCGGGCCAGCGGTGTTGGCATAGAGGCCGCGCGGTAGAAGCTGATAGTGAATATTGACCTGTTGCAAAACGCCATTGGTTTTGTCCGTGAAGACGTTCTGCAGGACGATCACATCACTTGGCTGCGCGACCGCGTAATACGGCTCGGCGGTGACAATCAGGCCAAAAGCCTGAAAGACAGTTGTCACATTCAGACTGGCCTTGTCGCCAGCTAGTTCGAGTTCACCCAGATTTTCCGGGCGCCCATCGGAGGAGATAGCCCACAGAACGTAGGTCAGGTACTCCGGCCCGAAGCCGTTGGCGGGGGTGAGGCCGTCAAAGTGGGCGGAGATCTCTGTCTTGCCGGTGACGGAGTTCACCTTGGCTTCACCGCGCGCGCCGGGCATCAGGTTGGTGCCGACGAAGCCGACGTGCGTTGAGCCGCTGCGGTTGAGGTAATTTACCGCGTCGAGTTGCCGCTGTACGACGTTGACGTGGTAGATATACACGCCATTCGGCCCCTCGGCTATAACCTCGCCGGTCTTCGCTCCGGGCGCGATGGTTGTGGGATTGGGTTCCTGGGCTGTGGCTACAAGGCAAAATCCACTAAATAAAGCCACAACTGACGCTGCGATGGCAATCTTCTTTTTCCACGTTCCAAACATTTTCCCATTCTCCTTAACACTCTTGCCGCGGACATAACGCGGCTGCGCCGGCATCACGCTTCAGTAACTCGGATGCCCTATCTATCTGAAAAGGTGTCCTTGGATAAATCTTGTTATGAGGCAACCTAGTTCGCGCAGTTGGGCAACTCGCTGCCAGCGGAAGCAATGACCGCTCATCGTCCCTATAATCAAGCTGCTGAGGGTGCAAACGCGTGAGTGAGGCGATCGTCGAGATTTTGGGGCTGCGCAAGGTGTATGACGGCAAGAATCCCGTAATTGCGGTCGATGGGATCGATCTTCATGTTCCCGCCGGGCTGATTTACGGGCTGCTCGGGCCGAATGGCGCGGGCAAGACGACAACGATTTCGATTGCGACGACGCGTGCGATTCCCACGGCGGGTTCGGTAAGGATTGCGGGTGTCGATGTGGTCGCGCATCCGGCGCTGGCGCGGCGTTCGATCGGCGTGGTGCCGCAGTACAACACCCTGGATCGCTCCTGTACGGTTGCGGAGAATATTCGTTTTCATTGCCGGTATTTCGGCATGACGACGGCTGAGTCGAATACACGGACGGCGCAGCTGCTGGAGCAGTTTCGGCTAAGCGATCGTGCTACGGCGTATCCGCAGGCACTGAGCGGGGGATTGGCCCAGCGGCTGCAGATTGCGCGTGCCATTGCACATCATCCCAGGGTGTTGTTTCTGGATGAGCCGAGTGCCGGACTCGATCCGCAGAGCCGCATCGCGATGTGGGAGGCGGTGCAGGGGCTGCGCGGCGAAGGCATTACCGTGGTGCTGACAACGCACTACATGGAAGAGGCCGACGAACTGTGCGACCGGTTGGCCATCATCGACCACGGAAAAATTCTGATTGAAGATACGCCGGCAGCGTTGAAGGCAAGTATCGGCGGCGACAAAATTTACGACCTGCGTATGCGCGACCTGCACGAGAGCCGACAGCTTGAGGACCGTCTGCGAAAGACAGACGGTGTTACCAGCGTCGAAGCGGTCCAGGGCGGTCTGCGGGTTTTGGCGCGGGCGCAGGATGGTTTGTTGGCTAAGGTTGTTACAACGGCGAATGAGTTCGGGCTGCAGGATGTGACGACCACGGAGCCCAGCCTCGAAACGGTCTTCATTCGGCTTACGGGAAGAGATCTGCGCGAGTAGTTCTGAAAGAACAGGAATGAGCGATGAATGAGGCTGTCGATAGCGGGAACGATGTGAGGTGGGTGATCTATTCGCGCGCCTTCTTCGGATTGATGCAGCGCGATATGCGCGTGCTGAGTCGCGAGATTGTGCCGTTTCTGATTCGCGTGGCGATGAATCCGCTGCTGTTCCTGTTTGTCTTTACCTACGTGATGCCGCACATGAGCGGCGGTGCGAGGATGAGCCCGGTGGCGGGCCTGGCTGCGGCTGGCGGCAGCGGTGGATTTGGCACGGTGCTGCTTCCCGGCTTGATGGCCGTGGCGATTATGTTCTCAGGGATTGCGGCGGTGGCGCTTCCGCTGGCGCAGGAGTTCGGCGTTACGCGCGAGATCGATGACCGCGTGATGTGCCCGCTGCCGATTGGTGCGGTTGCGATCGAGAAGATTGTCTTCTCGGGAATCCAAAGCCTCTTCGCCGCGGCAGTGGTCTTTCCGCTGGCCTACTACATCCCGAGCACGCCGGTGCTGGCGCATGTGTCGAGCTGGTGGTTTCTGATTGCGGTGCTGGTGCTCGCGAGTCTGCTGGCGGGCGCGCTGGGCCTGACGATCGGGACATCCGTACAGCCAAAGCAGATTGGGTTGATCTTCGGCGTGGTGATTGTGCCGATCACGTTTCTTGGGTGTGTGTATTACCCCTGGGCCGCCCTGCAGAGCATTAAGTGGTTGCAGATCGGCGTGCTGGTGAACCCGATTGTGTACATGAGCGAGGGGCTGCGCGCAGCGCTGACACCAACGACTGGTCACATGCCCGAAGCGATGATCCTCGCGATGCTGGTGTTCTTTCTGGCCCTGCTGACGTGGCTGGGGATGCGCGGTTTTGCCAGTCGCGTGCTGAGCTAAGCGCAGACGGTAGAAGCTAGTCGTTTGCGGGGAGATGTTGCAGTTTCGCGGCTAGATCTTTCGCGATCAGGTCACCGTGGAAACGACCGTTCTCGATAAAGATTTCATTGGTGCGCTCGCCGGCGACGATGACGCCCGCAAGATAGATTCCGGGTACGTTCGACTCCAGTGTTTCAGGATCACAGATCGGGCAACGCGCGTTCGCTTCATCGAGACGCACGCCCAATGATTCGATGAAGCCAAAGTCGGGATGGTACCCCGTGAGCGCGAAGACGAAGTGGTTCGGCAGCACCTTCGGGCCGCCAGGCGTGAGTAGTGTCACCGAGTCCTCCGTGATTTCGCTGACAACGGTGTTGAAGTGCGCTGCGATCTCGCCATCCTTGATGCGGTTCTCGATATCGGGCTTGATCCAGTATTTGATGTGGCGATGGAGTTCCTCCCCGCGATGCACGAGTGTGACCCGCGCTCCGTGGCGCCAGAGCTCCAAAGCCGCGATCGCCGCTGAGTTCTTGCCGCCGATGACCAGCACATCCTGCGCGAAGTATGGATGCGGCTCATGATAGTAGTGCTTGACCTTGGGCAGCTCTTCGCCGGGGATTTCGAGATAGTTGGGCAGATCGTAGTAGCCGGTGGAGACGATGAGCTTGCGTGCATGATGGGTCAGCTTGCGTCCAAACTTGTCGGCAGTGTGGACGCTGAAGTTGCCATCTGAACCGCTGACGCTATCGACGTTTTCATATTGGCGGATGTCGAGCTCGTAGTGCTCCGCGACCTTGCGGTAGTACTCGAGTGCCTCGGCGCGGGTGGGCTTCTGGTTGGGCGAGGAGAAGGGCATATTGCCGATCTCGAGCAACTCCGGCGTGGTGAAGAAGGTCATATGCGCCGGGTAGTTGAAGAGCGAGTTGGTGACGCAGCCCTTATCGATCAGAACGACGCGCAGACCGCTGCGCTGCGCTGCGATGGCACAGGCCAGGCCCGTCGGTCCAGCCCCAATCACGAGGACATCATGGTGCGGAAGTTCGCGCATATCCGGCTTCTCCTGCTTCATGTTCCGATTGTACGGATGCACCCCTCGTGCTGAAAGGTGCAGCCGAAATGGCTGCCAAGTTTCCTGCGATGGGGGTAAAGTTAGGCCATGGGGAAGAGGGTTCGTCGAAATAGAGCCAAAGGCGGCCTTTGCAGCGAGGCCAACATTTGAAACTTGCCCTTGCATTCATGGCCGCGTTCTTATGGCAGGCAGGCGACTTCAGCACGACCGGCGCAGCGCCGGCTCCGCTGGCTGAGCCGCAGCACCTGCGCTACGACCGTTCGCTGAAGCTGCCGACCGGCGCTTCAGGAGCTGCGTGTGCGGTGCTCGATGCGAACGTGTATGCCCATGCTGCGAGCTGGTCTGAAAGTGACCTCCGCGTCTTCCGCTCCGTCGGCCGCAAAGAGCAAGAGGAGATACCCTTCGCCGTCAGTTATAGCGAAGCTCAACCCACGGATGCCGTAACCGCGACCGTGCAGCATCGTAGCCTGCGCAACGGCAACCTCGTCTTCGATCTGGCGATGCCTCAGCGTGCGTACACCATCGTCGATCTGCACCTTGCGGCACAGAACTTCATCGCGACGGCGGAGGTGTCGGGCTCCAACGGCAAGGGGGACCCCGTGAAATCGCTCGGAACCTTCACACTGTTCGACCTTACGCGACAGCATCTTGCGCGCTCGACCTCGCTGGCCCTGCCGGAGTCCAGCTTCGCGCAGTTGCACGTTGAGTTGCATCTGCATCGCCCTGGCGGAGGCAGGTTCCCGCACCTGTCGGCTGCCGTAGTCGAGGGAGCCACGGTGCCTGCGAGCCGTGAGGCGCAGACGCTTTACACGGTCGTAGCCACGACCGACAAGATTGCCCAGCAAGGTACGTCGACGGTTGCGCAGATTGACATGCCGGCCCATGTGCCGATCGAGCGTGTGAACTTCGTGCTTGACCCAGCGTACAGATCGGACTTTCTACGCAGCGTCTTTGTCGCGGCTGGCAGGGATGTGCAGGCTCTTATGCGCCCGCAAGAGGTCGTCGATGGCGAGATTTGGCGTGTGACGCGCGAGGAAGATGCGAGTGGGGATCCGGCGATTCACGTTGCGAAGCTGACGCTCATTGCGGTGATCGCGTCCAACCTGCGCGAGGCCGCGACTGTCAGGGTGGAGGTGAAGAACGGCAGCGAGCCGCCGCTCCCGATCAAGGCCATCCAACTGGAGATGCGGCAGCGGACGATCTGCTTTGATGCTGCGGCCGGCTCAACGTACACGCTGCGCTATGGTGACGACGGTCTGGGTGCGTCCGTCTATGACTTGGATGGCTTGCCGAAGATGCCGGCGAAACCGCTCGTTGCAACTCTAGGGCCGGAAGAGTTGAATCGCCGTTATGTTGAGCGGAGCGATGCGAGAACCTACAACGAACGGAATCCGGAGCTGTACTGGATCGCGCTGCTGGCGGCAATTGCCGTCCTGGGAGCGGCTGCCAGCAGACACACGAAGCGGCAGGGAAGGCACAGGTAGAACGGATTGAAACGATCGATGGCCGATAATGCGACTGCGCGCAACAGCCTATTGGTAGCGGCTGTTTTGCTTGCGTTTGGGGAGCTCTTGAGCGCACAGAGCCCAGTCCCGCCGGAGCTGCTTGCAGCCCGGAAAGCACTTGCGGCAAAGCAGTATCAGCGCGCGAAGGGGCTGTTTACTGCGTACGTTCAGGTGCATCCGGGTAACCTCGACGGCGAAGAAGGTGTGGGGGACGCGGAGCTCGGCCTGCATGAGTATGAGGCGGCGGAGTTGGAGTACCGGAGCGTCGTCGCTGCGCAGCCAGAGTTCTGGCTGGCGCACAAGAACCTGGTGATCGTCGAGGCGGCGCTGGGGCGATGGGATGAGTTTGACCGTGAGCGGGCGGTGTTGCGTGGAGCCCGGCAGCGTGGCGCACCCGGCATCAGGGCCCGCGAGAGCGACGTGATCGATTCGTTTGATGTGCGGGGCGAGCACTGGATCGTGCGGGAGTACTACGAGCCAGTCGGACGTTCCCTTACGCGCTACAACTTCGAATACTTTGGGCCGGATGGTCGCGCGCGCGAGTATGTCTCGCTCGAATCGGCCGAGGCCGCGCAGAAGGTGCTGACCCCGGGCGGTGACGTGCGCATCGGCGACGATCAGTCGAGCGCGCAGAGTGGCGTGCAGACTATCAAAGACTTCACCCTGAACTTTTACACCGGCAAGTCGCATGGAACGATCGCAAGCTATCCACGTGGCGAGCCGAGCTATGAACGTGTTCGTGCGGATCTGCTCCGCTGGCTGCGCATGCACTCCGTGCGCTGATTCGTTGTTTGGGCTGTGACAGGATGATCGTGAAACTGCTGGCAACGTGTATCTTGATACTCCACCTTGTGTGGGTTCTGCTGGTAATCTTCGGCGCATTCTGGACGCGGCGAAGGCCCTTCTGGACCGCACTCCATCTGCTGGCGCTGGTGTGGGGAATCGTGGTCGAGGTCGGCCCGTGGCCCTGCCCGCTGACCTTCGCGGAGCAGTACCTCGAGGGCAGGGCCGGTCTGCAGCCGAGCCACGGCAGTTATCTTCTGAACTGTCTCGACTCGCTGGTCTATCCAAATCTGCCATATTGGATTGTCGCGGTATGCGGGGTCGCAGTCTGTGCGGCCAACCTGGGGGTATACGCGTGGCGCGGCTGGATTTGGCTCCGGCAGCGGAGACGGTGATCGTTCGCGGCAGCGCGCCAGGGCGCTTGGCGTTCGTTGCAGGCTTCAACGTTCTGAGCAGCACACAGTTCGGCTACGGCGAGTCCTGCACCGCTAGCGTATGGCGGCGTCGACCTCAGCGAAGTATCCGGGCTGCTTGAGGATCTCGCGCGGCTTCGATCCATCCGCGGGACCGACGAGGCCGTCGCGTTCCATCATGTCGATCAGGTGTGCGGCGCGGCCATAGCCGATGCGCAGGCGGCGCTGCAGGAGCGATGTCGAGGCCTTGCCAAACTCGAAGACGAGGCGGACGGCATCGTCAAACAGCGCATCGTTCTCGTCCCCGTCGTTGGCGCTGCCGCCCTCGCTGCTCTTCTCGTCCTTGGGGCCTTCGAGGAAGCCGTGAACGTACTCGGCCTCGCCCTGTGCCTTCCAGAACGCGGTGACGGCGGCGATCTCCTTTTCGGTGACAAACGGTGCATGCACACGCTGCAGGCGTGAGGTTCCGGGCGGAAGGAAGAGCATATCGCCACGGCCCAGCAGGCTTTCGGCGCCATTGGAGTCGATAATGGTGCGGGAGTCGACCTTGGTGGCGAGGCGGAAGCTCATGCGCGTTGGCACATTGGCCTTGATGAGGCCGGTAATGACGTCGACCGAGGGGCGCTGCGTCGCGAGCACGAGATGGATACCAACGGCGCGGGCCATCTGCGCGAGCCGGGTGATGGACTCTTCAACGTTGGCGCGATCGAGCATCATGAGATCGGCGAGTTCGTCGATGATGATGATGATGTAGGGCAGCGGCTCCTGGTTGACGTCCTCGAAAAGATAGTCGCTGCCGTTATCGAAGAGCTTGTTGAACTGGTCGATGTTCCGAACATGGTTGGCAGCGAGCAGCTTGAGGCGGCGCTCCATCTCGCGCACAGCATTGCGCAGGGCGTTGGCTGCGAGCTTGGCCTCGGTGATGATCGGCGTGAAGAGATGCGGAATGCCCTCGTACATGCCAAGCTCGACCCGCTTGGGGTCGACGAGGATCATGCGGACCTGTTCGGGCGTGGACTTGAAGAGCACGCTCATGATCATCGCGTTGATCGCCACGGATTTACCCGAGCCTGTGGAGCCGGCGATAAGGATGTGGGGCATGCTGGCGAGATCGCCGATGACAATGCGGCCGCTGATGTCTTTTCCCAGGGCAACCGCAAGCTTGCTCTTGCTCTGCGCGAAGGTCTCGCACTCGACGACGTCGCGGAGCCAGATGGTTTCGCGCTCGTGGTTCGGGACCTGGATGCCGACAGTGGATTTGCCGGGCATGCGTTCGATGAGGATGGATTCGGCGGCCATGGCGAGGCACAGGTCGTCGGCGAGTCCGGTGACGCGGGAGTACTTCACGCCCGCGTCCGGGCGGAATTCGAAGGTCGTAACGACCGGGCCGGGGTTGATCTGTTCGACGTTTCCGTCGACGCCGAACTCGGCGCATTTCTCGACCAGTACGCGAGCCTCATCGCGGAGTTCGTTCTCCCGTACCTGCGCATGCTCCTCAGAGCGATAGAGTAGCGAGCTGGGCGGCAGCTTGTAGCCGCGGACGGATTTGGGTGCGATGGTGACGGCGCGCATGTCGGCGTCGGCGCGCTTGCCGAAGGCGATGTTCTGGGCGGCGATGTCCTGCATGGGCGAGGGCATCGGTGGCAGCTCGGCTGTGGGCACGGGCCTTGGTGCCGGGATGCGCGCGGGCGGTGGCTCGGGCATGGCTACATGCGAACTTCTTGGCGTGGAAAAAATCGGTGGTGATGCATGGCGCTCGGGCGCATCGAGCCAGCCGTCGTCTTCTGCATCCACCTGGGCCGAGGCTTCTGAATCGGCGAAGGGGAGCTCGGCGTTGGGCAGCATGCTGTGCAGCGGAGCGGCCGCGGCTGCCAGTTGCGCGGCGAACGGTGCAGCCGCCGCGGTAGCGAGATGGAGGCCGGTGACAGGAACGGCGTCGACTACAGTCCGTGGCATCGTCTGCCAGACGGAGGCCGGTTCGTCGTCGAGGCCAGGCATATTGCCCGAGGCCACGTGGCATTCGTCGTCGTGCCCGCGCTTGCGACGGCCAAACCAGCCGAACAGGCTGGAGAGCAGGGAACTGTTGTGCGCAACGGCGTCCTCGCTGGAGGACGCAGCCTGGCTGCTGGCCTTGGCGGCTGCGATCTCCCGCTTTGAAGCGAAGGCGTCATCGGGCTCGTCGGCAGATGTGCCGCGGCGCCGGCTCTGCCAGGCTGCGTAGCGCTCGCTCAGGTTGCGGACAAAGCCGAAGTGCGAGGTGAACCAGATGCGCGCGGTTGCCAAAAGGAACGTGGTCGTGAGGTAGAGCGAGAGTGCAACCATCAGGCCGCAGATAATTACCGCGCCGGGGTAGTTGACGAAGTGGATAAGGCCGCCGGCGAGGATGCCGCCTTCGACGCCGGAGATGGGCACGGAGTGGCGCCAAAGTGCGTGGCCCGGGAGAAGGGCGATCATTGCCGGCGCGAAGGTCAGCCATAGCAATATCCCGGTGACTTTGGCGGTGGCGGAGCCGACGCGGCGCGAGCGCATCCACGAGACGCCGATGCGCAGCAGCGCCAGGGGAACGAAGAAGATGGCGATCCCGAGCGTCTGCAGCAGCAGATCTGCGGTGTAGGCTCCGACCAGGCCGGTCCAGTTATGCGCGGGATGCGTGCCCGCTCCGCCGCCAACAGTGTTGAACGACGGGTCGGAGGGCGTGTAGCTGATGAGGGCGAGGAGAAGGAGGCCGGCGGCAACCAGCACGATCAGGCCGAACATCTCGTTGAGACGGCGGCTGCGGGTTGGCGAATAGACGATTCTCTGGGGCTTCATAAGGGATATGGACGCGATCAGGCCTTTCGCTGCAAGCCGTGCGGCGCGGGCGTGGAGCTGCGAAAGACCGAACAACCAGAGCAAGTTCATTGTTCCATAGCGGGGTGTGCGGTGCGCGGTGTCGCGAGGTGGAACCAGAGTGGTGACGGGCCCCACTGTCTCGCGCAGGGTCGTCAGCCCCCGATTTTGCAACGTCGGTCAACGCGGGCAGGAGCTTTGTGCATCTAGTTGGGTGAACAGGTCGGCGCGTACTGCGGCGAGCCTGGAGCGTGGTGGTGGGGGCGCGGGATTTTCGCGATTTCTTCCGCTTGCCGCCGGTGAAGGAGAATCGCAACCAGCCGGCAGACCCCACCCCCGCAGAGAGAGATAGATAGATGGCTTTGGCCAGGGAAGGAACTTATGTCAATCAACACATTGGACGGATCGGAAAAGAACCGGGCGATGGAGCTCGTTCTCCTCGACGTAATTAAGACCCTCGAGGATGGGCAGAAGGGTTTCGTCGATATTGGCGACCACCTGAAGGATGAGACGCTCAAGCGCTACTTTCTGGCCGAGAGTCTCAAGCGGGCGAACTTTCGCGCTGAGCTCGAGAATGAGCTGCACCGCGCGGGTATGGCCGACGTGAAGGAGTCGGGCACGGTTGCAGGCGCGGCTCGTCGCGCTTGGGGCGACCTGAAGGCCAAGCTCGGCGGGGGCGATCATGCGCTGCTCGAGACCGCGGAGAAGGCGGAGGATGAGGCGAAAGACGCGTATGGGAATGCGTTGAAGCATGAACTCCCTCTGCCGGTTCGGGAACTGCTCTCCGAGCAGCAGTCGCATGTGCTGGCCTCGCATGATTATGTGCGGGCCCAGCGCGATGCGCTGGCGACGAAGTAAACGGCATTATGGCGAATGCAACGGGAGAGCGGCTATATAGCCGCTCTCCCGTTGCATCCGGGCTTCGGTCGGTCTACACCCTTGCTGGCTCTATTGAACTCGAAGGGCTGCGCGGCTCTGAGTACGCTAGTAGCCGAGGTGGTGGAGGTAGAAGACCGCGCAGCTCGCGACGAGGCAGTAGATGCCGAAGAGGTACCAGCGTCCGTGCTCGAGCCACGAACTCAGCCAGCGCAGCGCAGCCAGGCCCGCAAAGAACGAAAACACCATCCCCAGCAGTGCCGCGAGAACGCTGGCGTGCAGATTCAGCGACTGCCCAGAGAGGGCAGCGGCGTGGGAGGCCTTGAGCAGCCGCTCCGCCTCGCGCGCA
The DNA here is from genome assembly GCA_003138795.1 of Granulicella sp. Classification (GTDB taxonomy): domain Bacteria; phylum Acidobacteriota; class Terriglobia; order Terriglobales; family Acidobacteriaceae; genus Granulicella. The sequence goes on along the minus strand of PLHC01000055.1, from coordinate 1,323 downwards.
ATCGCAAGCGGTGTAATGATCACCGCCAGCGCAAAGCTGAAGCGTTCCGCGCGCTGCCGTGCCGCGCTCATCAGCAGGCCCACGGAGATCGTCGCACCCGAGCGCGAGAAGCCGCGGAAGGGAATGCACAGTCCCTGGATTGCGCCCATCCACCCAGCCTGCGAGAAGGTCACGTTGTCGCCCGTGAGTACGATCGAGCGCTCATAGTCGGGCCGCGCCGTCTCAGCGCCGCGCCGCGCCGCAGCCCTCTGCCTCAACCCCGCGAACAGGATCAGCAGCCCCGCAGCCAGCAGCGCCGGAGCGATCAGATCCAGCCGCGAGAACAGCATCTCAATCTCGCCCTTGGAGTGGCCCTTGAACGCTGTGTGTTCGATGATCTCAATGATTGGGTAACCGACGACGCCGGTGAGCACCGTCGCCCACGCTGCCCGCACCACGAAGCGCTTCAGCGCGTGCGCGTTGGTGAAGTATGCGAGACGCCACTGCGACCAGAAGTAGACGATCACGGCAAAGATCGTGCCCGTATGCAGCATGACCAGGATGAGGGTCATCTCTGGCGAGGAGGGATCGAGCCCGAGCAGCTTTTCGGCGACGACGACGTGCGCGGAGCTGGAGACCGGTAAAAGTTCGGCAAGGCCCTGAACGACGGCCAAAATCAACACTTTGAGCAGAGAAGGCATAGGGCAATTCTAAATACTCGCGGTCCGACCGGCTACTGGCGGGTCCGGAAAGTACTCGATGACGCGCTTGAGCGCGCCCTCGTATAGATCAGGAGACGGCGATTGCAGCGGGTTCGTTCTGGAGTTCGGCGCGGAGGGCGGGGTCGAGGTTGCCGCCCGAGACGATAGCGACGACCTTCTGCGCGCGCGGGAGTTCGTGCCCATGAAAGAGAGCGGCGGCGAGGGTGACGGCGCCGGATGGTTCGGCGACGATCTTGGTGGCTTCCAGGAAGAGTCGCGTGGCCGTGCGGATCTCGTCCTCGGTGACCGTGACGATGCCGTTGACGAAGCGGAGGATGTGCTCGAAGTTCAGCGCGCCGAGGGACTGGGTGCGGAGGCCGTCGCAGATTGTGCGCGTGGTCTTGGCGGCGGGCCACTCGACGAGGGTGCGGGTGCGGAAGGATTCGTGCGCGTCGGCTGCGAGCTCGGGCTCGCAGCCCCAGACCTGCGGCGGCGTGCGGCCTGCAGCTTCCGACACGAGCTTGATGGCGCTGGCGACGCCCGATAGCAGGCCACCGCCGGAGACAGGCGAGAGAACCAGCTCGACGCCGGGAAGCTGCTCAAGAATCTCAATGCCGCAGGTGGCCTGGCCGGCGATGATCTG
>PLHC01000064.1 GCA_003138795.1 Granulicella sp. | reverse complement strand
GCCCAGAAGGCGGTCGGCATCTTCCTCGGCGACCCCCGAGATTGCATGCGCTATGAGGAACTCGGCGTGAGTCTTTTCGTCGTCGGATCCGACCAGTCCTGGTTGTATGCGCAAGCATCGCTCGTGGCGACGGCGATGCAGCGTAAGCCCACTCAATCCAATCTTTCCGCCAGTTAACTATCTAACAGGAGCTAGCCATGAACCAACCCATAAGTCAAACCACCTCTGCCACATGGCGCGAACAAAATCCGGATCTTGTCGATCGCTTGCTTGTCGGGGCTATCGACATGCATTGCCACAGCGGGCCGTCGGTTATGCCCCGCTATTTCGACCATTTCGAAGCAATGCAGGAAGCAGCCTCCGTTGGCATGCGCGCGTTGCTGCTCAAGGACCATTACTACTCCGTCACGCCGGTGGCCGAGATGTTGAACAAGCATTTCGGCCACTTGCATGTGCAGATGCTATCTGGCGTGCCGCTGAACAACACGGTTGGCGGACTCAACATCCATGCCGTCGAACATGGCATCAAGCTCGGCGCGAAGCTAGTGTGGATGCCGACATTTTCATCACGCAACCATTTGGACCATCACAAGAAGGATGAGCACTTCAAGGACAAGTTTCCGCAGACGAAGAAGACGATGCTGGAACCGATCCCACTGACCGTTGTCGACGAGAGTGGAAAACTGCTGCCAGAAGTGGGCCCGATTCTCGATCTCATCGCGGAGAACGACATCGTTTTGTCCTCGGGGCATCTACACATCAGCGAAATCTGGCCTTTGTTCGAGGAGGCGAAGCGAAGAGGTGTCAACCGACTGCTGTGCAACCATCCGACCTATGTGATCGATGCATCACTGGCCGACATTCGCCGCCTGGTCGAAATGGGCGTTTATGTCGAGCATTCGATATGTATGTTTGTTGAAGGATCGAAGTTCAAATTCTATGATGCTCCGAAGCTTGACCAGATCATCAAAGCAGGTACGATAGAGAGAACTATCCTGGGGTCCGATCTTGGACAGGTAGACAATCCGCGGCTTATCGACGGCTTCCGCAGCGTGATCGAGACCGTGCTAGACCTGGGCTACACGGAGGCGCAAGTGCGCAAGATGGTTTCCACCAATGCCGCAGACCTCCTTGGTTTGCAGACTGCATGACAGTCAAGGTCAAAGAAAAAAAGGTGCGCACCGGCGCTCCTCGCCCAGTCACGGCCACGAATGGAGGAGCACTCGACTCAGTCTCGGTCATTGCCCGCATACTGGACGAGTTGGCTATGGGGCCGAAAGCGATGGGCGTCACGGAACTCAGCCGCGCCCTCGGAGAGACCAAGGCTCGCGTATACCGGAACCTTAGCTCGCTCAAGCAATATGGCCTCGTGGACCAGGAACACGCTACCGAGCGCTACCGCCTCGGATGGAAGCTATTTCAGCTTGGCGAGCGGGCCGGATTGCAGTTCGACCTCCGCCTTCTGGCCGACCCCTTTCTCAAGCGCCTTCGCGATGCAACGGGTCAGAGTGCGTTGCTATCGGTACCGCTCAATGGCGAGGCACTGGTTATTGCCGCGGCGGACGACGACCGCGACGTCAGCATTACGGTCAAGCCTGGCAACCGGCCCTCGCCGAGCTGCTCCGCGCAGGGGCGTATCGCTTTAGCATGGTCGACCGATGCGCAGCGGGATCGGCTCATGGGCAGCAAGTTCGCAGCGTCGACACACCATTCACCAATCGATCCTGCGAAGATTCGCGGTCACCTGAAGCTCATCCGGGATCGCCTCTACGACGAGGCGCCGAACGAGTCTTTGATCGGCGTCAACGTAGTTGCCGCGCCCATCCTGCGTGCTGGCGGCGAATTAGTGGGCACAATCGGGATCATTGGATCGATCCAGGATGTTCCCTCACCACCCCAGCCGGAGCAGCTTCGTCTGGTGCAGGGATGCGCGGCCGCGCTGTCATCGCGATTTGGCAGTGTCGACTATCAAGAGCGGCAGATTAATATTCCGGCCGAGCTCATGGAGCTTGCATCTCCCCTGCTGAAAGCTGCTTCAAAACAAACCGAAGTCCTCTTTCATCAAGATAGGCGCAAAGCCCCCCGACGCTGAATCGCCGCCTATCAATTGGTAACCCTGGGGATAGTCCAATATGCATGTCCTGATCGTTTACGCGCATCCTGATCCCATGTCGTTCAACGCAGCTCTGAAGAATGCTGCCGTAGAAACGATCATAGGGAGCGGACATACCGTGGAGGTTTCCGATCTCTACGCGCAGAACTTCATGCCTGCCGCAGGACCCGCGGATTTCACATCCCTCTCCGACGCTTCGCACTTCCACTATCAGGCCGAGCAGCTCTCTGCGGCGATGCATGAGGGATTCTCCGAAGATCTGAAACGCGAGCAGGACCGTCTGCTGCGCGCCGATCTGCTGATCTTACAGTTTCCGCTCTGGTGGGGCGGCCCTCCCGCGATCCTCAAAGGATGGTTCGACAGGACCTGTGCCTACGGCGTTGCGTATGTGGATGGCCGTCGGTTCGAGACAGGCCTCTTCAACGGTAGGCGGAGCATCGTCAGCGTCACGACCGGAGGCTCGCCGCAACGTTTTTCTACCTCTGGCGGCTATGGCCTGATCGACAAGGTTCTCTGGCCGGTCGAGCAGCTCTTTCTGAGGTATTTGGGCTACGAGGTCTTGGAGCCTTATGTTTGCTATGCGACACATCGCGTGGAGGCAGAGACGCGGCGCGATTACCTGCGTTTATGGAAAAAACGCCTAACCGAGATCCTCGACGCCAAGACCCCCGAAGTCAAGCTCGAGGAACTTTCTTCCTCTCTAGGTGTGTGTCGGGCAT
>PLHC01000027.1:30177-30667 GCA_003138795.1 Granulicella sp. | reverse complement strand
CTCGCGGAAGCCCACGATCTCGCACGCCTCGGCCACCTTCACCTTGCCGCGCTCAATGCGCCCGGTGACCACGGTGCCACGTCCGGAGATCGAGAAAATATCCTCGATCGGCATCAGGAACGGCAGGTTCACCGCGCGCTCCGGCTGCGGAATATACTTGTCCACCGCCGCCATCANNCTCGTCGATCTTGGCCTCCCACTGCGGCTCGCCATTCAGCGCGCCCAGTGCCGAGCCACGAATGATCGGGGTATCGTCGCCTGGGTAGTCATACTTCGACAGCAGCTCGCGAACCTCCATCTCGACCAGCTCGATCAGCTCTTCGTCTTCCACCGCATCGCACTTGTTCAGGAACACCACGATGTACGGAACGCCCACCTGGCGCGCCAGCAACACGTGCTCCTTGGTCTGCGGCATCGGGCCGTCGGTGGCAGCCACAACGAGAATAGCCCCGTCCATCTGCGCCGCTCCGGTGATCATGTTCTTGATGTA
>PLHC01000027.1:0-30097 GCA_003138795.1 Granulicella sp. | reverse complement strand
TTCCTTGCCCATGACTGCTCTCCGTTATTGCCAAAATTCAAAGGCCCGAAATTGGCGCCTTGCTCTGTTTTTGCGCGCGCCAGCTAACTTCGCTGGCTCCAGCGCGCGGCTGGTAGTTACTTGCTGTCCTTGCCCTGCACCTTCGCGATGATCTCTTCCGAGACCGAGCGCGGCGCTTCCTCATACTGCTTGAACTCCATCGAGAAGTTGGCCCGGCCTTGCGTCGATCCGCGCATCGCGGTCGCATAGCCGAACATCGTCGACAGCGGCACCGTCGCCTTGATTGCCTGCACGCCGCCAACCATCTCCATGCCCTCGATACGTCCACGGCGGCTATTCAAGTCGCCAATGATCGTGCCCATGTACTCCTCAGGAACCGTAACTTCAACCGCCATCACGGGCTCGAGCAGCACTGGCTTCGCCTTGCGCGCTGCCTCTTTGAACGCCATCGAACCGGCGATCTTGAAGGCCATTTCGTTCGAGTCGACATCGTGATAGCTTCCGTCGTACAGCGAGACCTTGACGTCGACCATTTCATAGCCGGCAAGGATGCCGCCCAGCAGCGCTTCCTGAATGCCCTGGTCGATTGGCTTGATGTACTCCTTGGGAATCGTGCCACCCTTGGTGTCGTTCGAGAACTCGTAGCCCTTGCCCGGCTCGTTCGGCTCAATGCGAATCTTCGCGTGGCCATAGTTACCCGAGCCGCCGGTCTGGCGAATATACTTGCCTTCCGCCTCGGCCTTCGCACGGATCGTCTCGCGGTAGTTTACCTGGGGCTTGCCGACGTTCGCTTCGACCTTGTACTCACGCATCATGCGGTCGACGATGATCTCGAGATGCAACTCGCCCATGCCCGAGATGATGGTCTGGCCGTTGGTGATGTCGGTGCGGACCTTGAAGGTAGGATCTTCCTGAGCGAGCTTGGCCAGCGCCATGCCCATCTTTTCCTGGTCGACCTTGGTCTTCGGCTCGACGGCGACTTCGATAACAGGAGCCGGGAAGTCGATCGACTCCAATAAAATTGGGGCCTTGTCGCTGCAGATCGTGTCGCCGGTGTTGAGGTTCTTGAGACCAACGGCGGCGCAGATGTCGCCCGCCATGATCTCCGTAATCTCTTCACGCTTGTTGGCGTGCATCTTCAACAAGCGGCCGATGCGCTCGGTCCTGCCCGTGCGGGGGTTCAGAACCGAGTCGCCGGTCTTGAGCACGCCCGAGTAGATACGAATAAAGATGAGCTGACCGACAAACGGGTCGGTCATGATCTTGAAGCCGAGCGCGGCCAGCGGCTCGCTATCGTCCGCGTGGCGAAAGAGCTTGACCTCCGGCTCGCCTGGCTCCGTGCCTGCGATCGGCGGAACATCCAGCGGGCTCGGCAGGTAATCGACAACCGCATCGAGCAGCGTCTGCACACCCTTGTTCTTGAAGGACGAACCGCAGAGCACCGGGAAGACGTTCATCGCGATCGTCGCCTTGCGAATCGCACGCTTCAGCTCCTCGATCGAGATCTCCTCGCCCTCGAGGTACTTATGCATCACTTTTTCATCGGAGTCCGCAACCGCCTCGATCAGCTCGGTGCGCAGCTTTTCAGCATTCTCCCTCAGCGCAGCAGGAACCTCTTCCACATCGTACTTCGCGCCCATGGTCTCGTCGTGCCACAGGATCGCCTTCATCTCCACGAGGTCGACGACGCCAGCAAACTTCGCCTCTTCGCCGATAGGAATCTGAATCGGAACCGCACGCGCGCCGAGGCGCTGAACGATGGTCGAAGTCGCGTACTCAAAGTTCGCGCCGGCCTTGTCCATCTTGTTGATGAAGCAAATACGCGGAACCTTGTACTTGTTGGCCTGACGCCACACCGTCTCGGACTGTGGCTGCACACCCTGAACGGAATCGAAGCACGCGACCGCGCCATCGAGCACACGCAGCGAACGCTCCACCTCAGCGGTGAAGTCCACGTGACCGGGGGTATCGATAATGTTGATGCGAATGCCGTTCCACGTGCAGGTGGTCGCAGCAGAGGTGATGGTGATTCCACGCTCCTGCTCCTGCTCCATCCAGTCCATGGTGGCCGTGCCCTCGTGCACCTCGCCGATACGGTGCGTGATGCCCGTATAGAACAGGATGCGCTCGGTCGTCGTCGTCTTGCCGGCGTCGATGTGAGCCATGATGCCAATGTTCCGGCATTTTGCGAGAGGTACTGTGCGTGCCACGATTCGGTATCTTTTCTGCGAACTTGCGCTCGCGGTAAATCAAACTTCGTTTGAGCCGGGACGAATGTGCAGTCCCTGCTTCGGAGATTTCGGCTGCGACTACCAGCGGTAGTGGGCGAATGCCTTGTTGGCCTCGGCCATGCGATGAACGTCTTCCTTCTTCTTCATCGCGGCGCCACGGCCGTTGGCAGCATCGAGCAGCTCAGCGGTCAGCTTCTCAACCATTCCCTTTTCGCCCCGCGCGCGACCATAGGTCACGAGCCAGCGGATCGCCAGCGAAGTGCGGCGCTCGGGGTTGACCTCGATCGGCACCTGGTAATTCGCACCGCCAACGCGACGGCTCTTCACTTCGAGCATCGGCTTGACGTTCTCGACGGCCTTCTTGAACAGCTTGAGAGCCTCGTCGCCACCCTTGGCCTCAAGGTTGGTCATAGCCTCATAGAAGATGCCCTGGGCAGTCGACTTCTTGCCGCCCCACATCATGCTGTTGACGAACTTCGTAACCAGCGTCGATCCATAGATCGGATCGGCTGGAACTTCACGCTTGGGAATAAATCCTTTTCTCGGCATCTCTTCTTCTTTCTCTTCTTCCCCCAGCGCGGTGAACTTCTCACGAGCTGGGCTTGCTGTTGTTGCTCTTGCTTTTCTTGCTGTCATTCCAGCGAATCTGTTTCACCCGCTGGAATGACAACCAATCTTTACTTGGAGGCAGCAGCCTTCGGACGCTTCGCGCCATACTTCGAGCGGCTCTGCTTGCGATTCGCAACGCCGACCGAGTCGAGCGTTCCACGAACCACGTGGTAACGAACACCCGGAAGGTCCTTCACGCGGCCGCCGCGGATCAGCACAATCGAGTGCTCCTNNCCTGCAGGTTGTGGCCGATGCCTGGGATATAGGTGGTGACCTCGATGCCGTTGGTCAGGCGAACACGCGCAACCTTGCGCAGCGCCGAGTTCGGCTTCTTGGGGGTCTGGGTGTAGACGCGGGTGCAGACGCCGCGACGCTGGGGCGAACCCTGCAGCGCAGGAGAGGCGGTCTTGTAGCGGGTCGGCGTGCGACCCTGCTTTACGAGCTGATGAAACGTAGGCACTTTACAACTCCTTCGGTATCCCGAATTTCCTTGTTCGGGCTCGGTGCAAGGCAGCTCCTGTCGCTCTGCTTCCGCGTGCAACTTGCAGACGCACGGAAGGCGAGACATGCGGACATGCCCCGGCGAAGTTCTGAATCCTGCACGCGGCCGTACGACTGACTGCGCTTACCACAAACAACTGCAAACCACTCAAGACGAATAACAGTCGACGGTGGCCGAGGTGTGTTGTGCTTGCTCTTTCAAGCCTGCCCAACTGCCCAACTCCGTTTCGCTGTTCCGGCCCGCATAGCCCATCCCCATGGGGTCCCGCTCATGGTGCAGCGGGGAGGAGGGTGTCGCAGGCGCGATTAGATAGGCTAAAAGCCAATCCGCAGACTTACTGACTCACCCTCTACTATCCGGGCGAATCCTGCGGTGAATCTCTTGTATCCAGTGTAGCGCAGGCCAAAGCCTGCCTCTGAGCCTCTTGGTGACGGCACATTCCGGATACTCGCGGAACCTTCTTACTGTATCAAGGAGCGGGCCAAGCGTCAAGAAATCTCCCGTTATTCACGCGAACGGGCTCGATATAGCGCCCCCGCTGCACCGCCCGCCGCATCCACCTGCCAGCAAACCATCCGCCCAGTGATAGGCTGGCGAACATGATTGTTTACGCCCGCCGAGCCCGCCTGCCGCTGTTCGCCGCCGCCTGTTCCCTGCTGCTCTCCGCAGCCCTCACTGCACAAACTCCCGCCCAGCTCACCCCCGCTCCCGACACCGCCAATCCAAACCAGCAGTTCACGCGCGTTGCCCAGCCCAACGGCGTCGCCCTCTCGCCTGACGGAACAACAGTGGCCTGGACGCTGCGTGGTCTCGAGGGCTCGACGCCGCACCTCACCGACGTCGCGAACCCCAACCCCGCCAAGGGAAAAATCATCTCCATCAAGGGCGCGAGCAACTGCTCCAGCTCATCACCCATCTGGTCGCCCGACGGCCAGACCCTGGCCTTCCTCTCCACCTGCACCGGCAAGACCGACAAGTCCTCTCCGGAGCAGATCTTCCTCTGGTCGAAAGCCGCCGGCAAGGCCAGGCAGCTCACGCACGTCACCGGCAAGCTGGAGCAGCTCGCGTGGTCGCCCGACGGCAAATCCATCGCCTTTCTCTTCGTCGAGAACGCCACCCGCTCCGCCGGAGCACTCGACGCCATGAAGCCCTGGTCCGGCGTCATCGGCGAAGACGGCGTCGAGATCCAGCGCGTCTATTCCGTCGATGCCACTACCGGCAAAGGCGGCTGGCTCACCCCCGCCAGCCTCCACGTCTACGAGTTCAACTGGGCTCCAAACTCGCACGAGATCGCCTTCATCGGCGCCAATCCTCCGGGCGAAAACACCTGGTGGATCGCCAAGCTCTACATCCAGGCCATCGCAGCGCAGGCGCCTGCGATCGTCCTCGATCCCACCACCGTCTCCGGCCCGCTCCACGGCCTGCAGATCGCCGTCCCCCGCTTCTCCCCCGACGGCAAGCGCATCGCCTTCATCGGCGGCCTGATGTCCGACCAGGGCTCCACCGGCGGCGACGTCTACGTCATCGACGCCGCCGGCGGCGACCCCACCGACATCACCCCCAGCATCGACGGCACACCCTGCTTCGAAGCCTGGCTCTCCAACACCGAGGTCGGCTTCGTCGAAGACCGCAGCGGCCACACCCTGATCGTCGACTGGGACGCCCGCAACAAGACGCAGATCGCCAGCAAGGACCTCGGCGAGGTCTCCATCTCCGGCGGCGTCATCAAGGACGCGGTCTCCATCTCCAACCGGAACGAGCTCGCCTTCGCAGAGAGCGGCTTCAAGACGCCGCCCGAGGTCTTCCTTGATGCAAACAACGAGATTCACCAACTCACCCACCTCAACGCCGACGCCCAGCCCCCCGCAAAGACCGTCTCCATCGAGTGGGACAACGAGGGCTTCCACGTTCAGGGTTGGCTCACCTACCCCGCCAACTACGACCCCGCCAGGAAGTATCCGCTCATCGTGAGCGTCCACGGCGGCCCATCCGCCTCCGTCGGCGCGCGCTGGAGCAGCGCCATGTGGGCCGAGCAGGGTTACTTCGAGTTCCAGCCCAACCCCCGCGGCAGCTATGGCCAGGGCGAAACGTTTGTCCAGGCCAACGTCAAGGACTTCGGCTACGGCGACCTCCGCGACATCCTCAAGGGCATGGATGCCGTGGAGGCCCAGGTCTCCATCGACAAGAATCGCGAAGGTCTCACCGGTTGGAGCTACGGCGGCTTCATGACCATGTTCGCCGTCACCCAGACGCATCGCTTCCGCGCCGCCGTCGCCGGTGCCGGCATCAGCGACTGGCTCAGCTACTACGGCGAAAACTCCATCGACCAGTGGATGACTCCCTTCTTCGGCGCCAGCGTCTACGACGACCCCGCGATCTACGCCAAATCCTCGGCCATCAACTTCATCAGGAACGTCACCACCCCCACCCTGGTCATCGTCGGCGACCGCGACGGCGAGTGCCCCGCACCCCAGAGCTTCGAGTTCTGGCACGCACTGCGCGCCGAGGGCGTCAAGACCCAACTTGTCGTCTATGCCAACGAAGGCCACGGCTTCCATGATCCAGAGCACATCCGTGATCGCGCCCAGCGGGTGGTGAGGTGGTTTGCCGAGAATATGCCGCCAGGTAACTAGGTCTCTCATAAACTGAGATGAAGCAGGCGGGCCACCCATCCCCACGATTACTGGCCGCCTGTCCATGCTCTGCGAACTATTTGCTCCGATCCGGCTTAACCCATTTGCTCACCGACCGTCCAACCCCTAAACTGGAATCTCGGAGTTTTAGTAGTTGGCGGGTTTACCGTTCAGCTTTAGTTCCGGTTGAACGGGGAGGTTTGAGTGCGTAGGTTCGTTGGTCTGGTGATTCTTCTTTTCTTTGCGCTTCCCTTTGGCCTGTCGGTGACCGGCTGTGGCCTTAAGACCACCCCTGTCGTGTACTGCAACGCCGGCGACTCCGGGCCGATTGTCGGTCAGGTAGCCACCATCACGCTGTCACCCAGCTTGGCTACGACAGGCGAGAGCCTGAACTACGGCCAGATCGGCCAGGGGCTCTCCGCCTCGGCGATTGATTGCAAGGGAAATTCGGTCTCCGTCAAATCCTACGTCTATGCGAGCACCAGCAGCTTCGGCGAGAACCTGTCGGGTGGTGCCATCTTCGCCGACATCAACCCGTCCAACGGTCAGGTCTGCGGTGGAACGTGGAACCGGAACTCTAGCGGAGGCGTTGCCAACTACACCACCTGCACCGCCCCAGTCACGACGCCCACCAGCTATCTCGCCTACGTCACAGCTACGGCTAACGGCGCAGTCAGCAATGCAATTCCCGTGTATGTGCATCCCGTGGCCACCGGGGTCGTGCTGGGCACCAAGACACCCAACTGTTCCACCTCGACCGATCCCGGCACCGACTGCTGCCCCAACGACACCGTCGGAATACCGGTCGCAACTCCGGCCGGCGTCGTCGACGGTTTGAGTTGCCTCTCGCAGAATTCGATCGGCCAACTCGTGGCGCGCGTCTATATGAACGGAGGCACCATTGGCGATGGTGCAGATAACATCACCTGCCAGGTGGGCCATCTGACCTTTGCCGCGCAGACGGCGGGCGTCGTATCCATCGATGAAAACGGTGCAGCGACGGCCGAGATGCCGGGCTCAACCATCATCACGGCAACCATCTCCAACTCTTCGACAGCCACCAACGCTGGCTTCTTCTCCACCTGCCCGCCGGCCTCGATTGCGCTCGCAATTCCAGGACAGCCAACCGGCACCAACAGCATCGACGTTGCGATCAATACCCTCCAGCCGCTTACTGCCACCGTCACTGACACCAATGGCAATCCGATCACCGGTCTCTCTCTTGAGTTCAACTCAACCACACCGCAGACGATTCCGGCATTGGTGGGCTCGGTAACGCCGCTCTTTCCTGGCTCCGCGGACATCACCGCTGTCTGCCAGCCGGCCACATGCAATCCAGCGCCCTTCAGCCAGATCGGGCTCTACGGAAACGGCAAGGCCATCACCTCCAACCCCATCACGATCACCGCCGTAGGAACCAGCAGCACGGTCCTCTACATGGGGAGCACCTCGTCGCAGTACGTCGCTTTCAGGGACTTCACGACCAACCAGCCAAGCGCGTTGATCAAGCTGCCCTACGTCCCCAACTCCATGGTCATGAATCAGGCCGGGACGGTGATCTACCTCGGCAGCCCCCAGGGTTTGATGTCCATCACCACCGCCAGCAACACCGTGGGGAGCACAGCGCAGACCATCCCGGGCACCGTCCTCTCGGTATCTCCGGACGGAAGCACCGTGGTTGTCACCGACCCAATCCGGCAGACCATCTCGCTGGTCGCAACCGTCAGCACCTCGGTTACCACCAGCTACGGCGGCGTCGGAACGAGTGCTGCGTGGTCGCCCGACACCCAGGCGGTCTACATCACCACGACGACGGGCACCGTCTTGACCCACTCGCCCTTCACCGACTGGCAAACTGCCGCAACCAATGAAATCTACTCCGATGTGGCCGTTACCGTGCCCAGCGTTGGAGCTTACTTTGCTGGCCCCTCCTTCACCGACGGCCGCAGCTATTGCCCCTCGAGCACCATCGCAGCGGCGGGAAATCCACCGACGGTCGCCAATCAGTTCATCCCGCTGGTCGACGAGAGTGCAGCCGTCACCGATCAAATTGCAGCGACCACCGACGGCAAGCACATCCTCGGGGCACACGCCATATCAGGCGGAATCTCGACGCTGAGCGACATCGATGTCACCCTGCCGCTGTCGCCAGCCAACCCCGCGGCTTTGGTCAACTACGGCTGCCCAATCCCTCCAGCACCGCAGCCTGCGCCCGGATACTTCAAAAGCTCGTTCACCTCCCAGCCTCTAACTGGAATCAACGCCTCAGCCATTACGGGCGTCATCCCATCCAGCAACTCGGCTGCGGCGTTTGTCACCTATACGCTCCCCGCTGGAGCCACAACCGGCGGCGGTGTGCTGCCACTCTATTTCCCACCCGCTACAGGCAGCGGAACGCTCCAGTTCCTCACGCTCGGCAATGGAGCAACCACAGCAGCGGCCCCGGTGGCAGGCGTCTTCAGCACCGACAACTTCACCTTCTACGTGGGGACCGCGGCCAGCGATGCCACATCCGCCGACAATGATGTCCATCTGATCTCAATGACCTACCCCACCAGTGGAGCACCCACAGCGACGGAGGCCACCGGCGGCATCCTCTCCCCGCAACTTCCGCTCTATACGGGCGTGGGCTACGCGCCAGTGAACCTGCTCGCCCAGTATCCGAAGAGGTCCACCGACTAACATCAACCCACAACGGAATAACAGAAAGGCCCTCGGCAGCCGAGGGCCTTTCTGTTTCTATTGCGTTCAATTTCCTGTCAAGGCCCCTGCGCTCCGCGACACTCCGTAAATCACACATAACATGATAGATCGCTCACGAAAATGTTTGGCATAGTCTCCTGCTCGACTAGCTATAATAGAGATAGCCCCTGTAGCAATAATAGAGATAGCCCCTGATTCAAGCGACAAGCATCCCCCGGAAGACGGACCACAAGTCCTTCCGTTTGAATACTTTGTTCGTAAAGTCTCTGAATGGAATACTTTACAGACACTCATTTTCGCAAGTGTTGATTTCAGAGACTTTGCAAAACCAGGGGGGGGAGGGGGGGTACCCCCCTCCTACAGCTTCAGCCGTGATTCCAGCAATTCGCGGCCAATCGCGTCCAGCACGCCGTTGAGGAAGTGGATGCTCTCGGGCGCTGCGTAACGGCGCGCGATCTCGAGCGTCTCGTTGATGACCACGGCAGCGGGCGTCGTGGGGTAGCCGAGCATCTCCGCCACGGCAGTACGCAGCAGGTTGCGGTCAACCACGGGCATACGTTCTATGCGCCAGTTCTGCGCGTGCTTCTGGATGAGCCCATCGACCTCTTCCTCGCGCTGCGTGGCAAGGCGATGCAGGTCGTCGGCGAATCCCCGCGTCTCATCGTCGACATCCTCGCGCGAGTCCCAGAAGAGTCGTTCAACGTCTTCGGGCTTCTGCTTCCCAAGGTCGCCCTGAAAGAGCATCTGCATTGCGAGTTCGCGTGACTTACGGCGCGTGCCCATCAGGAGTTTGCCTCAGCCAGCTCATGTTGCGGCTGCGATGTCAGCTTCTGCTGAATGGAAGCCATCTCAATGGCTGCAATCGCCGCCTCGAAGCCCTTATTGCCGGCCTTGAGCCCGGCGCGATCGAGCGCCTGCTCGAGCGTCTCGCAGGTGAGCACGCCAAACGCATGGGGCACGCCGGTCTCCTGCTGCGACTGCCCGATACCGCGCGCAACCTCGTTGTAGATGGCCTCGTAATGGGCCGTCTCGCCGCGCAACAGAACGCCCAGCGTGATGATCCCAGCGAAGCGCTTGCTCTCTGCAAGCGTGCGCGCCGCCGAGGGAATCTCCCATGCTCCAGGAACACGAACGATCTCGATGTCGCTCTTCGCGCAACCACTGCGATGCAACGCATCCAGAGCACCCTGCAGCAGCCGATCGGTGATGACCGCATTCCAGCGCGCCACGACGATCGCGAACCGCTTGCCTGCAGCCGAAAGGTCGCCTTCAACGGCGATCGGGCGATTGTGCAGCGGGTTCTCTGACTCCCAGAAGCCGACGCGTAATGCCGGAGCGAGCTCGACAGTAAACAGCCGCGAGTTCCAGTGCGTGAGCACGGGCTCGGAGAGCTTTGCGGCAACATCTTCGCTGCGCTGGTGAGCGACGATCCACGCCTTCACCCCAGCATGGATGGAATCCAGCTGCGTAACCTCAACCAGCAACGACGGCACGGCCGGCATGCGGCCCGTGACAAACTCCAGATTGCCGACAGGAGCGAGGAATGCTGCACCCCTGCCGCCCGCGTCGATCCAACCTTTGCCCTGCTCGAAGCCCAGCGCTCGGAACAGGTCACCGAGCTGCGTGAAAGCTTGCTCCGAGGCGACCTGCGCCACGGTTGTAAGTCCCTTGATCATCCATCGATTGTATCGTTAGCGCGCGCAGATCCCAGCTCAATTTGGGGCGCGCTCAACCCTGTTTCGTGTTGCGATGTGCGCGTTCAGCCAGGTTTCGTGCGTCACACTGTGAGCGAGGATGCTCCCGGCTGATACTTGTCGTCTTCAGCCTTACTGCAACTTGCCGTCGCTGAGGTCGTAGACGACGATGCCGAGGTCATTGAGCTTGCTGATGGTGATCTCCACGTTGCGGCGGACGGCGAGCTCAGCGGAGGACGGGGTGTTGTGGGCCTCTTCGATAGCAACGACGCGGCCATAGGGCCAGGCGGTCTGCGGGACGGCACTGATGGCTTCGCCGAGGGTGTCCGTGCTGATGTTGAGCTCCTGGCGGCGGGCCCCGATGGGGCGGAGCATGCCGCCGAAACCGATGGGTGTGGTGTTGGCGTCGGCGAGGGTGACGTGGAGCTCCAGCATACTCGGCTGCACAGTGAGTACGGGGTTCTCCCACGTGTCAAAGCTGTGGATGGCCATGTAACGGTTCTTGGAAGGGGGAGGAATCATCTCGAGGCGCTCGCGCTGGGTTTCGAGCTCAGCACTCTGCGCGGAGCGGACCTCCCTGGATGCGGGAGTGGAGTGGCTGTGGCAGCCAGTGAACAAAAGCAGGATCGCGGGGAGAAGGCCGGCAGCGGAGACGGTTCGCAAATTCAGCACCTCAACAGGATATCAAGAATGGCAGGAAAAATCGTTGGAATGTGCGTTGCGTGATGCGGTGACAACGCGGATTCCGCTCCTGGAGTGGTTTGAATTCCAGGGCGGATGGCTTTTAGTAATGGCTCAGTTTCGGGATGGCCGACTTAAAAAACGAAGCGGCGGAGCTGGAATGCTCCGCCGCTGGTTGAGTTCGTACTGCCTGATTTAGCGATGACCGCCGCCACCACCACCGTGACCGCCGCCGCCGGCATGACCGCCGCCGCNNCAAGGCCGCCGCCGCCGCCGCCGCGACCATAGCCACCGCCGCCACGACCATAGCCACCGCCGCCATGATAGCGTCCGCCACCAGGACCGCCGAAGCGATGACCGCCCCAGCCGTGGCCGTAGCCCCAGTTACCCCATGGGCCTACACCCAGGAAGATGCCGTTGTAGAAATAGCCCGGTCCGTAAAACCCGTAGGGCGCACAGGAATAGGGTGCGTAGTCGTAGTACCCGTAGTCACAGACTGGCGGCACACCGATATCAACGCCAACTTGCGGACCGCCGATGTTAACGCCAACGCCAATTTGCGCCTTGGCCGTCGGCACAAAAGCCAGTGCCGTAATCAATGCTCCTGCGCTCAGGAGACTTTTAATTCCACGCATTTGGAACCTCTCTCTAACGGTAGCTGCGGTTCCAAGAGATGCTCGGATACTGCGGTTTCCCGTGTTCGCTCGTTTCAATCTTGCGGTTGAAGTAGCGTTCTGGTAGGTAGGAACCCTTCGTCGCTGGATAAGTTGTACGGCTGGTTGTGTTCGCTGTTTCCGCGGGAACGAACATCCATTTGCCTACGGTTGGGCGCAGCGGCGCAAGATGGAACAGCGCGGCCATGCCCTTCCAGCCTATTCGCTTCAAGCCTGTTGATGTGGCAAGGGCTGAGGAAGCCGGGCCCTCCCCATCGCAGAAGCCGAACCGCTATCCTCGCAGGATGAGAACCGTCTTCGCCCTGCTCTGCGGCCTGCCCGTCTGCCTGTATGGTTCGGGGTGGGCGCAGCAGACATCGACCCAGCCAGCGGCGGCGGTCGGGGCGCAGGCGCAAGCCGGTGTGCTGGGACTGACGATTGGGAACGGATCTCTCGCGGTTGCATCGGATGCTTTTGGGAACCTGCTGCAGGAGTTTGTGTTGAAGAAGATCAGCTCAGGCGTTAAGTCCTATGGAGCGCCGAAGCCGTAACGCGCGACCTGACAGAAATGTCACGCGCAGGGCGGGCGTTGAAACGCTATGCTCAAAGGATGGGCCATGACCGCACGACAGGGGTGAAGGTGGGTCGCGAACCGGATGGGCGAAGGCCCGGAATGGCAGTACTGTGGGTTCTGGTTTGCTGCATGACGTCAGCTGCATGCGCTCAACAGGGCGCTCCTCCGCAGGAGACGAATGCGGCAGCGCAGAGTCTGCCGGGCGTTCAGGCGGTGAACGGGCAGGCGACGGGGAGTATCAGCGGGACGGTGACCGATAGCGATGGCGCGCTGGTGGCCGGTGCACGGGTGACGCTGGCAAGCGATGGGCTGAAGGGAGTTCGCACGGCTGTCACCGATAGCCAGGGACACTTTCTGTTTGCAGGGGTCGTTGCGGGAGCGTTCCGGCTGACGATTACGTCCAGCGGGCTTGCGACCGGAGAGGTGAGTGGCACGTTGCAGCCGGGCGGGAGCTACGAGGCGCCGCCAATCATTCTGCGGGTTGCGACCGCCAATACCGAGGTAAATGTATCGTCGCTGACGAAGCAGGAGATCGCCATCGAAGAGGTGCATGCGGAGGAGAAGCAGCGCGTGATCGGCGTGGTGCCGAACTACTTTGTGACGTACGAGAAGAATCCTGTGCCGCTGGCGGCCAGTCAGAAGTTCAATCTGGGATGGCACGAGATACTGGATCCGACGACCTTTCTCTTTGCGGGAGCGGCGGCGGGAGTCGAGCAGGCGGCCAATACATTTCCGGGGTACGGGCCGGGGCCGCAGGGATATGGGAAGCGGTTTGGAGCGGCGCTGGCGCTCGGGACCTCGTCTACACTGCTGCGCAAGGCGGTGTACCCGTCGCTGTTTCACCAGGACCCGAGGTACTTCTACAAGGGTACAGGAACGGTATGGCAGCGGACGAAGTATGCGCTGTCGACGGCGGTGATCTGCAAGGGAGACAACGGGCGCTGGGAGCCGAACTACTCGTCGATCCTGGGGAGCCTGAGCGCGGGTGCGCTGGCCAATACGTACTATGCGCCAAGCGACCGGAATGGAGCGGCATTGACCTTTGAGAGTGGAGCGCTGAGCATCGTGGGCGAAGGATTTGCGCATGTGATGCAGGAGTTCTTGTTCCGCAGATTCACACCACATCTACCGCCCACAGGGGCGACGCAGCCCTAAGCGCAGCAGCCTAGTGAGCGCCGTAGCACCGAGAGCGCCGTAGGCTTGAGCGCAGTGTCTAGCGGCCCTGCCAGACAGCCGCGCGCTTGGACAGGAAGGCTGTGATGCCCTCGTGCTTGTCGGCGGTGGCGCAGAGACGGCCGAAGATCTCGGCCTCAGTGCGCAGACCTGCATCGAGAGACTTCCCGTCACCGCGCTCTACGGCCTCCAGCACGCCGGCGACGGCAAGCGGCGCCACGGCGACGATGGTTTCGGCCAGGGCGCGGGCACTGGGAAGGAGTTCCGCGGCTGGGACGACGTCGTTGACGAGGCCGATGCGCAGGGCCTCGGACGCGTCGACGATCTGGGCGGTGAGCATCATGCGCAGGGCGGCACCGCGACCGACGAGGCGGGTGAGGCGCTGCGTTCCGCCGTAGCCGGGGATAAGGCCGAGTTTGACTTCGACAAGGCCGAGGCGGGCCTTGTCGCTGGCGAGGCGCAGGGTACAGGCGAGTGCGAGCTCGCAGCCGCCGCCGAGAGCGACACCGTTGATGCAGGCGATGACGGGCTTGCCGCAGCGCTCAATCTGGGCGAAGACCTGCTGGCCGCGCTCGGAGGCGGCGAGGCCGGAGACGGCGTCGGTCCCGGCGAGGGCGCGGATGTCGGCACCTGCGGCGAAGGCGCGCTCGCCGGAGCCGGTGAGCAGGATGACGCGGACGACGGGATTGGCGGCAAGCATGGCGAAGACGCGCTCCAACTCGTCGAGCATGGTGCTGTCGAGGGCGTTGAGCACCTCTGGGCGGTCGAGGGTTACGGTCGCAACAGCGCCTTCGAGGTCGCAGTGCAGGGTCTTGAGTTCATCTATTGTGTTCATTGCGTCCATGTCCAATCTCCTCATCCTCCGAGCTCTGGTCGCAGCAACCCGCAAAGCACGTCGGCTGCGCGTTGGCACCGGAGCCAACGCTAACAGATAATCAATTATCTGCCGATGGTCGAAGCGGCAGTGCCACAACATTTAGTATCAAGAGTTGGTGGCTTTCAGAAATTACTGCGGAGCCATCCGCCCTTAACCCTAGCCCAGCGGGGCAAGCGAAACTTTTTTTGACGTTGAACCATCCATAGAAGTAAAGCTTTCTCGCGACGTTTACTTGCGCAACCCAATCTCCACACACGCATTGAAGAGGATAAAGAATGGCCCAGGAAGATAGCCGAGACACGCAATCGTACGGTGAGGATCTGGGCCAGTCGTTTGAAGCGCACAACGGGAATGTCGGCTCGGCGTTTGAAGAGCGCAACGCGTCGCCGGAGATCGTGGTGGTACGGAAGTCGCACGCCGCTCTCTGGATCATTTTGATCGTGGTGGCGCTGGTGGCCGTCTTCCTGGTGTATTACTTCACCCGGCCGAAGTCGCCGAGCGCCAGCGCTGCAGCCGGCGGAGCAGGCCGCGGCCAGAATGGACCGGCAGCCATCACGGTGGGCCAGTCGACGACCGGCAACATCAATATCTATGTCGATGCTCTGGGAACAGTGACGCCGCTGGCGACGGTGACGCTGTATAGCCAGATCACCGGCATCGTGACGTCAGTCCACTATAGCGAGGGGCAGATCGTGCGTAAGGGCGATCCGCTGGTGGACATCGATGCGCGACCGTCTCAGGCGACATTGACGCAGGCGGAAGGATCGCTGGTACACGATCAGGGCGTGCTGGATCAGGCCAAGATGGACCTCGCGCGCTACCAGGCGGCGTATGCGCGGAACGCCATCGCGAAGCAGGTGCTCGACGACCAGGAGAAGGCCGTCATTCAGTACGAGGGCACGGTCAAATCGGACCAGGGGACGGTCGATTACGACAAGGTTCAGCTGGCTTACTGCCACATTGTCTCGCCGATTAATGGCCGCGTGGGGCTGCGGCTAGTCGATAGGGGCAACACCGTGTTTTCGGGCAGCAGCTCGACGCTGGTGGTGATTACGCAACTGCAGCCGATCACCGTTGTCTTCAACGTCTCAGAGGATGATCTGCCGCAGGTACAGGCGCAGCTAAAGGGCAAAAAGGCGCTCGAGGTGGACGCCTTCGATCGCGCCGACGTGAAGCAGATTGAGGCGGGCAAGCTCACGTCGCTGGATAACGAGATCGACACAACGACGGGAACGGTGAAGTTCCGTGCGAGCTTTCCAAACAAAGACGCCGTGCTGTTTCCGAATCAGTTCGTGAATGCGCGGCTGCTGGTTCGTACGTTGACCAATACCACTCTGGTTCCCAATGCGGCTGTGCAGCATAACGGTACCGCTGCGTTTGTCTACATCGTGAACTCGAACAATACGGTGGGCGTGCAGCCGGTTACGACGGTCACAAACAATGACACAATGACCGCAGTCACCGGCATAAACACCGGCGTAACCCTCGCCACAAGCGGCTTCGACCGGCTTGACAATGGCGTGCCGGTGCAGGTGCACCAGGGCAAGCAGGGCGCACAGGGAGCGAGTGGAAGCAAGGGCAGCACAGGTTCAACCTCGGGCGGTAACACAACCCCATGAGTCCTTCCCGCCCATTTATTCTCCGTCCGGTTGCGACGGCACTGCTGATGGCAGCAATATTCCTGGCGGGAGGCGTTGCGTACTTCCAGTTACCGGTGTCGGCTTTGCCAGAGGTGGACTATCCGACCATCCAGGTGCTGACAATGTACCCGGGCGCAAGCCCTGATGTAATGGCGTCGGCGGTGACGGCGCCGCTGGAGCGGCAGTTCGGCGAGGTTGCGGGGCTGAGCCAGATGACGTCGATCAGCTCGGGCGGATCGTCGGTCATCGTGATGCAGTTCCAGCTAAGCCTGAACATCGATGTGGCTGAGCAGGAGGTGCAGGCGGCGATCAACGCGGCGCAGAGCTATCTGCCTGCGAACCTGCCAACGCCGCCGGTATACAGCAAGTCGAATCCTGCGGATGCACCGGTGCTGACGCTGGCACTCAACTCATCTACGATGGCGTTGTCGCAGGTGGAGGACTTAGCGGATACACGGCTCGCGCCGAAGATCTCGCAGATCACGGGCGTAGGTTTGGTGAGCATCTCTGGTGGGCAGAAGCCGGCGGTGCGCATCCAGGCGAATCCGACGGCGCTTGCGTCCTACGGGATCAACCTTGAAGACCTGCGCAATGCGCTGACGGCGAACAGCCTCAACTCGGCGAAGGGCAACTTCGACGGGCCATCGCAGGACTACACGATCAACTCCAACGACCAGTTGATGAGCAGCGACGACTACAAGTCGGTGGTGGTGGCATATCGCAATGGTGCGCCAGTGATGCTTCCGCAGGTCGCGCACATTGTGGATGGGGTTGAGAATAATAAGCTGGCCGCGTGGAACAACACGACGCCGGCGGTGATTCTCAATATTCAGCGACAACCGGGCGCGAACACGATCCAGGTGGTGGACAGCATTGAGCATCTGCTGCCGCAGCTGGAGTCGACGTTGCCACAGTCGGTGCATGTGTCAATCATTACTGACCGCACGACTGACATTCGGGCGTCGGTGAAGGACGTTGAGTTCGAACTGATGCTGGTCATCGCGCTGGTCGTGATGGTGATCTTCCTGTTCCTGCGCAGCTTGTCCGCCACCGTTATTCCGAGCATTGCGGTACCGCTGTCGCTGGTGGGCACCTTCGGCGTGATGTACCTGGCAGGCTACAGCCTGAACAACCTCACGATGATGGCGCTGACGATCTCGACGGGCTTCGTCGTGGACGACGCGATCGTCATGATCGAGAATATCTCTCGCTATATAGAAGATGGCATGGCTCCAATGGAGGCAGCGCTGGTGGGCGCTGAGCAGATCGGGTTCACGATTCTCTCGTTGACCGTATCGCTGATCGCCGTGCTGATTCCGCTGCTGTTCATGGGCGATATTGCGGGGCGTCTCTTCCGTCAGTTTGCGGTGACGCTGGCTGTGACGATTATGTTCTCAGCCTTTGTGTCGTTGACCCTGACACCGATGATGTCCGCGCGGTTGCTGAAGCATATGCCGCCAGAGGAACAGGGGTGGTTCTACCGAAGGTCGGAAGAGGTCTTCGATGACATCATCGCGTTTTATGGACGAACGCTGCGGTGGGTGCTGCGCTTCCAGACCATCACGCTGCTGGTTGCAGTGGCGACGCTGGTACTGACGGTCGTGCTGTACATGATCATTCCGAAGGGCTTCTTCCCGACGCAGGACACCGGCATCATCCAGGGCATCACGCAGGCACCGGCTTCGATCTCGTTTGAGTCGATGGAAGAGAAGCAGCAGGCGATTGCGAAGGTGCTGCTGGCCGATCCTGCGGTGCAAGGCATCTCGTCGTTTATTGGAGCGGATGGCACGAATACGACGCTCAACAGCGGGCGCGTTGAGATCGATCTAAAGCCGCTCGAGGTCCGTAAGATATCCGCGACCGAGGTCATCGACCGCCTGGCACCGAAGCTGGAGAAGGTCGAGGGCATCAAGCTGTACATGCAGCCGGTGCAGGATCTGACCGTCGACGATGTCGTGAGCCGCACCGAGTATCAGTACACGGTGGAAGATCCTAACCAGACCGAATTGAATTCCGTGACGAGCGCTCTGGTCGCAAAGCTGAAGAAGCTGCCACAGCTGGCCGATGTTGTCACAGATCAGCAACTGGGTGGCGAGGCGGAGGAGGTGGTGATCGATCGCCCGACTGCGTCGCGATTCGGCGTCACACCAACGACCATCGACAACGCGCTTTATGATGCGTTCGGCCAGCGAGAGATCAACACGATGTACACGCAGCTGAACCAGTATCACGTGATCCTGGAAGCTGATCCGAAGTTTCAGTCAAACCCGAAGAAGCTGAACGACATTTACGTGCAGACGACGACGTCGGGGACCGTCGCGGCAACGGCATCAAGTACGGGCGGCTCATCGTCGGGGGCGGGGGCGGGCTCGAAGCGCTCGAGTAGCTCCCTGCTGACGCCGTCCACGACAAATGGTGTTTCGCCGGCGACTGCTTCGACCTCGGCGCGGTCCTCGGGCAACACCAGTTCGACACCTGCGATCTCCAGCGTGAACTCCAGCTCCGCGCTTTCGACAGCTTCGACGGCGGGAACCAACTCGACTGTACTCTCAAGCACGAGTACATCTACCGGCACCTCGTCGAGCGCGACAACATCGCTCAGCGGCACCTCGCGCTCGAGTTCTTCGAGCGGCGGCGGTGGGGGGTCGGGCAGCTCCAGCAGCAACCCCTCTCTTGCGACACCGGTTCCGTTGAGTACGTTCACGCACTTTGTGCCGTCGAGTGAATCGCTCTCGATCAATCACATGGGTCAGTTTCCTGCCGTGACGATCTCGTTCAACCTCAATACCGGCTACTCGCTGGGACAAGCGCTCACTGCGATTAATAAGGTCATCGCGGATGACAATCTGCCACCCAGCGTGATCTCAAACTACCAGGGCACGGCGGCAGCCTTCGAGGGTTCGCTTTCCAATGAGGGTCTGCTGATTCTGGCTGCGCTGGTGACGGTGTATATCGTGCTGGGCGTGCTGTATGAGAGCTTTGTGCATCCGATCACGATTCTCTCAACGCTGCCCTCGGCTGGTGTCGGTGCGTTGCTGGCGCTGCTATTGTTCCATCTGGATTTGGATATTGTCGCGATTATTGGCATCATCCTGCTGATCGGTATCGTTAAGAAGAACGGCATTATGATGGTGGACTTCGCGCTGGAAGGCGAGCGCCAGCATGGATTGGAGGCGACCGAAGCGATCTATCAGGCTTCGCTGCTGCGCTTCCGTCCGATTTTGATGACGACGATGGCCGCGCTGCTCAGCGGCATTCCGCTGGCGTTTGGAACGGGCATTGGATCGGAGCTGCGCAAGCCGCTGGGCATTGCGATGGTCGGCGGCCTGCTGGTCAGCCAGGTGCTGACGCTGTACACGACGCCGGTGATCTATATCTTCTTCGACAACCTCGGAAGGCGGTTCTCGCGCCGCAAGACCACGGTGGCTCAGTCTGAACTTGGTGAGCAGGATGGGGCAGCACAGGCATGAACCCATCGCGCATATTCATCGAGCGTCCTGTAGCGACGACGCTGCTGACGATCGCAGTAGCGATTGCGGGCATTATCGCGTTCGTGGTGCTGCCGGTGTCTCCGCTGCCGCAGGTGGACTTTCCTACGATCAGCGTTGCGGCTTCGCTGCCGGGCGCCAGCCCAGACATCATGGCGTCGTCGGTGGCGACACCGCTGGAGCGCCAGTTCGGGCATATTGCAGGCGTCACCGAGATGACGTCTGCGAGTTCACTGAGCAGCACCAGCATTACGCTGCAGTTCGACCTGAATCGCGATATCAACGGAGCCGCACGCGATGTACAGGCAGGCATCAATGCGGCGCGCTCGTATCTTCCTGCAAATCTGCCGGCGAACCCGACGTACCGATTGGTGAATCCCGCCGACTCGCCCATCATGGTCATCGGGCTGCAGTCGGACATTTATGACGTTCCGACTCTGTACGATGAAGCGTCGACGGTGCTTGAGCAGCGCATCTCGCAGATCTCTGGAGTGGGTTATGTGCGGGCGGTCGGGTCGTCACTGCCCGCAGTTCGCGTCGAGCTCAATCCAAACCAGCTCAACAGCTACGGCATCAGCCTGTCGGCTGTGCAGGCGGTCATCTCCGGCCAGAACTCGGACTCGGCCAAGGGACAGCTCTCGAACGGCACCACGACCGCGGATATCCTCGCCAACGATCAGATATCCAAAGCGGCGGCATACAAACCGCTGGTCGTGGGCTATCACAATGGCGGGGCGGTGCGGCTTGAGGATGTTGCCGATGTGCTCGACTCGCAGCAGTCGCTGCGGCAGGCCGGCTATCTCAATGGCAAACCTTCGGTTGACCTGATCATCTACCGACAGCCGGGCGCCAATATCATCTCTACCGTGGATGCCATCAAGGCGGCGATCCCCTCACTGCAGGCATCGATTCCTGCCGGCGAACACCTCTTTACCATCCTTGACCGAACGCTGACGATTCGAGCGTCTGTCCACGATATTGAGATGACGCTCATCATCTCGGTCATGCTCGTGATCCTGGTGGTATTCCTCTTCCTGCGCAATATTCCTGCAACGCTTGTGCCAGCAGTGGCGGTTCCGGTATCGCTGATTGGAACGTGCACGGTGATGTATCTATGCGGATTTTCGCTGGATAATTTGTCGCTGATGGCACTAGCGATCGCAAGCGGATTCGTCGTCGACGACGCGATTGTGGTGATGGAGAACATCTCGCGACATGTGGAAGCGGGACTGACACCGATCCAGGCATCTCTGAAAGGCGCGCAGGAGATCGGCTTCACTGTCTTCTCGATCAGTATTTCGCTGATTGCAGTCTTCATTCCTTTGCTGCTGATGGGCGGAATTATCGGGCGGCTCTTCCGCGAGTTCGCCATCACCCTCTCGACGGCGATCCTGATGTCGATGGTGATCTCGCTAACCACTACGCCGATGATGTGTTCGCGGGTGATGCGCTCGGAGGCGGACATCCAACACGGCCGGATGTACAAGTGGAGCGAGCGGGGCTTCAATACCGTGCTGAACGGCTACCGAAGGACGCTGACGTGGGTGCTCGACCACCCGGCGCTGATGTTGCTGGTGTTCCTGGCAACGCTGGTGCTCAACGTCTACATGATCTATATAGCGCCCACGGGCTTCTTTCCGCAACAGGACACGGGCGTGCTGATGGGCGGCATGCAGGGGCCGCAGGACACATCGTTCTATGCGATGAACAAGGCGGTCCACGCGGCAGACTTGATCATCGCGCACGATCCGGGGGTGAGTGAGGCGATGGCGTTCACCGGCGGCAACGGATCGACCAACGCCGGCTTTGCGTTTATCGCGCTGAAACCGCTGAATGAG
The DNA here is from genome assembly GCA_003138795.1 of Granulicella sp. GTDB lineage: Bacteria > Acidobacteriota > Terriglobia > Terriglobales > Acidobacteriaceae > Granulicella. Next base: position 8,801 of record PLHC01000027.1, on the reverse strand, counting down.
CGTAAGGAAAGCGCGGCCCAGATCATCACCCGCCTGCGGCCGAAGCTGGCGCAGGTGCCGGGCGCTGCCACGTACCTGCAGGCGGTGCAGGACATACGCATCGGCGGACGGAGTTCGAGCGCGATGTATCAGTACACGCTGCAGGCGGAGACGACAGCCCAGTTGCAGCAGTATGGGCCAGCGCTGCTGTCCGCGCTGCGCAAGGCGCCGGGATTTCAGGACTCGAACACCGATCAGCAGAACGCTGGCTTGCAGGCGCTGCTGACCTACGATCGCCCGACGGCGGCGCGACTGGGCATCACTCCGCAGATGATGGACAGCACGCTCTATTCCGCATTCGGCCAGTCCGAAGTGTCGACGATCTATACCGAATTGAATCAGTACTACGTCGTCATGGAGGTAGCGCCGAAGTATTGGGCATCGCCCGAGGGGCTCAAGGACACCTACATGATCCCAAACAGCGGCGGTGGCGCGGTGCCGCTCGATTCCCTGATGACGTATGCTCCATCAACCAGCCCACTCGCCGTCAATCATACGGGGCTGTTTCCGTCGGTGACGGTGAGCTTCAACCTGGCGCCGGGCGTCTCGCTGAGCCAGGCAACCAAGGAGATCTCCCAGATTCAGCAGAACCTGGGCGTTCCATCGTCAGTGCACGGAGAGTATGCGGGAACATTGCAGGCCTATAAGCAGTCGCTGAGCAACGAGTGGTATCTGGTCGGGACAGCGGTGCTTGCGGTGTATCTCGTTCTGGGCATGCTGTATGAGAGCCTGGTCCATCCCATTACCATTCTCTCGACGCTGCCGGCGGCGAGCCTGGGAGCGATGCTGGCGTTGAAGATTACAAACACGGACCTGAATGTGATGTCGATCATCGGGATTATTCTGCTGATTGGTATCGTTAAAAAGAATGCGATTATGATGGTCGACTTCGCTCTGAATGCGGAGCGCAACGAGGGCAAGAATACGCGGGACTCGATCTTTGAAGCGTGCATGCTCCGCTTCCGGCCGATCATGATGACGACGATGGCAGCCATGTTTGGTGCGATCCCTCTAGCGGTAGGAACGGGCATGGGGTCGGAGCTGCGCCGGCCGCTGGGCATCTCGATCATCGGCGGACTGCTTGTGAGCCAGGTGTTAACGCTGTACACGACGCCGGTGATTTACCTGTTCATGGATAATTTGCGTCTTAAGGTTCAGGGAGACAAGCGCGCGCGGCTGTTCACCGCGACTCCGGCAACGGCCCAATGAAAGCAGGAATGATGAGAGCGAAGACATCCGACCAAACGTTTGCATGCACGTCGAGCTTCACCGGGGCGAGGTGCTTCACCGCCGTGAAGGGCCTCGCATGCGCGGCTTCGATTGCAGCGGTGCTGCTGGGCGGTTGCCGCGTCGGGCCAAAGTATGTGGTGCCGACTGCGCCGGCTCCGCCAGAGTTCAAGGAGTCGTCGCCAGCGGCATATACCAACGCGCCTTCAGGAACCTGGCAACCGGCAAAACCTCAGGATGCGGCGCTCAAGGGCAAGTGGTGGGAGGTCTTCAACGAGCCCGAACTGAATGCNNCGCGCGCAGGTGCGTGAGGCGAAGTCGCAATTCTATCCGACGCTGACGACCGACCCTTCCTTCACGCGGCAGCGAACGCCCAGCACGTTGAGCAATGTGAACTCTGCGACCAGCGGAACAGGCACTGGAACGACGACGAAGAGCGGGAGTACGACGACGGAGATGTCGCTGCCGTTTGACGTGTCGTGGGAGCCGGACCTGTGGGGCAAGGTTCGTAACACGGTGCGCGAGTACCAGTACGCGACGCAGGTGAGCGCGGCGGTTCTCGAGAATGAGCGGCTGACCGAGCAGGCCGATCTTGCGGAGTATTATTTCGAGCTGCGCGGGCAGGATGCGCTGCAGGACCTGTACAACAAGACTGTCGAGGCGGACAAGAAGTCGCTGGAGTTGACGAAGGCGTTGTATGAGACCGGCATCGACAATGACGAGTCGGTCGCGGAGGCTGAGGTCACGCTCGAGAATGCGCAGGAGGTGGCGACGGGAATCGCGACGAACCGCGCGATTTATGAGCATGCGATTGCAACGCTGATCGGCAAACCTGCGTCGAGCTTTTCTATGCCCGTCAAGAGCCTGACGACACCGGCGCCGGCGATTCCGGTGGGCGTGCCCTCGCAGTTATTGCAGCGGAGACCCGATATTGCGGGCGCCGAGCGGACGATGGCTGAGGCCAATGCGCTGATCGGTGTGGAAACGGCTGCGTACTACCCGACGCTGAGCCTGACGGGGGGCGGCGGCCTGGAATCGTCCTCCATTGGCGCTCTATTTTCGGCGCCAGCACTGTTCTGGTCGGCTGGCGCTTCGGCATCCGAAACGATCTTCGACGCCGGTCTGCGCAGGGCTACGGTTGCGCAGTATACGGCGACCTACAACGCGGACGTTGCGACCTACCGGCAGACGGTGCTGACGGCCTTCCAGCAGGTGGAGGACTACATTGCGACGCTGCGCGTGACATCGCAGCAGATCAGGCAGGAAGATATTGCGGTGCGGTCGGCGCAGCGTTATGTGGATATTGCTACGTCACGCTACGAGACGGGGCTTGATCCGTACCTGGACGTGATTACAGCGCAGACGATACTGCTGAGCGATCAGCAGACGCAGGTCACACTGCGGATGAATGAGATGACGGCTGCGGTGGAACTGGTGCAGGCGCTCGGCGGCGGATGGGATGTAACGCAGCTTCCGGCGGCGTCGAAGGTGACGACGAATGGAGCTCAGAAGCAGGTCGCAGGGACTCCGTAACCGGCGCTGACAGTGACGATCTTCGGATCGGCTGGGCAGTCGGATCAGGTGGTGCGCGGCGAAACGGAAGACGAAGGTCCCGTCCACCGTTTCGAAGCCGATTCAGCCTGCACCTGGGCAAGCAGCGATGCAATGGCGCACGAGGCGACACGCGATTCGGGCGGGTCCGCACGGCTGGTGAGAATAATCGGCACCTTTGCGCCCAGAACGATGCCAGCCAGGCGCGCACCGCCCAGATATTCCAACTGCTTGGCGAGCATGTTACCGGACTCCAGATCAGGTACCAACAGTATGTCCGCCACGCCGGCCACTGGCGTGTTGAGATTTTTGACCGCTGCCGCCTCGGCACTTACTGCGGTGTCAAAGGCCAGGGGGCCATCCAGAATGGCGCCGGTGATCTGCTGGCGGTCGGCCATCTTGCACAGTGCTGCTGCGTCCAGAGTTGAGATCATCTTTGGATTGACGGTCTCGACTGCGGAGAGAATGGCGACGCGTGGCACTGCAATGCCAAAGGCATGCGCCAGATCGATGGCATTCTGCACAATGTCGACCTTGTCTTCGAGTGTTGGCGATATGTTTATGGTCGCGTCGGTGATCAGAAGCGTACGGTTGTAGAGCGGCGCTTCCATAACGAAGACGTGGCTGATGCGGCGTTGCGTGCGCAGGCCCGCATCCTTTGCGATGACATAGTGCATCAGCAGATCGGTGTGCAGGCTGCCTTTCATTAGCGCAGCGGCGCGGCCTGTGCGGCAGAGTTCAATGCACTGCACCGCGGCTTCATCCTCAGTGCTGACGTTGATGATGCGATACGAGCTGATGTCGAGCTTCATGTCGGCGGCAATCTGCTCGATCTGCATCGTTGGGCCGACCAGGATGGGCTGAATCAGGCCAGCTTCTGCAGCTTCCACCGCACCGGCCAGAGCTACGGTGCTCATCGGCCAGCAGACCGCTACGGGAATCGCCGGATGCTCCCGACGCGCTTTGACCAGCGCGTGCAGCAGGTAAAGGTTAGAGGCGGACCCAGTCTGCGGGAATTCCTCATCTGCGCTCGGGAAGATCGCCGCCATTTGTATGTGTCCTCTCTCAATCTCTGCAAGGATCGTCTTCTCACTTCACTCTTTCCTGATAATAGGATGCTTGATGCATAGCCTGTCGCAAGGATTGACATCACACAAATCGAGAATGCTTTGGTGGTATGGAATTGACTGCAGACAGGAAAACGGCATCCTGTTTTAACAGGATGCCGTTTTGATCCAGAAGATTTACTGGAAATTCATCTCGCTCAACAGCTTGGGATTCGGCTCGTCCACTGCCAGCAGGTTATGGCAAGCGGTGCAGTCGTTGGTGATGGTCTTGCCATCCTTGGAGGTGTGGTTCCCGTCGTGGCAACGGAAACAGCCGGGGAAATTGGTGTGCCCGATATTGTTCGGGTACGTGCCCCAGGTAACATGCATCTCCGGAAAGACATTTTGCTTGTAGACGGTGACCAGTGACTGCGCTGCCTGTTCTACCTTGGCGCGCTGGGTATTCCAGACGGTGGGATATTGGGTCCGATAGTAATCTTCGATGCCCGACTTTATCTTTGTGGCGGCCACGGCCTGCGATGCATACGTGGCCTGGATCAACTGCAATCCTTCCTTATGCACGAAGGGAAGATCCGCGCTGATGCTGCTGTCCGCCATCGATTCGTCCACCGCGTCTTCCGCGGTCTGAAAGACGTGGGTTGCCTGATTATGGCAATCCATGCAGTCCATGACGCGCTTTGTGCCCTTGACGGGGCCTTTCCAGTCGGAGCTGACATACTCGGTGGTGGAACCGTTCGCCCCGGGCGCGTCGACAGCAATGATGGTCTGGTCGCCGGAATCACTTGCCACGTATTCGAAGTGATCGAGATGGTGTCCGTGAATTCCGCTCATGCGGGCGAGAGAATCGACGCCGCCCAGATGAAGCACTAGCATCGTCTTGGTCATCGAGTTCTTCTCGTCGTCGGCGAAGGCGGTCTTCACCATCAGTCGGTCGCCGACGAACCTCTTCGGCGCATGGCATTGCTCGCAGGTTGCGCGCGCTGGCCGCAGGTCGGAGAGATCCGCGCGGATGGGGCGGGGGAAGGTATTGAAGGTGACGCCCACTAACTGCTTCATGCCGGCCATCTTGGCGTGTACATAGTTCTCGAAGCCGCTGCCTACGTGGCACTCCGTGCAATCCACATGCGAGTGGGGTGAGTGCTGATACGCCACCCACTGGGGTTGCATGGGAACATGGCAGGCGGCGCCGCAGAAGCTGGGGGTATCCATGTAGGCGACACCGCGGTAGCTGGCAACACCGACGATCACGAAGTTAATGAAGGTGGCGACGACAACAAAGTTGAGCGCATGACGAAACATGGGCTCATTGAAGTCAATATCAGGATAGATGGAAGGCAGGACGCCTTCAGCGAGCAGCTTCTTGCGCTGAATGGCGATACCGATGGGAATCAGGATGAGACCCAGGATGAAGATGCCCGGCAAAAAGAGGAAGGTGATGAGGCCGATATACGGGTTGGTAGATCCCCCGTGCCCGAGGATATCCACCATCCAGAAGCCCGCCATTACAAAGGCGGACGCGGAAGCAAGCGCGCCGCCGATAAGGCTGATAGTGTTCTCGCCTAGAAAAAAGAAAGGTAGCACCCAACGCTTTTTAAAATGGTCAAATACAGACACTAATACGCCTCGTGTAGCGGGATTTTCGTTCTTCGTAATTTTATTTCTATTACTGTATCAATTCAACACTACTACTTTGTTGCGATCCTGAGCCTTGCTTATTTCTTATTCTCGAAAATAGGCGCTCACCGCCAATACGAGCAGAACCAACCCGATAAAGACGGCCGTAAACCCTACCACTTTGCTGAAGTTCAGGAGCCAGGTGGGCGGCTTGGTCGTGAGTTTCTCATCCAGCTTGCCCTGACTGGCAAGCCGTTCATACTCCTGCGCGTGCCTTTCCTTGAACTCCTCCTCCGACACGACACCGGTGAAGATCGTCGTATCCATGGGGAAACAGTCCGGGCGCAGATGCGAGTTTACAAAGTGAATCGAAAAAATGAACGTGATGGCGAGCAGCGCTTCTTCGCCATGAACGATCTGGACGGCATTCAATGCCCAGCCCGGCAGAAACCTTCCGAAGAACGGTCCAAACCACATGACATAGCCCGAAAAGCCGATGATGACCATTCCCCAGAAGACTGCCCAGTAGTCGAACTTTTCCCAATAGGCATAGCGCTCGATCTCTGGCTTCGGCCCAAGCCCGAAAAACCACTTGAAGTTTCCGATCAAGTCCTTCAGGTCCTTCAGGTTGAGCACCATCGAGCTCGGCCCCCACAGGATGCCCTTTTCCTTTCGAATCAGGATGCGGGCCGCAATATCCTTCACGTGGTACAGGAACTCGAGCGTCAGGGTGACGGCGCAGAGCTTATGAATGAAAAGAATGGCTCCGAATCCACCTATTGCGAGCGCAAAGTGTTGCGCCCACGCATTGGTACTGAAGCGTATCGTCAACCCGGTCGCCGCCAGGCCCAAAAACGTACTGAACATGATGGCGTGCATATATCGCTGCAGCAGAGTGAAGCGTACGAAATACCGCTCCCCATTGGGGCCTTGTTCTTTACCAGCTCCTGCCACTGCCGGGTTGGGCAACTTGTTTTCCCCCGCTACTATCGTCTGGTCAGGCATTATTTCTCTCCTTTTGCAGATCTGTTGTTAGCCTTCTCCACTAGAGAGCGCATCAGCCATAGTAGGGTGTGAAGCAGAAAGAAGGTCATCACACCGCTAATCAGCAGAACCATAAACAGGCGGATGTAGTAGAGCACCGGGAACAGACGTCGGTTATGCGGATTCGCATGAGGTTCATACTTCACGAAGCCGGCGTTGGCGCCCTGATGGCACCTGCCGCAGGTCTTCACGAGGTTGGCTGGATTGACCGGAGAACGAGGATCGGATGCGGGCAGAATCTCATGCTCTCCATGGCAGTCCGAGCATCGTGCCACCTCGACGTAGCTACCCAGCGAACTCACCTGGGAGTGGAACGTGTCACGGTAGGTGGACAGCTGGGCTTGGTGGCAGGACCCGCAAACGGGCGTGGACTGCGCCATCGTCGGCCGGCTAATTGCATGCGCGGTGTGGCAGTCCGTGCATACCGGTGCCTTCAGGTTCCCGCTGGCCATGGCCTGGCCGTGGATGCCGGCCATGTACTGCGTGAGGATGCCTCCGTGACATTTCCCGCAGGTGTCTGGAACATCTGTCCTGTAGGTGGGGCTTAGCGGGTTGGTATGGCTGAGGATGTGGTGCGATCCGTGGCAGCTCTCGCAATTGGCCGCCACCAGCAATCCTTCCTTACTCACAGCGTACCCGTGGATGGAGTCCGTATATAACGGGTAGACATTCGACAGATTGTGCCGCTTCGCCATCGCAGCGTCGCCATGACACTTACCGCAGGTGGCTGGGATGTTCAGGGGATAGACTGCAGATTTCGGGTTATTCTTTGGCAGGATTGCATGCGCGTTTCCATGACAACTGGTGCAGGGATGCTCTGCCGCGTCTCCATGCACGCTACCGATAAGCGCCGCCGCTTCATCGGTGTGGCAGGAGGCGCACTTTACGGCCTGCGGTTGGTCCGGATGGGGATAAGCCGTGATCGAAGTGTGGCAGGCCTTGCAGTCCAGACTGCCATGCACACTCGAGTGAAACGTCGGTGCATCCACGCCTACAATGTGCCCGGACGCGTCCTGCATGGTCACGTCCCCATGGCAGGAGAGGCAGTCCGTTTGCGCACGAAGGGCGCAGGGAACCAATAATAGGACCAGCGCGCTAAATACCGCCGCCAGCCATCTCCAGTTGGAGATTGAGTTCGCGGCAGCCGGGTTTTCCCGCTTTCGCTTTCCGTAACGTAGCAGAAACCCGGCAGCCGCGATTGGCAGCCTAGAAAGACAAGCAGCAGCAGATCTCGCCCCTGAATTGCCTGTAGAGGGAAGGGTTGAGCCCTGTCCGGTCAGGTAGTTTGCGGTGAGAACGATCGGCGGGATTGCGGAAGCGGTACTCGTTCCTGGAATAAACAATCTCGCTGGCTTCTTACTGTAGGAGAGAAAGAACTGCGCCCAATCCCTCCGGTACTTACCTGACGGGTACATGACTTGCCTCTTTCACATTGTCACTTCTGCAGCGTCCGTATATAAGCCACGACATCCTTGATCTGGCTGTCGGTGAGCTTACCCGCATAGGCAGGCATCCTGCCTTTGCCATTCATGATGGAAGCTATCAGCGTTGCGTTGGATGCTTTCGTCAACTCTGGGGCGTTAAAGGGCAACGCCTTCATGGATTTGCCGGTCGCAGTGGGCTGACCATCGGCACCGTGACACATCTGACACTTCGCTTTGTAAGTGGCCCCTCCGGCACTTTGCGCAAACGCCGGAGTAACGATGGAAACCGCGAGGACTGAAACTGCCGCTATCGTCTGAATGAATTTCATGATTGCTCCTATATCGGTTCATTGTGAATTACTTGATGGATGCAGAAAAGGTTGCGGCCATCTTTCGTTCAATAGTACCGGACACAATCACGCAGCAGCTTCTCACGCAGAGTTCTCCTAAAGGAGAACTCTGCGTGACTTCTGCTACTTCTTCAGGGTCTGGATGTACGCAACGACGGCATCGATCTCAGCGTCTGTCAGTTTGCCAGCGTAGGCCGGCATCTTGACGGCGCCGCTACTCACGCCATTCTTTGTGGCTGCGATCAATTTCGCATCCGGGGCGCCAGCGCTGAACGCGGGAACTTTCATTCCCTTGTTTCCGCTGCCGTCTGCCAGATGACACATCTGGCACTTACTTTTGTAGATGGCGGCTCCGGAGGTTTGGGCAATCACCGGAGTAACCATGGAAGCGGAGAGGAGTGAAACTGCAACTATTGCTAGATTGACCTTCACGTTATGCTCCTAAGTTAGTTTATTTTTGCAGCGTGCGGATGTACTCGACTACG
>PLHC01000060.1 GCA_003138795.1 Granulicella sp. | reverse complement strand
AGAGCATTTCCCCCTGTTACTGTGAACCGGATACGGCATGAGAGTGCCGTGTTTGGCAAAACGGCGTGGAGGCCTGTGGCTTCGATGGACACCATCAGGGAAGATGCCCTAATCGGTCTTGCGCATCCGGCCTTTTGCGACCAACTCACTGCAGATGCGAAGGCGGCGTACCCGATTTAGCAGATGGTGGGTCAACTGGAGATTCCGAGCCGGACTTAGTGTCGCAAATGATCGTCACCACGGGGCAGGGAGCTTCCGTAATAACTCGAAACACGATCGGGAACGGGTCATCCGGAGGGAGCACGCTGGCTCGGCGAACTCCAAGAAAGATCACGCTCGCTTGCTGTTGCCGGGCGTAGTCCACGATCGCGTTCGAAACCTCACTCCCGTACGTCACACTACAGACCGGTGTATTGATGCCGACTGCACTCGTCGCCACGAGGTGCTTCAACGCGTACGTCAGGATTTCAGGCAGGGTGTGGTCGCCGTCGGTGGATTGCAGCGTCCTTGGGAGAACATGAAGACAATGCAGCTGCACTCCCGTGCTCTTGCAGTAAGAAACCGCCAGACGAACCGCCTGCCTGGTTATCGAATGAAAGTCTGTGGCGAATACCACCGGGCCTCTCGAAGCGTGCGCCTTGATTAGATCAGCGGCAACTGGGCCTACCGTCATAATTGGGCACGAAGCTTCGCGCATGACGGCCCCCGCGGTAGGTCCAAAGGCAAGGCGCTTCGAGCCGCGCGGTTCGCTCGTCCCCAGGATGGCTAAATCGATTTTTTCCGCTTCAATCGCTTCAAGTATTCTTTCTGAGGGTTCCCCTGTCTCGAGGCGGGTGGTGCAACTCACACCCGCTTGTAGTGCACGTTCCCTCAGTTGTTGCAGTATCTGAAGGGTACGTCTCTCCAGGATGCCGGGATCCTGGAGAAGGCTAGCATCCGTGCCCTTGGCCGCATCGGTCCTGCGCACATGCAGTATCCGCAGACTCGCCTCATTCATCTGGCAAATATGAAAGGCTGCCTGAAGCGCTCCCTCGAAACTTACGGAGAAATCGGTGGCGAAAAGTACTTTCTTGAAGGGCGGTCGCACCTTCCTCGCCATATTTCGCATTCTCCGTCGCTCCTTGCTCCGCATTCAACTCTCAGAAACATACGGTTGCTGGTTTTGGACAGGGAAACCCGGTCCGCCCTGCCCGCACTACCGCTCAACGTTCGTTGTGGTTCTTCGTAGTGCCTGATTCAATTTGGTTTGGCGTTCGATAGCAGTGATGGTCATCACATGTGGCGTTACGTGACTCACTGAAGGAGCAGCCGCTCCGCTAGGGAGGCTTCCTCGCATCGCAACGATGCGAGCGAGCCATCGGGCTGGTTCGCCATCTCGCCAGTTTTTGCAGGGATCAAATTAACGGGAGCCGCGACTGCATTGAAGGACGCTTTGATCCAGCAACAGGGCATCTATGGCATAGCAGGGGTCGGCTTTTGTCCCTGCTGTATGTGTTGAAAGCAATATGGAGCGAGGAGTCTAAGAGGCCAGATTCTCCAGTCCATTGGGTGAAATCACGCGGAAGGACGAACCGCGGATCTCGATCAAGCCGTCCTTTTGGAACTTTCCTAGCGCGCGGGTCACTGTCTCACGTGAGGTTCCAGCCAGGTTCGCCAGCTCTTCGTGCGTCAAAGCCATGGTGAAGCGCATATCCGTTCCGTTGCAACCCGCCGCCGCACGGCCCCAATCGAGTAGAACGCCGGCTAATCTGCCGGCAGTAGAACCTGACAATGCCAGCCGGCGCGCATCGAAGAACGCCGACTTGTACTCCTCCGACAGCGCCTTCGCCGCAAGCATGCTCGCCTGTCCATACTTTTCGAGGAAGGCCAGAAGATCACTTCGACGAATCTTCTTCACGACGCAGGGTTCGATCGTCTCTGCTGTCACCTCGAAGCGAGCTCCGGAGATCGCTGCACCCAACCCGAGCAAATCTCCCGGTACTGCAATCTTTAGGATGTGCGTCTTCCCCTCACGAGAGGTGCAGGACAGCTTTACCTGTCCCATGCAAATGATCGTTGCGGCATCACAGACGTCATCTTCCTGGAAGATGATCGACCGCTTCGGTAGACTCATCTGCATCCCAAGCGCCTCGAAATCCGTCCGAGCCTGACCTGTAAGGTCGCACAATATGCGCAATGAACGATCTGAGCAATTTTTACAGCCTGTATTAGTCGCGTGCTGGTGAAGGTGGGGCATGGGGAGCCTACTCTCTACTGAGAAGAAACGTGTTGAATGATTTGGTATTCACTTGATGATGGCCTCAAATGACGATGCAAGTCTCGCATGTGATGGCTATCACTGCAAATATCAGTGCCAGTTGTAGAGTTGCTGATGTGGATAACCGCCATGTCAGGCAAACGGGAGATACTTATGCGTGAGAGTTCAGATTTCTGGGAACGACTGACTGTTGGTGGCGTCGTAGTGATCCTCGTCGCGTTCCTGGTTTTATTCATCGCGAATCTGGCTACTACCATGTGCTCGGCCCAACTTCCAAGGTGATTCCGCTCTCCAACTGGCTATGCGTGCCGACGTGGCTAAGCTAAAGGCGCAGCCGGTGCAGTTCAGCAAATGTTCAGGACCTGGGTTCGCCCTTCAGAATACCATCCAAAGGCCATCACCTTTGCGTCAGCATGAAGAGATTCATGCCAGTGCAGGACGGTTCACGACTACGATCTCAATGCCTTATCTCGAAAGAGCGCTGTGACGGCAGTCCAGGAACCGATAATCGTATAGTTTATACGATTATCGCCCGGTCGCCATTCGGCAGCCAGCTTTCTAAACAACGTGATTTCAGCTAGATACAATTCAGCCCGTGGCTCGTCTAACACTCCCATCATCTTTCCTATTTTTTTTGTGATGAAGGTCACAACTACTTCTGTGCGTCTGAACTATCTTTGCTCGTATTGATTGATGGTTTGGCCGACCGCAAGCAAGCAACAGATTAAACAAACCAACGCGCCAAATAGAGGTGTTTCCGTATGTGGCATTTGCCCCGTAGAATATCGATGTTCTTCCTTGTGGTTGCGCTGGTCGGGGTTCTGACCACATGCGGTACTCGCATGGCGACCGCACAGACCTTGCAGCATTCGTCCTCCGCGACGGTGCAAAACCCCGACGATTACGTTGGCAACGACACGTGCGCCACTTGTCATCAGGATGTAGCTGATGGCTTGGCCAACAATCCCCATTCCAAGCTGGCGCTCAAGCATGGCGGAACTGGCGCCACCTGCGAGAGCTGCCACGGTGCAGGCAAGGCCCACGTCGATGGCGGTGGCGATGTCACTAAGATCGTCCGGTTCGACAAGCTCACGCCCAAGGAGATCGATGCGACCTGCCTCGGCTGTCACGCCAATACGCATCCCAACTTCCTGCGCTCGCCGCATGCCAAGGCCGACGTGAACTGCCTGAGCTGCCACAGCATCCATAAGTCGGTGCCGGAGACAAAGCTTCTAGTGGCCGCACAGCCCAAGCTCTGCTATCAGTGCCACACTGACATTCGTCCAAACTTCGACATGCCCTTCCACCACAAGGTGAATGAGGGCGTGGTGAGCTGCAGCGACTGCCACAACGTGCATGGCACGTTCGGCAACAACAACCTAAGGTCGACCGCGGACCAGAATGCGATCTGCACCAAGTGCCACATGGAGACGCGTGGACCGTTCGTATTCGAGCATGCAGTGGTCAAGGGCGAAGGTTGCCTGGCCTGCCACACGCCCCATGGATCGCAGAACGCGCGGCTGCTGAATGTGCCCAACATCAACACGTTGTGCAACCAGTGCCACAGCCAGGTTGGCCAAGACACGATTCACGGAATCAGTGCCGGGTCGACTGACCTTCAGCCCTGCACCGACTGCCACACCATGATCCACGGGTCGAACCTGAACGTCGCCTTCATAAAGTAATGAAGCCGCGCCGCGCCGTCCAGGCCATCATCGGACGGCGCGGGCCAGATCCCGCATGAACGGTCACACACCCAAAGGTATGGGTCCAACGCTAGCAATGTTTACTTCAAGTGAGGCTTGAGATGACAATGATTAAATTTTCTCGGCTGCCCAATGAACACCCCGTTCGTACAAAGACCCGTCGGGTCGCTGGGGGCATTGGAGTCGCCGTACTGATGCTGATGACAGGAATCGCAGCCGCCCAGGGTTCAAACCCTGCAACTGCAGAATCTTCCAACGCGCCACTGGCCCCACAGCCGGTGGTCCAGAATGGGTTTGCGATCCATGAGACCGTGGATCTGGGTGGCCACATCGCAGAACTCGCCGGCAGCGGCGCTATGTACGACACCCTGGTCAATATCCAGTCCGGACCACGCGTCCTGGGTGAGACCTTTACGATGCACGCTGTCCCCGGCTCCAAGCACACCCTGCTCGATTCACTGACGGCGACCAGCGACGGCTTCGGCGGCGACCCCTACAACTTCGCCAAACTGGATTTCTCCAAGGGCAAGCTCTACGAGTTCAACGGCACCTTCCATCGCGACCGCCAGTACTTCGACTATGACCTGCTCAACAACCCGTCGATTCCCAAGGGGCTGTCGATCCCCATCGGCCCGGCTGGTTCGCTCGGATCCTATGCGATCCCGCAGGTGCAGCAGTCGCCGGTGCTGTTCAATACCGTCCGCCGGATGACCGACACCAACCTGACGATCTTCCCCATCTCCAAGGTCACCTTCCGCCTCGGGTACGCGCAGAACGTCTTCCAGGGCCCCAGCCGGAGCCCCAGCCGCAGCGTCGGCAAGACGCAGTTCCTCGCCGAGGAGATGCAGCGCAACAGCACCGACGACTTCCTCGGCGCGATCGACTGGAAGCCGGCTCAGCAGACCCGGTTTACCTTCCAGGAGCAGGTCACGCACTACAAGGAAGACTCGTATTACATCCTGGATCCCACAATCCTGAACGTGCAGGAGGCCGACGGCACGCCCGTCGCGCTGGGCAACTGGGACCAGTACACCGCCTACCCCTCCACCGACTGCACCTCCAGCATCAAGACTGCTGGTGTGGTGCTGGTCAATCCCTCCGGCTCCATCGGTCTGCCGGTTGTTGACCCCGCCTGCGACGTCTACTCCAGCTATCTTCGCTCGCAGCCCACGCGCATCCTCTATCCCACGGAGCTCTTCCAGTTCCAGAGCTCCAGCATCCGGAACATCGCGATGAACGGAGACTTCCGCTTCACCAAGGCCAACTCCAACCTGCCTAACTACTACGAGAACTTCCAGGGTCTGGACGGAACGGTCCGCAACGCAACCTTTACGGGCAACGCTACCGCAAAGCGGCAGGATGTCGGTGCTGACTTCGGAATCACCTGGCAGGCTACCAGGACGCTCAGCCTCTCCGACCAGGTTGATTTCTCCAATGTTCACCAGCCCGGCATGGCCGACATCTCGGCCGGAATCGGAGCGAACGCGCCTGCAACCATTGGCAGTGACACCATCAACTATGCAGGTCCACTGGTAGCCGGAACCAATCTCTCGACTTCCGGTATCACCACTGGCACAGGCGGTGTCGGTATTCCAGCCTATGACTACTTCGGCCAGGAGTTTGTCACCAACAACGCAACAGCAAGCTGGGATGCGTCCTCTCGCGCCACCTTCGCGCTCACCTATCGCTACCGCACCCACACCATCGTTCAGGGCGCGGCCACCGGCACCAACAGTTCGGTGATCACCATCAACGAGAACGGCGGCATCTTCAACGCCGCCCTGCGCCCCACCAACCACTGGGACATCAACGGCACCGTCGAGGTGCTCTATGATGACAATGCATTTACTCCGGTCGGCCCTCGGCAGACCAAGCACTACAGGGTCCACACGATCTACAGGCCGAAGCACTGGGCGACATTATCCGGGACCTTCAATGACCTGGAGCGCCACAACAACACCAACAACACCGGCACACCCTCGGTAGCCGGTCCCATCGATCACGTAGACCACAATCGCAGCGTAAGCATGGGCGCCGAGCTATCTCCCAGCGAACACTACGGCCTCGACCTGAACTACGCCTACTCCGACGTGTACACGGCCACCAACATCTGCTTCCTCTCTGGAGCCACGGCAGCCATGCCTGGTGTCGATACGGGCGTCCTTTGTCCGGGCGCGACCACCACCTGGTATGCCAGAGACTTCGCCGATGCCCCCACGCAGTCTGCATCCATCGCTCTCGCTCTTTCCCCCGTGCACTCAATCCACGCCAGGATTGGTTATCGGATCAGCGCAGTGAGCGGCAACCAGTTATTTACCGATGCTCTCCAAGTCAACGGCTCCCTGCAGTCCGCATACCAGACACCCTACGTGCATGTTGCGTGGACTGTCCATCCCGGATGGGTCTGGTCGGCTAACTACGACTACTACGGATACGGTGAAGGCGGTCCCTCTGGCGCGCTCGAATGCAGCAACGCTACGTCGGCTGCTGCCGCTGCCGCTCCGTTCCCCTGCCCCGTCAATCCTCCATCGGGACCGTCGGCGCCCAGGAACTTCCATGCGAATCTCGTAACCCTATCCATGCACTACGAGTTCTAACCCTG
>PLHC01000092.1 GCA_003138795.1 Granulicella sp. | reverse complement strand
TATCTGGCTGGGGCTATCTGGCCTTGGGGTATCTGCACAGCGCGTCATGCAATACCCGCGAGAGTGAAAGCTTAACGATTCAGGGCGAGGTTGAGGACGGTTTCGGCTACGTGGTCGTAGCTGTGGCGGAGGACGTCGCCCTCGTGGACGAAGTTGCCGGTGATGGGCTCGACGCCGAGGGAACGGATGCGGTCGAGGTCGGCCTCGATGGGGGACTGGTCGAAGCTGGCGTACTGCGCGAGGGTTACAGGGCCGATGGGCGCGGTGTTGATCAGTGCGTAGTCGAAGATCTGCGCGCCGGCGTGGTCGAGGATTTTTTCGATGTGCTGGGAGGCGGTGAGGCCGAGGCTCTCGTTGGCCTGCGTCATGAGGTTGCAGATGTAGACGCGCGTGGCGTGGGAGGCGGCGAGGGCCTGGGGGATTCCGCGGATAAGGAGGTTGGTAATGAGCGAGGTGTAGAGCGAGCCGGGGCCGAGGGTGATGAGGTCGGCGGCGGCGATGGCGTCGAGGGTCTCAGGGAGTGGGCCGGCGTCGGCGGGGGAGAGCATGAGTTCGGTGATGGAGCGCTGGGAGGCGGTGATGTTGGTTTCGCCGTGGACGATGGAGCCGTCGTCCATGCGCGCGGAGAGCGTGGCGTTGGCGGTGGTGCAGGGATAGATGCGGCCGCAGGTGGCGAGGATCTGGGAGCTGGTCTGGACGGCCTGCGCGAAGTCTCCGGTGATGCCGGTGAGTGCGGCGAGGAAGAGGTTGCCAAAGCTGTGGCCCTGGAGGCCGCCCTGCGGGAAGCGGTACTGGAAGAGGCGCGAGAGCATGAGTTCGTCCTGGGAGAGAGCGACGAGGCAGTTGCGAATGTCGCCGGGCGGGAGCATGTGGAGGTCTTCGCGCAAGCGCCCGGAGGAGCCGCCGTCGTCGGTGACGGTGACGATGGCGGAGAGCTCGCGGATGAGGCAGGGGAGGTCTTTGGAGCTGGGGGCGGCGAGCGCGGAAGCGCATGCAGGCGCGGCGACGAAGCGCTTGAGGCCGCGCAGGAGCGTGGAGAGGCCGGTTCCGCCGCCGATGGCGACGACGCGAAGCTGTCGGGGAGTGATCATGGGTCAGTTAACAGTGTAGTGCGTAGGGCTGTGCGGGGAGTTCGTGCAGGCCCACTCATCAGGGAACGGCGGCGAAGATGGGGCATACGGATTGTTGCCGGGCGCTAACTTCAGGCTTCGGGGTAGAGGAGTTCGGTGAAGCGGGGGTCGTCGGCGACGCCGTCGAAGTCGGAGTCGAGGCGGGCCTGGAGACGATTTTGCCCGTTGAGGCGGATGGCTTCGGAGAGATGCTCGATGCAGCCGTCGGCGTCGCCGGTCATGCTGGCGAGCAGGGCGAGGCCGTAGAAGGCGTAGTCGGCGGACTGCTCCTCGAGGAGAATGGCCTGAAAGTGCTGGCGGGCGTCTTCGTAGTTGCCCTGGTTGAGCAGGGAGATGGCGTAGTCGTAGCGCTCTTCGTGGGTCTGGAAGGTGGTGGTGCCTTTATAAATCTGGCCGACGCAGGCGGCGATATACATGCGGATACGGTCGGCGAGGTCCTGAGGGGCGGCATCGAGCATCCTGGCGAAGGCATCGTGGGCTTTCTCATACTTGCCGGCCTGCATGAGCTTCAGCGCGCTCTCGTAGAGGGTGAGCGTGGACTTGCGGGCGGCGTCGCTGGAGGCCTGTGCATTTCCGGGGAGCGGGTGGTGCGTCTTGCGAACAGTCGTCGTCTTGGCGGCTTTGGATTCGGAGGTGGATGTTACCGATTTCGGGGCCATATTGTTTCTCGGGGTAGACGGCTGGAGTCCTGGAACTGCAGTTCGGTAGATGGGATCTCGTCTGGGTTTATACGAGGCTTAGAGGGTTGCGGTCAAATCGAGCGTACTGGATACGTTATCAGATCGGGGATCGGGCATAGAGTACCGGGTTGAGAGTGGGGTCGTTGTACATCTTGAGTTGGCGGTAAAGCTTGAAACGGCGGCGACCGGCGAGGACGTCAGACCATAGATCGTCGAGGCAGCCTGCGAGATCAGTACGCTGTTCATTCAGCACGAGAAGGCGGCCCTGGTTGCGGTCCTGGTGTTCGGGGGTGGAGCGGTGGAGCTGCTCTTCGGTGTGGAAGATCTTGAGGGCGAGGATGGAGAGGCGGTCGATGATGAGGCCGGGGGACTCGGAGTTGAACGGGGGGGAGGGGTGGTTGGGCGCCAGGACGGGCACCAGTTTCAGGAGGGCAATGTCGATCTGCTCGGCGAGGTCGTTGCGAAGCTGGTTGAGGCGGTCGATGTCGTGCTTGACCTGGACGATGGTGGCGTCGGAGGCGTGGGGGTCGCGTGCATCGTCTTCGCGGTGCCAGAGTTCAAAGTTGGCGCGGTGCTGGTCGAGGATGAGCTGGTCGAAGGGTGAGACGGGGAGAGGTGCGGGACTCGCCGGGTCGTGACCGTGGGCGGTGAATTGGTCGTGAAGGGCGACGATGTGAGAAGCGTTGAGCATGGGTTGGTGATAGCAAGGATAACGGAGGCGGGGCTCGGACGGTAGGGGGTGGCAAACGAAGCAGATTCCCTACGCGCAGGACAGAAAGAAAAGCGAGAGCAACGACAAGGACTTCCCGGCTTGCGTGCGGGGAGGGTGGAGGTGACACTAGAGGGCATGGGAAAGAAGAAGACGCGGCGGGGCTGGTGTATCGGCTGGGCAGCCTCGGCGATATGCTGATCTCGCTGCCGGCGCTGCACCTGGTGGCGCGGGCGTTTCCGGATGCCGAGCGGCGGATGCTGACCAATATTCCGATGAGTTCGAAGGCTCCGGCGGCGGCGGCGATTCTCGAGGGGTCGGGACTGGTGCATGGGTATATGCGGTACGCGGTGGGAACGCGGAGTGTGGGTGAGTTGCTGGGGTTGTGGTGGACGATTGCGCGCTGGCGGCCGGAGGTGCTGGTGTATCTCGCAGGGGCGCGTGGGGTGAAGGCGGCGCGGCGCGATGAGGCCTTCTTTCGGATGTGCGGCGTGCGGAGGATTGTCGGGGTTCCGCTGACCGAGGGGATGCAGAGGAATTTTTATGGCGTGGCGACCGGCGGGCGCGACCACGCGATGGGCGATGCCAACCTGGAGCCGGAGGCGGCACGGCTGGTGCGGTGTATCGGCGAGTTGGGTGCTATGGGAGAGATGGCTGATCCGGGGAGATTGAGCGATCCGGCTAGCTGGGACCTGCACCTGACGGCGGCAGAGCATGAGAGCGCGTCGAGAGCGATTGGAGATGAGGCGCTGCGGGTGGAGTCGATTGCGGTGAGCGTTGGGACGAAGGTGCAGGCGAAGGATTGGGGCAGGGAGAACTGGCGGGCCTTGCTGGGGAGGATTGCGGCGGAGTTTCCCGGAAGGGCTCTGTTGCTGGCGGGTGCGTCGGAGGAGAGCGAGGCGAGTGAGTTTGCGGCGGAGGATTGGCGGGCGAACGGCGGTGGGCCGGTGGTGAATCTGTACGGGAAGTTGACGCCGAGAGAGAGTGCGGCGGCGTTTGCTCAGGCGCGGTTGTTTGTGGGGCATGATAGTGGGCCGATGCATTTGGCTGCGGCGGTGGGGACTCCAGTGGTGGCGATCTTCGCGGCAAGGAATATTCCAAGACAGTGGTTTCCGTTTGGGAAGCAGCATCGGGTGGTGTATCACCGGGTGGAGTGCTGGGGGTGTGGGCTGGAGACTTGTATTGAGCAGCAGAAGAAGTGCTTGATGTCGATTACGGTGGGTGAGGTGATGGGAGTTCTCAGTTCTCAGTTCTCAGTTGTCAGTGAAGGCTAGGGCGGGGCGAATTGGAACGAAGAACTAACAACTTCGCGGGTGCGATGATGGTTCGGGAGAGATGAGACGACGATGCTGCCGGAGACACATGCAGTTCTGGGATTATTGGAGGGTGGTTTTGGCCATCTGAAGGTGCTGGTGGTTGGGGATTTAATGCTCGACCGCTACATCCTGGGGGAGGTCGATCGGATTTCGCCGGAGGCGCCGGTGCCCGTGCTGCGGCATGCGCTGCACTATGAGCGCGCGGGTGGGGCGGCCAATGTTGCGATGAATCTGGTGGGGCTGGGCTGCCAGGCGGTGCTGGCGGGGTTCTGGGGTGAGGATAAGGATAAAGACGAGCTGGCGGCGCTGCTGGAGGCGGCGGGGATCGATACGGTGGGGGTGGTGACGACGAAGCTGCCGACGATCTCGAAGACACGGATTGTGGGGCGGCAGCAGCAGTTGTTGCGGCTGGATATTGAGAGCAAGGACGCGCCAGGTGCGGAGGATCAGCAGCGGCTGCAGGGGCGCGCGGAGCAGCTGGTGGGCAAGGTGCACGCGGTGGTGCTGTCGGACTATGCGAAGGGCGCGGTGTCGGCGGAGCTTTGCGCGGCGGTGATTGGCGCGGCGCGGGCGGCGGGGATTCCGGTGCTGGCTGATCCGAAGACTCCGGACTTCAGCAAGTACGCGGGCGCGACGATAGTGTGTCCGAATTTGAATGAGCTGGCCGTTGCGACGGGCGTGGGGACGCATGAGCTGGAGGCGTTGCTGAAGGCTGGCGAGGCGCAGCGTGTTAAGCACGAGCTGAAGTATCTGGCGGTGACGATGAGCGAAAAGGGGATTCGCGTGCTGTGGGAGGGCGGCACGTATCATTCGCCGGCGCGGGCGCGCGAGGTGTTTGATGTGTCGGGCGCGGGCGATACGGTGATTGCTACGCTTGCTGCGACGCTCGCGGGTGGGCTGAAGATTGAGACGGCGGTGGAGCTGGCGAATCTGGCGGCGGGGATCGTCGTCGGCAAGATGGGGACAGTGCCGATTGCGCAGCATGAGCTGGTGGCGGCGCTGACGCCGTCAAGCGGGATTCGCGGCGGAGAGAAGGTGCTCGATGGAGAGCGGCTGGCCAAACGTGTGGCGGAGTGGCGCGCAGCGGGCGAGACGATTGTGTTTACCAACGGCTGCTTCGATCTGCTGCATGTGGGGCATGTGACGCTGCTGGAGGACTGCCACAGGTTCGGGTCGAAGCTGGTGCTGGGGCTGAACTCGGATGCGTCGGTGCGCCGGCTGAAGGGGCCGACGCGGCCGGTGGTCGGCGAGAAGGAACGCACGCGGGTGATGGCGGCGCTGGCGGCGGTCGATGCAGTGGTGCTGTTCGAGGAGGACACGCCGATCGAGCTGATTCGCGCGGTGAAGCCGGATGTGCTGGTGAAGGGTGGGGATTATTCCGTCGAGACCGTGGTGGGCCATGAGGACGTGATCGCCGCAGGTGGGCGCGTGGAGATTGTGCCCACGGCGGAAGGGTTTTCGACGACGAATATCGTGAGGAGGCTGAGAGAGTAGAGGGGAGAGCTTGCTGGGGGGTGCGGTTGGGGCCGGTCTTGTAGCGCGACGGGCGAAAGGCAAATACAGGGGTCTCTCCACGGCGCATCGCGAAAAGACGCGATGCTCCGGCCGGAGGACAGCTTGTGGGTGAGGTTTGGAAGTGGTGAGCGGGCTGGGGCTCGAACCCAGGACCAACGCCTTAAAAGGGCGATGCTCTACCAACTGAGCTACCCGCTCGCTCCTTGATTAAGGTAGCACGAAGGTTGCATTTCGCCGGGATGGAGGTTGTCAGGGCGCAAGACGGCAGACCTTGATGCTCCCGTTGTCATAGGGGCAGGGGTGCGCGGTGGGTGCGGTGGAGTGCAGCACCATCCAGGTGACTCCGAGGGGGCTAAGGCGCGCGTCGCGGACGGCGTCGGTCTCTATGGAGAGATTGTTTTGCGCGGCGGCACCTTGCTGCCACTGCTCGGCGAGTGAGGGCGTGATGGCAGCCTCGCCGCCGTCCTTGGAGAAGTCTGGCACGGCACTGCGCAGGGCGGTGGCGCGGAAGGTCTGGGCGTCTTCGCCGTCTTCGTTGACATACTTTGCGTCGAGCGCGAAAAGGGCGTCGCGGGGGGTATTGTCGCGAGCCCACAGGAAGGCGCGGACCCATGGGTTCCGGTTGTGCTGGGCGAGCCAGGGAAGCTCGAGATGCTGTGAGGCGGGGAAGGTGTTGCGCTGCACGTAGAACATTGTGGCGGCGAGCGCGAGAAGGACAATGGCAGGCAGCGATGCGAGAGCTGTGCGGGCGGTACTGGAGCGCAGACGCTGGCGTGCTTCAAGGGCGAGTTGGGAGAGGGTTGCGCCGAGCAGAAGCGTCATGATCGCGTAGATAGGAAGGAAGGCGCGCAGAGGCTGGAGGCGAGCGACGAGATGGGTGCGGCTGCTCTCGTGCGCGAAGAGCAGAACGACCAGAGTCGCGATGCAGCCGATTGCGATGCTGGCGCGGCAGAGGGTTGCGGCGGTGTCGCTGAGCGGGTCGGATTGTTTGCGGAAACGGCTGAGAAGGGCGGCGAGCACGGCGAGCGGACCGGCGAGGCCGAGGAGCTCGAACCACTGCCATTGGGAGAGAAACCAGTAGTAGCGGGATATTTCTGCGGCGATGAGTGCGGTGGTCTCGCTGGGCGCAAGGACGTCGAGCACGGTGGCGAGCGCGAGGGCGGCGAGGGTGAGCAGCGCCCAGGCGAGGTGTCGCTGACGCAGACGGGTGAGGCGTAGGACCAGGACGAAGGCGAAGGCGTAGGCGGCCATCAGCGGATGGAAGAGTGCGGCGAGGACGAGGCAGAGGATGCAGCAAAGGAAGGCACCCCACCCTGCGATGGTGAAGCTGTCGCGAGGATGGGGTACCCGCGTCGTCCAGTTTTCGAGTGCGAAGGCGATAGCTAGCAGCGAGAGCGGCGTGGAGAGACTGCGCGCGGTGACGTAGGGGTCCATCAGGAGCAGCGAGGTGCCGGCGATGGGGAGCGTCCAGAAGGCTGCCAGGAGGCAGAGGCCGGCGAGCTGTGCGGGTTCGCTGGCGATGGTGCGCTGAAGGATTTTCTTCGCTGCGTAGAAGGTAAGCCAGAGGCTGAGGATGTCGGCCAGCAGCAGGACCCATGCGAGGGAGAGGTGGGTGAGACGGACGGCAAAGGCCAGGGTTGGGGCAAAGATGGAGAAGTGCAGGTGCTCGCTGACAAAGACGGTGTAGTGCGGGAAGAGGGTCGGGTCGAGCGTAAGTTGCACTCCGGCGACGTAGAGTCCGCCGTCCTCGGCGAGTGGGTGATAGCCGTGGATCAGTAGCGTGGAGAGAGCGAGCGCGGTAACGATCGCCAGCCACAGGGGGCTTTGCCAAGGCCCGGATTGCGTGGAGACGGTTGCAGTAGGGCGCGTGGCGTCGTGGCGCATGCGTCTAGTTTAGCGGGCTCAGGACGATACAATAAACGTCGAACCGATGAGCAAAGACGAATCAAGGAAGTTCGGGATGGTTGGTGCATTCCGCGTGAGGCAGAGCCTGTGACGCGCGAACTCCGCATGGGGCTGCTGAAGACGCTGCCAGGGTTGCTGATCAGCGCGTTTTTTCTGTGGTGGACGTTTCGCGGCGTCAAGCTGGCGGTGCTGGAGAGCATCCGCCTGGTGGCGCCGCTTTGGATCGTGGGGTTGCTGGCGGGGACGTGTGCGAGCTATTGGCTGAGGTCGTATCGCTGGTGGCGCATGATGCGCAGTGTGGGCTCGAAGCTGAGCACCTGTTTTCGCGTGCTGATTACTTCGCTGGCGGCGAACAATATTCTGCCACTGCGGATCGGCGACGTAATGCGTGTTTTCACCTATGCGCCCGATTTGAATGCATCCCCATCGGTGATTCTGAGTACGGTGATTTTGGAGAAACTGCTCGACATCTTCACGCTGGTGCTGCTGCTGGTGGTGACGGTACACACGGGCAAAGGCCTGCCGCCGAAGACGCGTGTGCTGGTGAAGATATTGCTGGTGCTCTCGGGCGGCGGACTGATCGCGATGGTTGCGGGCGCACGCACGCTGGTGCGGCCGATCAAGGCGGTATTTGCGAAGCTGCCGGCAAAGCTAGCTAGACTTGGGAAGATCGAGCACTGGCTGCTGCTGGCGCTGGATGCGATTCGGCAGATTGGGATGGTGGGCATGGTGTGGCTGTTCTGCCTGAGTCTAGTGATCTGGTTGAGCGAGGGCCTGCTCTATCTTTCGGCGATGCGGATGATCGGGGTGACGACGGCCCTGGGTGCGCAACTCGATTGGGGAGCGCCGCTGCAAACGGTGTCACTGGCAAACTTCGCGTTCCTTGTGCCGAGTGCGCCGGGTGGTATCGGCCCCTTCGAGTGGGCGTGCCAGAATGCGCTGAAGATTCACTATGTCGCTGGCCCCGCTGCAGCGCTGTTTGGATTGCTGATTCATTTGTGGCTGCTGGTGACGATTACGGGTGTGGGCGGTGCGATGTTCTTTATGCACCGGTTGCATCAAGCGCGGCGCAAGCCGTTGCTGGAAGAGATTGAGACGCTGCCGGCAGAGCTGCCGTAAGGCGACAGTAGACATTCGAGGGTAGAGAGTAGAGAACCGCATGTATCGGATTTTGCAGTTGCAGTTGCAGACACGGATTGAAGCGCTGTTGAAGGAGCGCTACGAGATTGCGCTTGCGAATCTCGTGGTGGAGTTGCCGCCGAAGATCGAGTTCGGGGAGATGGCGCTGCCGGTCGCGTTTGAGTTGGCCAAGCGGTTGAAGAAGGCTCCGCGAGCGATTGCGCAGGAGTTGCAGACGGCGCTGGCGGCGACGCCGGGCGTTGCCGCGGTGGAGATTGCGGGCGCAGGCTATCTGAATGTGAAGCTTGACCGCGCGGGCACGGCGAAGCGCATGGCGGCGGATGAACATGCTGTTGTGGGCGGCGGTGGGTTCAGGCTGGTCGAGCATACGAGCATCAATCCGAACAAGGCCGCGCACGTTGGGCATCTGCGCAATGCGATTCTTGGCGACAGCTTTGCGCGCATGCTGAAGAAGGACGAGTACAAGCCGGGGTGGGAGACCGGGGTGCAGAACTATATCGACAACACGGGCGTGCAGGTGGCCGATATTGTGGTCGCGGTGACGGCGCTGCAGGGCATGTCGCTGGAGGATGTGCGCGGCTGGCTGATGGAGCTGATTGAGACGAATACACGGCTCGACTATGCGTGCTGGGATTTGTATGCGGCGGTTTCGCAGTGGTACGAGGCGGATTCGACGCAGGCTGTGGCGCGCAAACAGTTGCGATTGGACACGCTGCACAAGATTGAGGCTGGCGGGAATGAGACCGCGAAGATTGCGGAGCTGATTGCGACGGGGGTACTGCGACGGCATCTGGAGACCATGGAGCGGCTGGGGATCGAGTATGACTTTCTGCCGCGTGAGAGCGAGATTCTGCACCTGCATTTCTGGGAGACGGCGCGCGCGCTGATGGTCGAGAAGGGTGTGCTGTATCTCGAGACCGAGGGCAAGAATAAGGGCTGCTGGGTGATGCGGCGTGCGATCTCTGCGGCTGCCGGAGTTGAGCTGGCTGAGGGCGGTCCGGATGAGGACGCGAAGATCCTTGTCCGTTCGAATGGGACGGTGACCTATGTCGGTAAAGACATTGCGTATCACCTGTGGAAGTACGGGCTGCTGGGCAAGGACTTTGGCTATGCGAAGTTTCGCGAGTATGCGACGCATACGTGCTGGATCTCGACGGTGCATGGGGAAGGTCCGCGTCCGGATTTTGGTTTGGGCTTTGGGCATGCGGATGCGATCTATAACGTGATCGACTCGCGGCAGGATGATCCGCAGACGCAGGTGAAGGAGGCGTTGCGGTCGCTGGGGTATGTCGCGGAGTCGGACCGGTATACGCATTTGAACTATGCGTTTGTGGGGTTGACGGCGCGCACGGCCGAGGACCTCGGGTATGTGCTGAGCGAGGAAGATAAGGCCAAGAATTTTATCGAAGTGAGTGGGCGCAAGGGCTTCGGCGTGAAGGCCGATGACCTGATCGATCGCATGATTGCGGCGGCACGGTCGGAGGTGGATTCTCGGCATCCGGAGCTGGATGAGACGGAGCGGGCGGAGATTGCTGAGGCGATTGGTGTGGGTGCGCTGCGATTCTTCCTGCTGCGGTTTACGCGCAATACGATCATCGCGTTCGACTATCAGGATGCGTTGGCGTTCGACGGCGAGACGGGACCGTATGCGCAGTATGCTGCGGTGCGCGCGGCGAATATCTTCCGTAAGGCGGGCGTGTCGGAGGAGGATGCGCTGGCGGGTGTGGCATCGCTGGATTTAGCGGCGATGCTGGAAAGCGAGGAAGGCACGAGCGTGTGGGAGGTCTGGCTGACGGCGTCGCGGCTGTCGCTGGTGCTGGAGCAGGCGATTGCGACGGCAGAACCGGCGATGCTCGCGCGGTATGCATTTACGCTGGCGCAGCAGTTCAATAACTTCTATCACCGGCATCATATTTTGACGGAGACGGATGAGGCGAGGAAGACGCTGCTGCTGGCTACGGTGGCGGTGGCGCGGCGGGAGTTGGTGCGGGTGCTGGGGTGGCTGGGGATTACGGTGCCAAGCGCGATGTAAGGGCTGTGGCCCAGGGCTGAAGCCCTTACATCGTTCATGACGAGACAGCGGCTAAAGCCCGCTTCTAATCCGGAAGGGCAAGCGTACGGCACGGCTGAAGCTGTGCCCTTCCTTCCATCGCAGACGTAACGATTGTTTCTCGTATTTCTTGCGGCCACGGACCTATGTGGCGTAGCTGCGGACCCACTCGGTGATGCTGCGGACGGCGATGCCGCTGGGGCCTTTGGACTGCCAGGGCTTGACGTCGTCGATCCATGCGGTGCCGGCGATGTCGAGGTGAATCCAGGGTGTGTCTTCGGCAAATTCTTTCAGGAACATGGCGGCGAAGATGGCGC
>PLHC01000032.1 GCA_003138795.1 Granulicella sp. | reverse complement strand
CAACGGTCTGCGCTGGCGCAACCGGAGCCTGCTCGGTCTGCGGCCGAACCGCTCCCGCAGGCTGCCTCGCGGCCGGCGCAACCAGAATGTGGTTGCCCACCTGCGCGGGCCGCGCTGCAGGTTGACCTGCCGGACGCGCGCCCTGCTCTACCCGCGAGGCCAGCGTCGGCCTTGCCACGCGCGCCGGAACCGCGCGCGCCGGCACCGACACAACCAACGTCCGCTGCGGCGTCACCAGCGGATGCGGCAGCACCGGCGCAGACGCCAGCGCCTGCGGACTCACCCGCACCAGCGACTGCCCCACCGGCTTCCCAGCCGCAAANNGCTGGTTATAGATACGCTTCACCTCAGCCGTGTTCCGGTCATAGATGTTGGACACGTTCACGCGGTTCACGTACAGCGGACTGGCGTGATACCACGGCACATACGTCTCATGCGGGCCCAGCGGAAACCAGGCCGTCACGTCCGTTCCGCCGTCCATCAACCCAGATCTGCCGACAAACACCACCATGGCTGGCGAGTAGACCGGCCGCACCACAGGCGGCCCCGGAATCCATCCCCAGCGGCCACCGCGATGCTTCCAGCGCCCGTAGTGGAACGGCGCAAAGCCCCACGCCTCGCACTCCACCCACGTCCATCCCCACGGCGCAACCCACGTCCAGTTGCCGCAGCTATACGGCTCCCAGCCCACCGCAACACCGCTCGGATACCATACCGGCCCCTCATCCGCGTCCGTCTCCCAATCGCCGTTCGCGCTCAAATCCTCTGCGCCGATCGTCTCCGGATTCACATACTGCTCCGCACTCGCCACCGAGCTCTCATACCAGTCATCGCGGTCCGCCGAGAAGCTATCCAACCCATCCGGCTCAGCCGCATACAACCACTGCGCAGCCACGGGATTGCTGCCTCCCAGGTTCACCCGCTGGCCCGGCTCCAGCACCTGCTGCACCCCATTGCCATTCACCTGCACCTGCCCCGAAACCACCGCCACGACCGTCGTATCTCTCTCCGGAGCGACATCCACGCGCACATCGCCCGGCTGCAGCACCGTCACCGCAACGTTCGGCGTATCCAGCTCCACGGTTGCGCCCGGATCGAGACGCCCTGCACTTTGGGAGTAGCTGCGCAGATGCACACTGCCCGACGCCAGTCCGAACTGCGCCAGCGTATCCGTCATCGCCGTCACCGTCAGGTCGGTCTGCTGGCCCAGCCGCACCGCCAGCCGATCCGTCTCCAGCTCCGCATTCGCCCCAGCGTCCGTATACAGACGGTCGCCCGTCGTCAGCGGATAGTTCACCTCCGCCGCGCTGAACTGGTCCACGCTCGCCGGCTCCACCGACACATTGCCCATCAGCACGCTGATGCGCGCCACCTGCGACGGTGGATCACCCTGCGCCAACTGAGCCTGTCCCTGCGATCCCGCTCCGCCATCCCCCGGCGACTGCGCATAGGCTTCCTGCGCGGGCATCGCCACCAGCAGCGCCACGGCAACTCCTGAGAGCGCGGCTTGACACAGCCCCCTCCTACCTCGGCTAAGCGGTCTGCGCAGTGGGGGCGGCATGGCGGTGTTCCTTCCTGATACCTGATTCAAGCTCGTTGGAATGAGCTAGAAGTGTAAACCCGCATCGAGAAAAAGACGCTGCTTCGTCGCGGCTCTGCAGCCTCAGGAAGCTTTCGCCAAAATCCCTTTCGCCAAGATCCATGGAACCGCGCGCCTCTGCCCAGCGTATTCTCTTGTCGGATCGCAAACGCCCCGCGCGAACCCATGTCTCGCTGCCGCTGTTTGGAGGACCCATGACCCGCACTCTTCGCACCCTCGCCGTCGCTCCACCTCTCGCGATATCGCTCGCCTGCCTTCTGCTCGCCGGCTGCCACGTCTCCGAGCACAAGAATGGCAACAACGACAACGTCGATATCGGAACGCCCTTCGGCTCCATGCAGGTCAAGACCAACAACAGCACGGACACCTCGGCCATTGGCCTGACAGCCTATCCCGGCGCAATCCCCGTGAAAGACGACGGCGACAAGGATGGCAACTCCGCCAACGTCGACATGAGCTTCGGCAGCTTCCATCTCGGCGTCAAGGCCGCCAGCTTCCAAACCCCCGACCCGCAGGACAGGGTCCTCGCCTTCTACCGCAAGGACCTCGCCGCACGCTACGGCGATGTCATCGAGTGCCGGGCCAATCGTTCCGTGGGATCGCCCACCCACACCTCCGAGGGCCTCACCTGCGACATCAAGGACCACAATCACACCCACACCGGCATCTCCTCCGACGACGACATCGAACTCCGCGCCGGCTCCGAGCAGCACCAGCACATCGTCGGCGTTGAAGCCCGCAACGGGGGCACCAGGATCGGCCTCGTCTCCCTCGACCTCCCTTCTCACCTCTCCGGCCACGACAGCAAAGACAGCAAAGACAGCAAAGACAGCGAGTAGTGTGCAAAACGTCGAGCACCCCATCTTCGCGGCAGCCTTATCGTCGCCCAGCTGGGCTCGCCGGTTTGCTACGCGGCCAGCCCTCGGCTACCCTTCAAAGTAGTGACTCCACGCATTTGCTCCCGCTGCCACACTGTCCTGCATCGCGAAGATGAGGGCTCCCTTGTCTTCTGCTGGACCTGCGGCGCGCCCCAGGTGCAACTCTCCGAGGAACTTCGCGAGCAGATCGACCAGCAGATCAGCGCCCAGCAGGCCGCCGCCAACCCTTCAACCGAGCCGATTCCCCAGACCATCGCACCGAGCAGCGCCATTGACTGGCGCGGCGCCATCCAGTGCTCCGGCCTCGCCGGAGCGGTCGCCGCGGGCCTCGCCCTGCTCTCCTTCGCACTTCCGCCGGTCGCTCTGCTCTCCTTCTTCTGGTTCATCTCCGCACCCATCATCGTGCTCGGCGTCTATAGCTCCCGCTTCCGCCAGACATGCATTACCACCAGCTTCGGAGCCCGCCTCGGCGTGCTCACCGGCCTCGCCATCCTCATTGCGACCACGACGCTCAACACCATCGGTCTCGTCCTTGAGCGCTTCGTCTTCCACTCCACCGCCGAGATCGACGTCCAGATCGCCAACCTCTTCACCCAGATGCACACCACCATCACTGCAGCCTCCGGCCCAACCACAAACGCTGCCCTCGATATGCTCGCCGTCCCCGAGTTTCGTGCCGGAATCCTGCTCACCAGCATCGCCATCTGCATCGCCTTCTATCTCGCCTTCTCCGCGACCGCCGGTGCCTTCGCCGGCTACCTCCGCTCCCGCTCCCCTCGATAGGGGCCATCCGCTGATATCATGAAGGGCACACCATGAGCGATCCGACCACCTCTACTGAAGCCACCCAGCCGACCTCCAAGCCCCATCTCCGCGAGAAGGGCCGCCTCATGTCCTCCTCCGAGATCGAGCGCACCCTCGTCCGCCTCGCGCATGAGATCGTCGAGCGCAACAACGGTAGTGCCAACCTTGGCCTCATCGGCATCAAGCGCCGCGGTGTTCCGCTCGCCCAGCGCATCGCCAAGCTCATCGAGACCATCGAGAAGGCCCCCGTCGACACCGGCGTCCTCGACATCAGCTTCTACCGCGACGACCTCTCCACCACCAGCCCGCGCCCCGTTGTAGAAAAGGGCGAGATCGGCTTCGACGTCAACGGCCGCGACATCATCCTGATGGACGACGTCCTCTACACTGGCCGCACCATCCGCGCCGCGCTTGATGCCCTCTTCGACCAGGGTCGGCCCAAGAGCGTGCAGTTGCTGGTCCTCATCGACCGCGGCCACCGCGAGCTCCCCATCGAAGCCCGCTTCATCGGCCGCACTATCCCCACCTCGCGCCGCGAGATCATCGAGGTCAAACTCCGCGAAATTGACAACGACGAGCAGGTCATCCTCGTCGAACTCGCCGACTAGGCCCAACTGTTTCAAAGTCCTGCTTCCGATGTGCCATCTCCCCAAAGGCGAACTTCCCGTCTGGGTTGAAGAGTGTCCTCGACCGGAGGCGCTAAGCGCCGCAGTGGAGACATCTGCAGTTGCACCCGGCACCACAGTCCACCCATGAGTGACGAAACCCTCTCCCAACTCGACACCGAGCTCGACGCGGTCGCCACAGAGTCGATCCCCATCCCTGCACCCAACGCACCTGAACCGCTATCCATGGGCGAGGTCCTCCGCGTCGTCACCATGCGCCGCCTCTGGTATGCGCAGATAGTCTCCGTCTTTGGCGACTTCCTGGCGCTCTTCGCGGTCATTACCATCATGACCTTCAGGCTGCACGCCACGCCGCAGCAGATCACCGGCATCAACATCGCCTACCTGCTGCCGATCGCCTTGCTTGGCATCATCAGCGGCGTCTTCGTTGACCGCTGGCCGGTCAACGAAGACCCTGATCTCAAGCGACTTCATCCGCGCTGGCCTGTGCCTTCTGCTCTTGTTCGTTCACGGCGTCTACGGCTTCTATGCCGTTCTGGCCTCGATGAGCGTCATCTCCAGCTTCTTCAGTCCCGCACAGGGCGTCGCCATTCGCAGTGCTGTGCCCCGGCATGGCCTGCGCTCAGCCACCGCGCTGATGCAGCAGGTCATGTTCATCATGCGTATCATCGGCGGCCCGATTGCTGTCACTGTCGTCAGGATCTTCGGCGCCAGGATTTGCTATGGTCTCGATGCCGTCAGTTTCATCGCCTCTGGCTCACTCATCGCCTCGCTCGCACTTACTCTGCCGAAGAAGTCCGCAGCCGGAGATCTCCAACTCCCCGTCCCAGCCTCCGCAAAGGAAGGCTCCTCCGGCATTTCACGCATCCTCGCCGACATGAAGATCGGCGCAGGCTTCATTCTGCACCACGCCGCCCTGCTCTTCGTCATCGTCGCGCTGGGTGCTGGCATGTTCGTTATGGGTTGCTTCGGTCCGCTCGTCGCCATCTACGTTCGCGACACGCTGCACACCTCCTCCACCATCTTCGCGGTCACCAGCGCAGCCATCAGCATCGGTCTGCTGATCGGCGTCAACATCCTCAACGCCTTTGCCAAACACATCAGCAACACCACACAGGTCTACCTCGGACTCGGCGGCATCGCGCTTGGAACCCTGCTGCTGGCCGCAGCTCCACTGTTCGCCTTCACGCTCCCCGTCTTCCACCTCGGAGTCCCGGTCGTCGTCACGGTCTTCGGCTGCTTCCTCATCGGCTTCGCCGCCGCCGGCATTATCGTTCCGTCACAGACGCTCATCCAGCAGGAGACCCCTGCCGGGCTCATGGGTCGTGTCGGCTCCACCACAATGTCTGCCGTCTTCTCCGCGCAGATCGCTGGCCTTTTGCTCTCCGGCATTCTCGCTCAGCACACCAGCGTACGCGCCGTCTTTGCCCTCTGCACCGCGATGCTCGCTGTACTCATCGTCGCCGGCAAGCTCTGGATGGAGCCCAAAGATCACCCCGCCCTCGCCTGACTACGGCTTCGCGAACCCCCGCACCAGCACCACCATATTCCAGATGTCGTCCGGCTTCGCGCGATCCCCTTCCGCCGGCATCTGTCCCTGGCCGTGCGTGATGATATAGGACAACTCCCCGTCGGTCCTGTCCTTCAACGCCGCCGGAACGGTCCAGTCCCTCAGATTGAGCTTCAGCTCTGCGACCAGTTCGCCCTTCCCATTGCCCGTAGCTCCGTGGCACATCGCGCAATCATACCCATACACCTTCTTCGCGTGTGCCATTGACTCGGCCATGGGCTTCACCGGGTTCACCATTCGCGCAGCCTGCGCCGGGATAGCCGGCACAGTCGCCGCTGGCGCAGGACTTGCCGCCGATTGCTGCTGCGTCGGACCCAACTGCAACAGCATGGAAAACAAGAACAAGGACCTCAACATACGAGTCTCCTGTCCAGCAGCGCCCCAACCATGCTACTCGTCGGGCCAGAACGCCAACTCGATCCCACCCAGCCTGCCACCGCCTCCGCAGCTTGGCTGTGACCTCCGTCACGCCATCAGCCCACGCGATTGGTCGTCAGAGCCCTCATCGCTCGCCCTTGCGCGCGACAAGTGCCGGCCACGATAGAAACGTACGGCTCTACCCCGGGATCGACTTTGAGGCGGCTCGCGAGATTAATACCGCAGTATATGCTGCTCCAAATCCATTATCGATATTCACCACAGTCACGTTCGGACTACAGGAGTTGAGCATGGCGAGCAGCGCTGTAGCGCCACCGAACGATCCACCGTAGCCAACCGATGTCGGAACGGCGATGACGGGAACTCCCACGAGGCCACCGACGACCGAAGGCAGCGCACCTTCCATGCCGGCGCAGACGATGACCGCATCGGCTGTCAGCAGATCGCTCCGAACCGCAAGTAAACGATGCAATCCGGCTACGCCGACGTCGTACATTCGTGTGACCCTTGCACCAAATGTCTCCGCCGTAGCGGCCGCCTCTTCTGCGACAGGGAGATCGCTGGTACCTGCGCACACGACGGCAATATGACCGTTGCTCTGACGCGAGACCGGTGTCTGGCGGAAGCTAACGGTCCGCCCTGTGGGATTGTGCATGGCTCCTGGGTAAGCACGCAGTAAAGCCTCGGCGATTGCTGCATCGACTCGCGTAGCCAGCACATCCACGCCGTCGGCGAGCAGGCTTGCAAAGATAGCAGCCGTCTGCTCCTGCGTCTTTCCTGCGGCGTAGATGACCTCGGGCAGCCCCGTCCTCAGGCTGCGATGATGATCGACGCGAGCATGACCAAGATCTTCAAACGGCAGCGTTGCGAGGCGCTCGGCCGCAGCCGACGGCGACAGCGCGCCACGCTCTACTGCGGAGAGGATTGTCAGCAGATCGGACGGAGTCATTACGAGGTGATATCTCCGTCTCTGGTTGATTCGACGCTGGTGGTCAGCTGCTGATACGCAGCATGATACGCAGCAATGGCTGCCTGCTGCACCAGCTTAAGCGGGACGTTGTACTGCACGGCAGCAGCGCGGCAGTCTTCAAATTCGGGTGCCGCATTCAGTTCTTCGCCGGCAAGCAAGCCAATCTTTATGCGAATCTCGCCATAGAGCGTCTGTACCGGTAGGTGACGTCGATCAAGGCAGCAGCGTTGATCTTGTCGAATGCGTATGCCAAGCGTGCTGGTTTCACGAAGAATCAATCGCTCCAGTGCGGTGCTCTCCGACGGATTGCACAAGATCGTCAAGAGTGTTCCCGGACGGCCCTTCTTCATGATGACAGGCGTCAGCATTACATCCAGCGCGCCCGCAGCAAAGGCCGATTCAGCAACCCACGCCAGGATCTGAGGGGAGAGATCATCCAGTGCGGTCTCTAACACCGTGACCGTCTCGGCGTGCTGGTTCGAGACGTTCTGATGGAGGTCTCTTGCGATCGTGTTGTGGATGTCTGTGCCTTCCTCCGCACTCCCGATGCTGATGCGCAGAACATTCGGAAAACCTTCCGGGTTCCGTGTTCCTGCGCCGTACCCGATCCGCTCGACTCGCATGGCCGGCTGCTGGCTGAACGCAGGATCGAGCGCCCGCAGCAGGGCAGCGCCGGTAGGAGTTACGAGCTCTTTCTGCACGTATGCGGAATACGTCGGAAAGCCGCGGAGCAGATCCGCCGTCGCCGGAGCTGGAACCGGAAAGGTTCCGTGGGCGCACTCCACCATCCCACCTCCGACATTCAGTGGCGAGCAGTGCCAGGCATCGATCTGCAGGGAATGAATGCCCGCACTTGCAGCGACGATATCGACGATGGCATCAACCGCACCGACCTCGTGAAAGTGGATCTCGTCGATGCTGACATTGTGAATCTTCGCCTCGGATTGTCCAAGCAGCTCGAAGGCTCGAATGGATGTCCTCTTGACCGGCTCCGCCAGCGGCGCGGCCTGTATCAGTTCACGAATCGCGCTAAGCGAGCGTCCGTGTACATGCGGGTGTCCCTGAGAGTGCGGGTCATCGTGCGCATGTGCCTCCTTAGCAATGTCGTGACGATGCGTATGCCCAGTCTCGTGTAGGTGCTGTGTCTTCAGCTGGTGTGTCTGCGGCGCGCCAGGCTTTTGATGCTCGACGCGTGTGTCCCTCTTCTGCTCGTCGGCGAGATGACCGTCCTCCAACACGTGCACTTTTGTGCAGCTGATGCCACTCCGATCAACGGTTTCGATCTTCAAGCTTGCGCCGAGCTTGAGCGCCAGGGTCGCCTCCATCAGCACCGCGGGTGGAACACCGGAGTCGAGCAGGGCGCCGAGGAACATGTCGCCGGAGATCCCGGCGAAGCATTCGAGATAAGCGATGCGCATGAGCTCTCTTTCAATACTGGAACGACATTACGTCTGACACTAGGATACGGGTTGAAAGGCGACCTGTTCCGTATTCCATACACCGCCTAATTTGCTGAAGCGATGGCTGTGACGGGCAAGACGTCATTCATGGAACCTGAACGATAGCCCTGTGTATCGAGCGTGATGTAAAAAAAGCCGATGGGACGCAACGCGTCCGTAATCGCGTCAAACATGGCGAGCGTCAAGGCTCGGGCAAGGTCCTCGCGAGCTATTTCTACGCGAGCAAGATCACCGTGGTGGCGAACGCGCACCTGCATGAAGCCGAGTGCGTGGAGTGCATCTTCGGCCTGCTCCACTTGAGCAAGATTTTCTGCCGTCACGGGCCGTCCGTATTCGATACGTGAAGAAAGGCACGCGCTAGCTGGCTTATCCGCGAGCGAAAGGCCTGCATTGCGGGCCAGCGTGCGGATCTCAACTTTGGTTAGCTCAGCGACGACAAGCGGAGCTAGAGCTCCGTGCAACGCGGCTGCCCGTTGGCCGGGCCGAAACTCCCCGCGGTCATCGAGATTCATGCCGTAGGCCAGGTGCTTAAATCCGAGTTGTCGCCGTGCATCTTCCATCTGTGTAAAGAGTTCGCTCTTGCAGTGGAAGCAACGTTGCGCGTCGTTGCGAGCGTAGTCCGGCCTCTCCAGTTCGTGTGTCTGCAGCACTTGCACTGGAATGTTATGGTGCGTCGCGAAAGCCAGTGCGGCCGCAAGCTCATTACGCGGCAACGAAGGCGAATCAGCGATCACGGCAAGCATGCGATCGCCTAATGTCTGATGCGCGGCGTAAGCCAGAAATGCCGAATCCGTTCCGCCCGAGTACGCCACAAGCAAGGAGTCGAGCGACTCAAGACTCTTGTGCAGTAGTTTCGATTTGTCATTCAGGTTCATCGTGCTGGCTCCATCGCCCCTATTTGTTTGTCGAATGCCGAAGTGCCGGCAGTCTTCCCTTGCCCCAGCAAGAATTGTATTGCCCGCTCCAGCTCGCCCTATTGTCTCGTTCGCTTCTCGTGGGTGTGGGCAATCCCGGTCCGTGGATTGCCTCATCGGTATCACGAGGCGGTGAATTGATGCCTCAGGCGGATAATCGCGTTATGGGGCGGGTGCTGACCGGCGTGGGTTTGGTACGGGTGACGGCTGGCCTGTTGGGGATAGGGCTGGAGCGGATGGGTGTGGGGCTGGGGCGGCTGCCGGGAGACTTCGTGTGGCAACGCAAGAGTACGACTGTGTATGCGCCGCTGGGGACATGCCTGCTGCTAAGTATGCTGCTGTTGCTGGTGTTATATGTGGTGAGCCGGATGCGGCGGTAGAAAAGGGCACCCGGATTTGTAGCGGGTTCGGGCGTCATGGTTGAGGTGTCGTTGGTGTCGTTGGTGTTGCTGGAGCAGTTGGAGCAGTTGAAGTTGCCGCCGTGGTTGCAGGGTTGGGGGTAGGCGCAAGCAGCTCCCGCGATGGGGCGACTGCCGGCTCAGGCTGTCCGGTGTCCTCTTGGTCGCCGATATTGAAGACAGGCGTACCTTTCGGCAGCTTCAGGCGGCCATCGGTCATATAGGCGACGACAACCCCGCCGGTCAACTCGGGAGCGAGCACGGTCAAGGGGATCAGGTACTTCTTGCTCTTGAGCAGCGACTCCGCGACACCGTCGGCGCGATGGCTGCGGGACACGCTGCCGAGAACCTGAGGAATGACGAAGGCGGTCATGTTGACTTCGGGATATTTCTTGCCGTACTTCACCAGCGAGCGGGCGACCTGTTTAGGTGTCATCAGGCCGACGTCGGCGATGAAGTTGCGGTGGATGGCGTGCGGCATATAGATATCAAGCACAACGCGGGAGAAGTCAGCGCAGTTGTGGAAGAGCAGATTGAAGTGTCCGACATTCTTGCGGTCATTGAAGATCGCGATGAAGCGTTGATCCTGCTCAGGGGTGCTGTCTACCTGGAAGCCATGGATGGTCCGGTCGTAAGCCGATCCGACCATCTGGGTCCATTCACCTTTAGGTGGTCCGCCGCTGCGGTTGTCAGGGGCGAGATCGAGCAGATGCTCCCTACGATAGGCATCACGCAAGGCCGCGACCTGGTCCTTGTCCACCGTGGTGGGAATATTGCTTACGTCATCGACTGCATAGAGATACCCGGCCAGCGGTATGGCGATCCAATCATAGCCGGCGATCTTGTGATAGCGGCTGATGACGACGCCATACTCGCCCTCGTGGCAGGGCCGAAGGACGATGGGCGAGTCCGCGCAGATGTGATTCAGGTAGACGGCGGAATGGCCGGTTGGATTCATTGCGCCGAACTTACCGTAGGGCTCTTCCATCAGCAGGGCGACGGAAGCGCGCGCGCAGGCCCCTGCAGCGGAGAGGCAGAGCAGGACCGTTGCGATGCGGAAAAGCGTCTTACCGTGGGTCCTGCCAATTCTCGTGCTGTCGATCATCCTATGTTGGATGCCAACTAACCAGCCTGCGGCTTAGTTGAATGGTGAGTCAGCGATATACGCGCGATTTGTAACGGAAAGTTCGTTTTAGTGAAAATCATGGGATCGTAGTGCCATCGCCTGACCGGCAAGCGGAAGCAGCCGCATCGCCTTCACGTGAATGACTCCATCCTGATTCTGGAGCAGACCTTCCGCCAGAAGGAACTTGCACCGCGTGACGACCAGGCGATCTCTCTCATAAAGATCGGGCGTCACAATGACATTCGCAATGCCTGTTTCATCTTCCATGGAGATGAAGATAAATCCTTTGGCCGTGCCCGGACGCTGACGAGCGATCACGCAACCGGCTGCACGCACCAAGGTTCCATCGGCACAGGCACTCAACTCTTTGGCAGAGAGAACCCCCTGGCGCCGCAGTTGCGCGCGGCGGTAGAACATGGGGTGCCGTCCAACGGTAAGCCCTGTACCGGCATAGTCCGATACCAGGCGCTCTTCTGTATTCATGGGCTGCAGAGGCGGAGATGAAGCGTCCTCGTGCAGCCACTCGCTGTTCTGCGAGAGCAGCGGCCCCTCCAGCTTGCCGGCGCGCTCCACCTGCCAGAGTGCATCGCGCCGGTGCGCCATGCCATCGATCCTGTTCAGTGCCCCGACGCGCGCCAAGAGCGTGAACTCCTTGCGATTGAGCGAAGACACGCGCAGGGCCAGATCTTCAACTGAGCGGAACGATCCATCCTTGAGCCGCGATTGGACGAGGGCCTCTCCGGATTGCCTGCGCAAGCACTTCACGTAGCCAAGCCCCATACGCAAAGAGAGTGTGCCATCGCTCTCCTCTTCGATTGTGCAGGCCCATTCTGAAACCTGAACATCGATCGGCTTGATGCGCAGGCCGTGCCGTTGCGCGTCCTTCACCAGTACGGCGGGCATGTAAAAACCCATGGGCTGGTTATTGAGGATGGCGCAGGTAAATGCCGCAAGATAGCGCACCTTGAAGTAGGCGGACGCATACGCAATCAAGGCGAAGCTGGCAGCATGGCTCTCAGGAAAGCCATAGAGCGCGAACGACTGGATGTTCTCGATGATATTGTTCTGGGTCTTTTCATCGATGCCGTTCACCGTCATCCCTGCGCGTAGCTTGCCCTCAAGATTTTTCATGCGCTCCCAGGAGCGGCGCATCCCGACTGCGCGGCGCAACTCTTCCGCCTCTGCGCCGGAGAAGTTGGCAACCGTCATCGCAATGCGCAAGAGCTGCTCCTGAAAAAGCGGAACGCCCAGGGTGCGCTTCAACACCGGCTCCAATGAAGGATGGGGATACGTGATTTTTTCCCTTCCCTGCCGCCGCCGCATGTAGGGGTGCATCATCTTGCCCACGATGGGACCGGGGCGGATGATCGCAACCTGTACGACGATGTCGTAAAAACGTTCAGGGTGGTTGCGCGGCAGCGATGCCATCTGGGCGCGGCTCTCCACCTGAAACATGCCAACCGTGTCGGCTTGTTGCAACGCACGATAGACATCCGGATCTTCCGGCAGTTGAGCGAGATCGATCGGCTCACCATAGTGGCGCGGAATCAGATCGAGACAGTCTTTGAGAACAGCCATCATTCCGAGCCCGAGCAGGTCCACCTTGATGATCCCGAGGTCGGCGCAATCTTCCTTGTCCCATTGAACGACCGTGCGACCAGGCATCGAAGCCCGCTCCAGCGGCACGACAGAGTTCAATTGCCCCTGGCAGATCACCATGCCGCCCGAGTGCTGGCCAAGATGACGCGGCAGGTCCTGCACGCGCATGCAAAGCTCCAGATACTTGGCGATGCGCGGATGTTGAATGTCGAAGCCAGCATTCTGGAAGGAGTGCGCCATCGTGTCGGTCTTGCCGCGCCACTCCCACTGACTGACAAGACTGGACAACCTGCCGAGCGACTCGTGATCGAAGCCGAGAGCCTTGCCAACTTCACGCGCTGCCGACTTGCCTCGATAGCTGATGACGTTCGCTGTCATCGCTGCGCCGAGCTCGCCGTAGCGTTGATAGACATACTGAATGGCCTGCTCGCGCTTGCCCTCCGAGGGCAGATCGAGATCGATGTCAGGCCACTCACCCCGGCTCTCACTCAGGAACCGTTCGAAGAGCAGTTCCATGCCGACCGGATCGATGGCCGTGATCTCCAGCGCGTAGCAGACGGCAGAGTTGGCGGCACTTCCGCGGCCCTGCACAAGGATGCCGTTGTGTTTGCAAAACTGGACGATGTCCCAGACGATCAAAAAATAGCCAGCGAAACCAAGCCGCGCGATGAGGTCGAGTTCATGCTGGACCTGCTTCTTCGCTCGCTCCAGGAGGCCGCGATCATTCTTCGGCCCGTAGCGCCGCATCACCCCCTCGGCAACACGCTTGTGCAGAAAGCTGTCCATCGTCTCACCGTCAGGAACCGGATAGCGAGGAAACTCATAGCCAAGATCGCTCAGCTCGAAACGAAGTCGCGAGGAGAGTTCAACGCTGTTGCGGACTGCGTGAGGCACGTCGCGAAACAGTATTGCCATCTCCGGTGCGGGTCGCAGATGCCGTTGGCCATTGTGCGCGAGCAGTCGGCCTGCATGATCGAGCGTGGTGTGGTGGCGCACCGCGGTGAGTAGATCGAAGACCTCACGGTCATACGCCGTCGCGTAACGAACTCCGTTGGTTGCGAGCACGGATAACTTGAGAGATCGCGCGATACGCAGGGCCGCTTGATTACGCCACTCCTGCTCGCGTTCATGATGGCGCTGCAACTCTACATAGACGCCGCCCTTGCCGAAGATGCTGACCAGTTGCTCAGCAACCATGCGGCCTTTCTCTTCACCACCGTCGACGATCGCCGCAGCCAACACGCCTTCATCGCCTCCGGTCAGGCACACCAGGCCCGCTGCGTATTGGCGCAGGTCATCGCAGGTTGCAGCGCCCTCCCCCTTGCTCTTCTCGCGCATTTTGAATTGGGTGATGAGCCGGCAAAGATTCTGGTAGCCGATGCGCGATTCGCAGAGAAGAGACAGCCGCGCAGGCTCCGCCCGGTGTTGATGCGGGAGCCATGACGGCGGCGTAAGACGATCGCCGAAGCCCAACACCGCGATCTCTGCGCCAACGTGAGCGTGCAGACCAGACCTACCCGCAGCTGTGTGGAAGCGCCCCGATCCGTAGACGCCGTTGCGGTCCAGCAGAGCCATCGCCGGCATGTCCAACCGTGCAGCGCGCGTAATTAACTCCTCAGGCTGCGACGCGCCCTCAAGAAAGCTGAACGCGCTGGCCGCGTGCAGTTCCACGTAGCGCTCAGTCATAGAGCGCCGCCATCTGCCAGCAGTTTCGCTTGCTGTCTTGTACGAGGCAGCAGGAGAGCAACAGTCCTTCACTGGATCGCGCGATCAGATCCCACTGCTCGAACGTCCATGAGGCCGGACTCCACCAGTCGCCCGATATCCTCCACGGGCCGTACGCTTGTTCCACCTCGTAGCGCTTCTCTCGAAAGTAGATGGTTGCGGGCGCATGGCCATGCAGTATGACGGTGACACGCTCTGGCGGACGCAACTGCCTCACCGCAGCCATGGATCTGTCTGGAACTGCAGCACAGGCCTGTCCGGATGGAACGCGAAAAGACTCCATCTGGAATGCATCTGGCTGATGCGTGTCGGAGAGAACGGCACGGCCGACATAGTCTTCTCCGACGATGGCCCTGATCCGCGCAAGCGTTACGTCGAGCCGTGCCGGTTCGGGAAGCTGCGGAGAAAACAAGCCAAGCTGCACCTTGCTGGTGCTTCCAGGCTCAGCCGTGAGTGTCAGCGCGAGAATCGCCGCCGGCGGCGGATGCGCTTCAAGATCGAGATGCAGGAGTTTGAGCCACAGCGCTTTGTCGGTGGATGGAAGTGCGGGTCGCACCGTGCGCGTGTGGGAACTGCCACCCTCCAGCGACAGGACGAGCGTGACGGATGTGAGTGCAAGCACGCGTGCTGTTGCCCGCACAATCAACTGTTCCAGCATCACGCTGGCGACGAAGAGTAGAGAGTCGAGATGTTCGACAGGTGTATCGAGCTCGATGCGTTCTTCGAGGCGGAAGCGAGGCTCGACAGGGACGAAGAGATGCGGAAGCTCTCCACGCGCCAACTGGCGAAGGCGTTTGCCGGCCTGCCCCATGCGCGCAATTAACTCTCTCTCCGGCAGTGCTGCAAGCGCACCCAGGGTACGAACGCCCCATAGCTCCAATGTCTCCGCGTGCTCTATGGAGAGATCGAGGACAGCGAGAGGCAACCGAGCCAGGGCAGCGGCTTCCGTGCCGGGTTCGATGACGAGTCCATGCATACGTACGCTGTTTGCACGTGCGAGGCAGATGGCCGCATACACGTTCTGGCTCACGGCGACAGAGGCCCAGATGCCCAGCGCTCGAACCCGGCTTGAAAGTTCCTGCGCAAGAGATTGCGGAGTTGCAAACAGCCTCTCCATGCCAGCAATGTCGATCACACAGAGGAAGGCATCGCCAGTGCTTTGGTCTTCGATGCGCGGAGAACACGTGCCAGCACACTCGAGCAGGACGGCTCGCACAGCCGCCTCTTCTGCCTCGGAACGCTGTTGCACCACCACGGAAGAGAAAGTGTCTAACTCAATCCGTGTCATGCCGCGAACAACGCCGAGAGCGCGGGCTTTCGAGTTGATGGAACAGACAGACTGCAGCGGGGGTTCGCCTGCAAGAACCACGAATGCTTTTTCTCGCAGCTCCGGCCGCAGACGAAGCAACGCCTGTGCAGGAAACTCCCTCGCATAAAGGCTGGCATAGAGCTCTGCGGGGCCTGTCATCAGCGGCCTGCCCATACGGTTTGACTGCACCACCGGCTGCCGTTCTCACGCTGTGGAGGCTTGCGCAACGGAACGACCTTGGTGCTTGGCGCGAACCGCTTACGCGATACATCGACGTGATATGCGAAGTCGGTGAGCACCGTCGACTCCTGACAAACAGCATCGCCAGCACGTAGCCGCAGAACAACTTCAGCACTGCTCTTTGCGCAGGGATGTTGGGTAAGAAGAAGAATGCTGGCCTGGGTTCGCTCGGCAGCGGCCCTGTAACGAAACCACGTAGCCAGCGGAACACGCGAGGCATTTTCCGCTGCGATGTCTGCCATGTCCAGCACGATCGCGCTGAAACCACCCGCCTGCAGCAGCAGATCGGCCACGCGTAATCCCTGCTCGATTCTTGACCACGGCCTGACAGCGCGAGTGCATGGATCGGCGCCTTTCATCGGCAACGGCGGTGGCTGCACCATCCTGTTGGCAGAGACTCCGCAGCGTACCCAGAGGAGTCGCATCAGATCGACGCCGGCCGCTGCTGCCGACTCAGGCTGCAAAGTATCGGAGACATCGATCCAGGCGCATACTCTGGACGCCCGAGTAATCTGGGCAAGAAATGACAGAGCCAGCGTCGTACGTCCAGAAGACGCTGCGCCGCAGATCTCGGTGATGGCGCCTACGGGCAATCCGCCCTCCGTCAACTCGTCCACCTGGGAGATGCCTGTAGCGGTTCGCGGTCGAATTACCCTTGGCGCAGGAGTCAGCGCAGAGGGGATCCTGTCAGTCAGGGCAGCTTCGATCTGGGCACGCAAAGCAGAGGCGGAAGGCATAAATATGTTCGCCTTATATTCGCCTATCGAGGACCTGAATTCAACCCTGCACTGTAGCAAAGCCAGTGCAAATGCAGGTGTAAGTACCAGCAAATGAAGGTGTTAGTTTTTTTCTGGAAGGGGTCCGAGCAGGGGGCTCAGATTTGCAGCTAGAGCCCACCGCGCTAGCCACGAAAGTACATTCCTCGGGCGGACTCCAGCATCGTGGAGTCCGCCCTCGAGAAATTATGCGTTGTAGGTTGACGACGAAACGCGGCCTCCGCGACCGGACCAGTTGGTATGGAAGAACTCGCCGCGCGGCTTGTCTACCCGCTCGTACGTGTGGGCGCCGAAGTAATCGCGTTGCGCCTGCAGCAGGTTCGCCGGCAGACGCGCAGTACGGAATCCATCGTAGAAAGCAAGAGCCGTCGAGATGGCTGGGGTCGGCACTCCAAGCTCGATCGCCTGCACGATGGCCTTCCGCCAGCTGCCCTGATACTTATTCAACGCACTCGCGAAGAAATCGTCGAGAAGCAGATTGGCAAGCTCTGGATTCTTGTCATACGCAGCCTTGATGTTGGCGAGGAAGATGCTCCGAATGATGCATCCACCGCGCCACATCAGCGCGATGCCGCCCAGGTTCAGGCGCCAGCCGTACTCTTTCTCCGCTGCTCGCAGCAGCATGTATCCCTGTGCGTAACTCACCATCTTTGAGCAGTAGAGTGCCCTGCGGACCTCTTCGATGAACTCGGCGCGCCCAGCGACAGTCTTCTTCGACGGTCCATGGAGAACCTTCGAAGCCTGTACCCGCTCATCCTTCAGCGCCGACAGGCAACGCGCAAATACGCTCTCGCCGATCAACGTCAACGGCATTCCCAGGTCCAGCGCCGAAATGGCTGTCCATTTACCCGTGCCCTTCTGTCCCGCCGTGTCGAGAATCTTATCCACCAACGGTTTACCGTCTTCATCCTTCTTGGCAAAGATCGTCGCCGAAATCTCGATCAGATAGCTGTCCAGCTCGCCCTTGTTCCACTCCGTAAACACTTCGGCGAACTCGTCCGAACTTAGCCCAAGCCCATCCTTGAGCAATTGATATGCCTCGCCAATCAACTGAATGTCGCCATACTCAATGCCGTTGTGGACCATCTTGACGTAGTGGCCTGCGCCGTCCTCGCCGACCCAGTCGCAGCACGGCGTTCCATCTTCGACCTTCGCCGAGATCGCCTGAAAGATCTCCTTCACATGCGGCCACGCGGCTGAATTTCCTCCGGGCATGATCGACGGTCCAAAGCGCGCACCCTCCTCGCCGCCCGAGACGCCGGCGCCCACAAAGAGAATGCCCTTCGCTGCGAGATCCTTCGTACGACGGTTCGAATCGGTAAACAGTGAATTTCCGCCGTCGATGATGATGTCGCCCTTCTCCAGGTACGGCAGGATCTGCTCGATCGTATGGTCGACGACATCGCCAGCCTTCACCATGATCATCACGCGGCGCGGCAGCTTGAGCAGGCCGCACATCTCTTCGAGCGAGTGTGCGCCCACGATTGCGGTGCCCTTCGCCTCATCCTTCAGGAACTCATCCACCTTCGAAACGGTGCGATTAAATACCGCCACCTTATAGCCGTGGTCGTTCATGTTCAGAACAAGGTTCTGTCCCATTACCGCCAGCCCAATCAATCCAATGTCACAACTTCCAGTCGACATAAAGCTTTCTCCATTTGAGATCGCGGCTCAACGCCTTGATCCTGTCCTTCGTTGGGTGTCCCAGGAGACCCGCTCGACAATCGAGCGCAGCCTGGGCAAACAATTCAACTCAATTCGTGCGCAACCCCTCTTATTATCACGGCTAATAGCAGTATGCATGAAGCCGCGAAGGGATGCAGATTTCGCTGCACCCTTCCGCGAGCGTCGTGGTTTTGGCTTGTTTGCCGCTTTTTGCTAGCAAATCCGTGGAATCTGCTCACCGATCTGCATAGGAATGATGCGTGTTCCACCCACAACCGTCTTCGCCGCAAGCATTCCTATATGCTGCCCCGTTACCGTGCCAATGATGGCCGCATTCTTTCCATACTCATGCGCTCGCAAGGTGGCCAGCACAGCATCCGCCACCGACGGATCGACGATCGCAACAAGCTTTCCTTCATTGGGCACATA
The DNA here is from genome assembly GCA_003138795.1 of Granulicella sp. Taxonomy (GTDB): domain Bacteria; phylum Acidobacteriota; class Terriglobia; order Terriglobales; family Acidobacteriaceae; genus Granulicella. The sequence continues at coordinate 8,011 of PLHC01000032.1, read as the reverse complement.
GACCGGATCCATGCCGAGCAGCTCGCAGGCAGACTGCACATCGGGCAGCACAGGAAGCTTGCGGTCCTCAATCAGGATGCCAACCTTTGATTGTGCTGCAATCTCATTGAGCGAGCTTGCGAGGCCACCCCGCGTTGGATCACGCAACACATGCACGTGCGGTGCGAACTTCAGCAAGGACGCAACCATCCCGTTCAGTGCCGCGCTGTCGCTCTCGATGATGGTCTCAAACTCAAGCCCCTCTCGAACGCTCATGATCGCCATGCCGTGATCGCCAATCGTTCCGCTGAGCAGAACGACGTCGCCCGGACGTGCCCGCGTTGGATCGATATGGATGTCGTCGGCAATGACGCCGATTCCAGAAGTATTGATATAGCAGCCGTCTCCGTGACCCTTCTCCACGACCTTCGTATCGCCGGTCACGATCTGCACTCCCGCGGCACGCGCAGCTGCTCCCATGCGATCAACGATGGCTGCAAGCTGCGCAAGGGGAAACCCCTCTTCAAGGATGAACCCTGCGCTCAGGTAAAGCGGCGTCGCTCCGCTCATCGAGAGATCGTTGACGGTGCCATGTACCGCCAGATCGCCGATCGATCCTCCGGGGAAAAACAGCGGCTGCACCACGTAGGAGTCCGTTGAGAATGCAAGCCTGCCCGCGGGCCGGTGCAGCACAGAGGAGTCCGCCATGACCTCGAGCGTCGTATTGCGAAACGCAGGCACGAAGATGTGCTCGATGAGCTCACCGGAAAGCTTGCCACCGCCGCCATGGCCGATAACGATCGTCGGGTAGTCACGCAGCGGAAGCGGGCAACTCCACTGCGAAAAGTCGGGCTTTTCGTGTTTGCTCAATGGATCGATTCCACGGCCACGAAGCGGCCGTAATTGTAGTAGGCAGCGCAGGCGCCTTCGGTGGAGACCATGGTCGCGCCCAGTGGATGCCGCGGCGTGCACTCCTTGCCGAAGCCAGGACACTCGTTCGGCTTGAGGTTGCCCTGCAGAACCTCGCCGCTGTGACAAAGCGGAGACTCCTTGGTCGTGATGTTCGCGACAGAGAATCGCTGCTCTGCGTCGAACTCGCGATACGGATCGCTGAGCCGCCAACCGCTGCGTGGGATCTCTCCGATCCCGCGCCACTTCCGATCGGCAACTTCGAAGACCTCCGACAGCAGCTTCTGTGCGGGCTGATTGCCCTCGAAACAAACCGCGCGCTCGTACGCGTTATCTACTTGCGGCGTTCCTGCCTCCAGGAGATGCACGGCGCGCCGTATGCCTTCCAGAAGGTCCAGCGGTTCAAAGCCGGTAATCACAATCGGCACGCGGTAGCGCTCCACCAGCGGATAATACTGCCAGTATCCCATCACGCTGCACACATGCCCGGCGGCAAGAAACGCCTGCACGCGACACGTGGGCGAGCTCATGATCGCCTCAATTGCCGGGGGCACAAGCACGTGCGATACCAGCATGGAAAAGTTTGCGATGCCCTGCTGCTTCGCCTGGTGTACCGCCATTGCATTGGCTGGCGCCGTCGTCTCGAAGCCAATGCCAAAGAAGACGACCTGGCGCTCCGAATTCTGGCGCGCAATCTGCAGCGCGTCCAGCGGAGAGTAAACCACGCGAATATCGCCGCCCTCGGCCTTGATGCGAAACAGGTCCTTATCGCTGCCTGGAACACGCAGCATATCGCCGAAGGAACAAAAGATCACGCCCGGCTGTGAGGCGATGGCCAGCGCCTTGTCGATCAGTTCCAGCGGCGTGACGCACACCGGACAGCCGGGACCGTGGATCATCTCCACGGCACCTTCGAGCAACTGGTCCAATCCATTGCGCACGATCGAATGGGTCTGGCCGCCGCAGACCTCCATGATCGACCAGGTGCGCGTAGCTGTCTGTCGAATCTCACGCGCCAGTCGCTGCGCCGTCTCTCCATCGCGGAATTCGTCAAGATACTTCATCGCTTCCTCCCGCTATCCCGCGACCGAAAAACTCATTCCGGTTCACCAAACTCTTCGTCCAGAAGTCCCATCTCGCGAAATGCATCGAGCGTGCGATGGGCAGACTCCTCGTCCACTTTGGCGATCGCGAAGCCGACATGCACGATCGTATAGTCTCCAACCTTAATGTCGGGCAGATACGCGAGGCACACCTCCTTCACAATACCGCCGAAGTTAACGCGGCCCATCTGCGTACCCATTGACCCGTAGATCTCTTTCACTTGTCCTGGAACGGCGAGGCACATTAGAGCACTCCTGCTTCTTCCGACACGAGCTTCTCGGATTTCTTCATCGAACGTTGTACGTCGTCACTCTCCCAGATCGTAACTCGATTGTTACCCGAGTCAACCACAACCAGCGTGGACGGCCCACCCTGAAGCTGTCTAAAGTCCTTCTGTCCGAGTACCAGATTGGCGTCAAGATCCGGCGGCGCCAATCCACACCATCCCAACACACGCTGGTTTCCGTCGTCGGTGACGTAAAGCACATCGCGATTCCCAACGACTGCATGAGGCCACCGAAACGGGGGGCATCTTTACTGCCTCAACTGTCTTGTCTGCTGCTAGACCACAGCGCACCGTGCTTGCTTCTGCTGCGAAAGGCACGCCAGCCACTCGCTCATGCCCGCACCAGTCTTCGCAGAGGTCGTCAAAATCTGCATGCCCGGACGGACCGATTGGATATTGGCCCGTGCCGCTTCCAGATCAAACTCGCACGCCTCCGCCAGGTCCATCTTCGTAATCACCGCGATATCGGCCGAGTTGAAGATGTTGGGATACTTCAGCGGCTTGTCTTCGCCCTCCGTCACAGACAGCAGCACCACACGCACATCCTCCCCCAGGTCGTAGCTCGAGGGACACACCAGGTTGCCTACGTTCTCGATAAACAAGTACTCGAATGAAGCGAGATCCCAATCAGCAAGGTGGTCCGAGATCATCTGCGCCTCCAGGTGGCAGCGGCCGTCGGTGTTGATCTGCTTCACCGGCATCCCCGCTTCGGCCAGCCGTCGCGCGTCGTTGTCCGTTGCCAGATCGCCGACCAATGCCGCCGCCGTCTTCCCCTCTTCCCGCAGCGTCCGCAGCGTCCGCTGCAAAAAAGCCGTCTTACCCGATCCAGGGCTCGAGACCAGGTTGATCGTCAGCAGGCCGCACGCCTGCAATCTCTCGCGCAGCTTGCGCGCAATCTCGTCATTTTTGTTCAGAATCCCCTTGCGAATCTGTAGCACCCGTGTTTCCATGCTCTTCTCCCTTTACGTCTCCCGGTACGTCGATCTCAATTGCTTCAATATCCAACTCGCGCCCCTGCCGGAGGTCGCCGCTCGGTGTGTCGCACCGCGGGCAGCAGAACCGCTGCACGCTCGGCAACTCCACCTCCATGTCGCATGCCGCGCAGTACACCCGGACGGGAAGTTCTTTCACCACCAGAGTAGACCCCTCCAGCAGCGTACCCGCGCAAGCGATCTCATAACTGAATTCGAGGGCCCCGCGGACAACGCCCGCAAGAGCCCCCAGCCGCACATGAACCGAGTTGACGCGCGTTGCTCCAGCCTCGATTGCACTTTGACTTGCAAGGTCAACCAGACTGTACGCGATGGAGAGTTCGTGCATAGGCCATTCCCTTTTCGACGTCTGAACTCCCGCTACAGCTACGCGTGGACTCAGCGTTCGGATTGCTTTTTGTTTACAAATACTTGCTCTTACCTGCCCGCTCGCCCATTTGCGTACAATCGTGCTCGGACGGACAGGCCTCCAACAGATGAATCAACGGGTAAAGATCGAAGTCCGCGGCATCGTCCAGGGGGTTGGTTTTCGCCCCTACATCTATCGCTTGGCACAGCGCTTCCATCTTACCGGCAACATCCTGAACTCTGAATCCGGTGTCGCCATCGAGATCCAGGGCACCGCCCCCGACATCGATTCGTTCCTGCGTGCTCTACCCCTGGAAGCGCCTCCACTCGCTCAACTGCATGAGATTAGCACCGCCCGGATCGATCCCAGAATCGGCCCCAGCGAAGAGTCCGCTTTTCTGATCCTGCCGAGCACCCGTTCCAGCAGCGCTAACACCCTCATCTCGCCCGACATAGCGACCTGCAAGGATTGTGCGACGGAGCTCCTCGATCCATCCGACCGGCGCTACCTCTACCCCTTCATCAACTGCACCAACTGCGGTCCGCGTTTCACCATCGTTCGCAGCATCCCCTACGATCGCGCCCAGACCTCCATGGCCAGCTTTCGCATGTGTCCGGCGTGTCAGGCCGAGTACGACGACCCGCTCAACCGCAGATTCCATGCCCAGCCAAACGCCTGCTGGGATTGTGGGCCGCAGCTCGAACTGGTCGACCGTGCGGGTGCACCGCCGCCCGGCGATCCGCTTGCCGAGACGATTCGACTCCTGAAGCAGGGCTCCATTGTCGCCATCAAAGGCCTTGGCGGCTTTCATCTCGCCGTCGACGCCCACCAGCCCGAGGCCGTGCAGGAGCTTCGCCGCAGGAAGGGCCGTGGCGAAAAGCCCTTTGCCATCATGGTGCGCGATCCATCTGCAGCCAGCGAACTCTGCCTCCTGACGCAGCGAGACACAGCTTCGCTCGAGTCCGTGCAGCGCCCCATCGTCCTGCTCTCCAAGCGCACCGCTGCCTTCGACTTCCTCGCGCCCGACGGCAATCACCTCGGACTCTTCCTTCCCTACACCCCGCTGCACCATCTACTCTTCGCCAACACTGGCCTCACGGCCCTCGTCATGACCAGCGCCAATCTCAGCGAGGAGCCGATCGCCATCGACAACCGCGAGGCCCTCACGCGTCTCTCCACCATCGCCGACTTCTTCCTGTTCCACAATCGCGACATCCTGCTGCGCTGCGACGACTCCGTTGTGCAGAATCTACCCGGCCGCACGCAGTTCGTCCGGCGCTCGCGCGGCTTCGTTCCCGCCCCCATCCAGCTCCACGAATCCATGCCGTCCATCCTCGCCGTTGGCGGCGAATTGAAGAACACCATCTGCGTCTCCCGAGGCCGCTACGCCTTCCTCGGCCAGCACATCGGCGACCTTGAAAACCTCAGCGCCTACGACTTCTTCCAGGAGTCGATCCACCACCTTCAGCAGATCCTCGAAGTCAGTCCGAAGATCATCGCCTACGATCTGCACCCCGGCTATCTCTCAACGCAATGGGCCCACAACCAGCACGACACGCACCTCGTTGGCGTCCAGCATCATCACGCCCATATCGCCAGTTGCATGGCGGAAAACCAGCTCACCGGAAAGGTCATCGGCATCGCCCTCGATGGCACAGGCTACGGAACCGACGGCACTGCCTGGGGCGGTGAAATCCTCGTTGCCGATCTGCAAAACTTCGAGCGCGCCGCGCATCTCGCCTACACTCCCATGCCCGGCAACGCGCAGGCGATCCACGAGCCCTGGCGGATGGCCCTCTCGCATCTATGGCAGACCTTCGGAGACGACTGGCGCGACCATCTTCCACCCTCGCTGCTCGCAACTCTCCCGCGGCCCGCCGTCAAGCTCGTCGAGCAGATGCTCCACACCGGAACCAACTCGCCCCTCACCTCCAGTTGCGGTCGTCTCTTCGACGCCGTAGCCGCGCTCGCCTGTCAGCGCCTCACCGTCAGCTATGAGGCGCAGGCCGCGATCGCACTCGAGGCCTGCTGCGATCCACGCACCAACCTCGGCGCCTATCCGTTTGCAATCGAAGGAGCCGCCTGCCTGCAGATCGACGCCAGGCCGCTCTTTACCGCCATCGTCGAAGACCTCCATCATGACGTCGCGCCCGGCATCATCAGCCGCCGCTTCCACGACGGACTCGCCGACATCTTAACCGAGGCGACGCTCCGCATCGTCCAGCGCACCGGCCTGGATCATGTCTGCCTCAGCGGCGGCGTCTTTCTCAACGCCATCCTGTCCAACGCTCTCGAAACCAGGCTCGTCCGGGCCGGATGCACCGTCTTTACCCACTCGCAGGTGCCGCCCGGCGACGGCGGCCTGAGCCTCGGCCAACTGCTCATCGCAGCCCATCAACGCTGACCACAGCCGCACAGCACGCTCCAACCCTACGGAAAATTAGTACAATTTCGCTTTGGAGAAGACCCATGCCCCCACTCAGCAGGACCGGCGTTTCGCTCGACGAAGATCTCCTCAAAGAATTTGACCGCCTGATCGCAAGACGCGGCTACGAAAACCGCTCCGAGGCCATCCGCGATCTCATCCGCGAGGCGCTTCTTTCCGACAACGTCAACTCGAACAAGCCTGTCGTCGGCACCCTGACGCTGGTCTACGATCACCACACTCCGAATCTCGCGGAGAAGCTGACCGATGCCCAGCACTCCGCCGGCGCTATGATTCTCGCCGCCACCCACGTCCACCTCGATCACAACTACTGCCTCGAAGTCATCATCATGAAGGGCCGCAGCAAGGCTCTCCAGGAACTTGCGCATCGCATGTTAGCCCTGCGTGGAGTTGAATTAGGCAAGCTCGTTCTGACCACCTCCGGCAAAGACCTCAAGAGCAGCACGCATACTCATCCACACCCACATCCACACTAGAATCGAGTTCTGCGACAGGCGGCATACGGCGAGGATCTCCAGTCCGTAAAGCCCGCCCCTTTATTTAGCGGAAGCACGGATAGGGGTTACCTGACGGAGTCGAACCGCCAGGAAATTGACCCGCCCGCCCACGAAACCATGCGTATGCCGACGCCCCGCTCTACCGTTCCACAATCGAAGTCGTTGGGCAAGCCGCTCGGGCCGGATCCTGGCGCACAGTACGGCAAGCTTGTACTGCTAGTGGCCACACTCCAATTCGGATCAAAGGTCTCGGTGGTCTGGCCTGTATAGCCGCGAGCGAGCAACGCGTCCGCGCCCAACTCCAATCGCCCGTCCAGGAAAGGATGCACCACGGCAATCCGAGTTTCATCCACCGGAATCGCTTCGTATTGTTCAGGGTGCTGCGGGTTACCCACGTCCAAAAACTTGTGCCCCACATACTCGTACTCGGCGCGCGCGTGCAGGCCCAGGGGCAACTTGTCCAGAGTCGAAAGCGCGTCGAAAATGGTGCGCGGTGCTTCAGGCGTGACCGTACCGGGGATCCCGTTGAAGGTCTCCAGGCGTGCGTCGGCCTTGGAGAAGATTGCTTGCAGGGTGCCAAAGCTGAACGGATGGCGCACGTTGGCGGTCAGAAACTTGATCGTGCTCGGCCCCAGGTCCACTGCCGAGCCGTTGTCGGGATCGATTTTGGCCATCGTCGCCGTCGTTGTCGTTCGGCTCACCGTCACGCGCACATCGGTTCCGGAGAATATTTTTTCCAGCACCAGTTGCTCGGAGTGGGAGCGCTCGAACGGATTGGCGAGCGCCGCCGCTCCAGTACCCGCCGCGGAAGGAGCCACGTTGATGCGCGGGTCTTCGGTAAAAAAAGCCTGACCGATGCTGAAGGAAGCCGAGGGCAGCCAGCGTGACGGCCCCGTGCCCGGAGACCAGGTAACAGTAGCCTTGGGATTTTCGAATTCCTTCCACTCATTAAAGGAATAGGTGGGCCTCATCTTGTCTGTGTTTATCATCTGGACCTGGTCATTGCGCAGACCGGCGTAGAAGTGCAGATGCTTGCCGAGGTCGCCGTGTACGGCCAGGTAGGGTGCGAACTCGCGGATAGTTACGTTGTTGGCCAGCACCTTCACAAACGGCCCATAGACATAGGGCAGGTCGGAGAGATAGTGATCCAGATTGTCGTTATGGATGTCGTCCTCGTTATAGAGAACGCCAGCCATCGCCTCCAGCCACGGTGTAAAGGTATGGCTCTCGCGCGCCTCCGCGCCTTCGACAGTGCGAAACTCGCTTTGCCGGATGAGCCCCTCGCCAAAGTCTGAAAACAGCGCCAGATTGTAGGTGCGGAAGAAGCCCGAGAAGGCAACGTCATCATTGTGCCCGGCCTTCCACCGGTCGTTTGCAGCCAGGAGCGAGGTATGCGTCTGATCCATCTGGCGTCGGTCGACGGTGTCGTTCACCTGCACGCCGAATCCT
>PLHC01000139.1 GCA_003138795.1 Granulicella sp. | reverse complement strand
CATTCAAGGCGTCCGAACCAGTGTACAAGCCATAACCAAAGTACAAGCCAGTGTTGGTCATGAACACCTCTTTCCCGTCGTTGCAGACCCCCTCACCGACAACTGTCATTCCTGCAGGCGGATCCGTAGGTGCACAGGGCGTTCCGTTGTCGTAGATCAGGTTCGGTACCGTCGTCAGACCGATCGCCGTGACTTGTCCGCCAACCAGCGTCTCGTAGCAGGTTGTCGGCTGGTATCCGCAACCGGGGTAACTTATGACGACTGTGCCGTCCGTGGCCAGCCCATAGAACCGTTCGAACTGCAGGTTGCCTACCGAAAAAATCTCGTAGGTATCGGCGTGAACCGTGGCTGGAAAAGCAAACAGCGCAAAGCCGAGCGAAAGACTCGCTGTAAGAGGCAACAGGTTTCGTACTCTCATAGGGCTATCCTCACCCAAGTCGTAAGCTCTGTATGCAAATCAGGCCGCCCAAGCCATAGTGATGTGGGCACCAGGAAATGTTGCGCCAGATGGACGACTATCATGAATCGACGGATGCAGCTTAGCTAGATGCCTGAAACTCCGTCTGCTCGTTACGCTTACCACATACTGCAGCTCGAGTCGAGTCCTAAAGTTCTGTTGGTCAGCGGTTCAACGCGATGTCGCAGATCGACATACCGCGCCTCCAGTTCAAGGAAATTCCAACCTCCGATGTGTGGGTCTTCGATTTGCACGAACCTGACCCCAAGGCAGAACTTGGGTCGATGCTCAAGGCGTTCAAGGACTCGTTCTTGATTCTTTATATGCCGCACCACTCATCGGAGTTTGCTTTTCAGATGGGGAAGATGGCGGGGAAGCATTCTCTTGATGGCTAAGTGCCGACCCCCAGAAATCGTCACTTCCCCTCGCGAAACTACCTTTTCATTGCATTGCCAAAGAGGAGAGCTAATACTTTAGGGCAACTTTCTTTTCGAAGCGCCACTCTACGGCAGTATTGTTTTCTATGAATTTGGAGCGTTCATGAAACTGTACGTTGCTTCCGCCTTGCCAAGCGTTTTCTGCGGCGGCGCGTCCTGCTCATGCCGTTGCAAGCTAGCCTATCCCCTGTTTGACGTGCGCATCCATCCCCCGGCGTGACATATGCATCCATCCATGTGAGTTAGTGTGCAGCCCACTGGATGCCTCGTCCATTGGCAAGGCGGCGAAATGAAATAGTGAGCCATGAGTGCTCCGCATGGAAGGCATGCTGGATTAATGAGTCCGGCAGACCGGGCAGGCGATAACCCGGTACGACAAAGGGGCAAGATGAATCAGGCAAAGAAGACGCTAGCTGTGACCTCCGTTCAGCAGAAGGCGCAGAGCGAGCTGGCGACTCCAGAGAAAGCGGCAGTAGCGTTGACAGACCTGAGCATGGAATATGCCGCATTGCAGGCCAAAGCGACACGTACTCCCGAGGAAGACGCTCGACTGAAGACGCTGGAAGCGAAAATCGAGCCGGGAAATGAAGAGGTCTCAGACTTCTTCAGGAGGACGCTTTATCCGGAACTGGCGCTGAAGACCGGAGCGCAGGATGCGAATGCTTTATTGAGCAAAGAGACGTCGGAGGTCAGCCGCTTGCAAAAATCGCTGGCGGAACTGGGGTCCAGCGTGCGCGGGCCTGCGGTCTCCCGGGCGCTGGAAGCGGTCGTGGCTTTCAAAGCGAGCCGGAGCCAACGTCCGCAGCGCATGAAGCGGGGTATTCTCATTCGTTTTACTGGGCGTCATTCGTTCTTATCGGAAACTTCCAGTAATCTCCTAAGGAAACTGGAGTGTCATGCAAAACAATGTGCATTATTCGGAATTGATTCTTAGGTAGGTGCTTTCATGCGTAGCTACAAGAACTCTCGCTTGATTCGCGCAGTCTTTGGTCTTTGCATCATCGCTGGCATAGCGACTGCGGCGCACGCAGAGAAGCGCGCACTGTTGATCGGGATCAATCATTATGCACCCCCCGAGGGGTCTACCCCAGTTGTGCCGGCAGGCGCGCATGCTTTGGATAGCCGCTTTGCTCCAGGGGCATCATGGCCCAGCCTGGAAGGGCCCGCGGAGGATGTTGCGAGCATCGATCTGTTGCTAAGGAACACCTACTCCTTTAGCGAAGCCAACATCACCGTGCTGCCTGAGAAGGACGCAACGCGGGAGGGGATTCTCAATGCGATCGATAAGCTCGTTGCAGATACGAAGCCGGGTGATCTGGTCGTCTTTTACTATTCCGGACATGGATCGCGGCGGCTCGACACGTTGTCTTCCAAAAACCATTTCGATGAAACGATCGTTCCCATCGATGCATGGAAGGGCGCCAAAGACATCCGGGACAAGGAAATGGCACTTCGCTTTGACAGAATTGTTTATGACAAGCGGGCCCACCTGACCGCGATCTATGACAGTTGCAATAGCGGCACCATGGCACGCGGAATTACTGCAAGCGTTCAACGCAGCCTTCCCTATGATGACCGGGACGTAGCAGCTGACAAGAAGAAGGATCCCAGGACGGTAACCGAGGCCGATCTGAAGCGGGTTCCGCAGGATGGCGATGCCATTATTCTTGCGGCCGCCGAGTCCAACGAGTTTGCGCAGGAGGCCAACTATCCAGACGACCAGAAGTGGCACGGGGCTTTCACCCGAGCCTTGGTGCGTGTGTTGCAGTCCAGCACGCAGACCCTGAGCGCGGACGATGTTGTGGCCGAGGTCTCGAGCCTGTTGCACGCGGATTCTCCTTCGCCGGTGCCGTTTCAACAGCCATCGGTCGAAGGAAGGGTGGAGCAAAGCCTCTTCGGGGCGCCAGTAGCAGCGCATGCTCTGCATGTACGAGTCACAGCGATTTCGACGTCATCTTCAGAAACGTTGTTGACGCTGGATGTGGGGAGCGCAGGCGGCTTCGATGCCGGTACACAGTTCACAGCGCTCGGTGCCGGCTCCGGAAGTGAAAAGACGGTGATCGAGGTTAAGAGTATCGATGAAGCATTGGTTTCTACCGCAAAGCTTATTCGGGGACCTGCCAGTGTCCAGGTTGGACAGATCTTCGAGTTGACGAAGATGACCTATCCGCAGGCTGCGCGACTCGTCATCTTTGCACCGAAGGCCAGGCCTGCTCTTGACCCTGCCACCATGGCAAAGACCAAGGCGATGTTTCCGAGTTTGAAATGGGTCGACGATCCAACCCTCGCGCTACTCGACTTTCTGGTCATTGAACAAGAGAACGGATGGGTAGCCTACAACCAGAGCGGCGCAGCAATTGCACCTGGGACAGCGGCAAAGGGTACAGCCTTTCTACTGCTGGGGCCGCCTCAATCCCTTATCGACCAGATTAAGCAGAACCCACCGTTTCAGAGCACCGCGTTTACCTTCACGCAGAAACTCGCCGGCGCAGACTATCTGCTCGCCACTCGGATCGGTCGTGGAGGAACGCCGGAATATGCACTGTTCGATCCGATCGTGCTGGCTCCGCATAAAGCCGATGACTATGTACGGAGCGACGAAACGGACCCAGACGATATCGCTCTCAATGGAGGCGTCAAGCCTGAGATCGTCTGTCGGACCGACGTGTCCCTCCCGGTCAGAACGGCATGGCTGCATGACAACCCAGACACTACGGATGGGGCGGGTGTTGCGCTTGCGATTACACGGAGGGTTGTACGTCTGGGCAAGCTGCGGGTCTGGCTCCAATCCTCGGCCCTCGCGCCGGGCCTCGATGGTTGGCCCTATCATCTAGCGATTACGCAGCATAACAGCGAGGCGAGCGTGGGTAGTGGACCACTTCATCCGGGTCAAAGATATGACGTCCGACTGGTTGCCACCGCGGACCAGATTGCGGATACGCCGCCAACTCCGGAGTACGTCTACCTGTTCGGCTTCGACTGCGCGGCCAATCCTGCCCAGCTATACCCACCCGGAGGAAAGAACGGCGATGCGACGATTCCGCAGCCCGGCCAGAATGGAGTCTACCCGACCTCCGTCACGTTGTTTGAGGAGGGTGTCGGAAAGCCGTACGGTGCAGACACAATTTTCATGATGGCGACCAAGGAGAAGATCACCAACCTCTCGATGCTGACAAACGATGGTGTGCTCAGATCGCGTGGCGCGGGCATGAGCCGATTCGATGAACTGATGACGAACATCAATGATGCCGGCACTCGCGGTCTTGAGACTGTGCCGACGAACTGGCTCGTGCAACAGCTTGTCGTGCCAAGTAAACCATAAAGATTGCATATGCATCGATTACTATAAGAATTAACTGATGCCATAAGGAGAACGCATCGGATTTCGCCTCAAGATCTTCTTGTTAACGAGCTGCAGGCAGGCTGCGACTCGACGATTCAGAAGTCCCTAAAACTCGGCCCTGTTCCTTCTGACTGATTGATTTCAACATGAGAAAAAGGCGGATGTGATGCTCTCTTTCAATGTGTTTTCGCGTAGAAATCGGTGGCTGTATTCAGCGTGCTCGTTGTCAGCGGTCCTTGTTTGTAGTGCAGCGTCATGTGGAAGCGCTCGGGCGCAGGCTGCATCGGCCAAGGGCGGCAATGCAGGCAGTACGGGGCAAGCTCAAAGCGGAGCGGGAGCGCTGGGTTTCTCGATTGAATCCGAGATGCTGACCTACCGGGCCCTGGAGTCGAATAGCGAGGCCGTTGCCTGCGATATTGCCGCCTATCTCGACGGCGTTCCAGCGACATTCACAAGTTCATCCGGCGGTTCTACCTGCAGCATCAAGGGGGGAGCAAGTGGCAAGCCAAGCGTCATCCTTCTCCCTTTCGACACAGGTCTGGTCGATGGCTTTCAACTGTGGCGTGCGGATATGGAGATCATGCACCAGCTTCGACAAAGAGCTGCCCCGTATTGCCCCACAACACCACAGATACAGGTGGGAGCTAGAGGATCATTGGACAGTCTGGTGGGCTCTACGCCGGTAGGCGGCGCAGTTGGCGTCGTTCAGGGGATTTTCGGAATGCTTGCGTCTCAAGCCGAAACCTCACCCGTTGGTGGGACGATTCAGGACCAGGCGTTCATGAACGGAGTTGCGCGGCAGTTGAGAGTCCTGGACGTATCCGTGCTGATGCCCACGGCTTACCGACCCTATTCCTTGAATGGCCTGGATGAATCGAAGTCGCCGTTCCTTGCAAGCCTCGTCGCGTTTCTCGCCAGTCGCGACTGCGTGGCCGCCGCTGCAAAGAAAAACAGTGCGGATGCGAAGCTCCAGGGAATCAGCGCTGAGATGAACACGTTTCTGATGACCCTGAATGGGAGCACACCGCCATCATCGAAGCCCACTGGAGCGCCGGTAACGGGGACCGAGGGCACGGTCCCTCCAGTATCTGGAGGGGAACCAATTCAGACCTCATCCTCGTCGCCTTTGCTGGCCATTCTGTCGGCTGATGGCTTAGCTCAGAAGCTCGGAGTGGATCCCAGTTCGGGCAAGTTGCCGGACCGTGGAGCTTGGCCGCACATCCTCTTCCTCAAGGCCCTGGAATCGGGAGGCTCCATGACAAAGAATGGCAACATTCTCGGATCAAAGATTTGGTACAGTGGAGGCTCTGTCGGCACCTATGCCTTATTTACAACAGACGGCGAACTGGAGTGCTCCGGAAATGTCTTCGACTTCGGAGGCTCCGTTCAAGCCAATAAGTTCCGGGAAGGGCTCCGCAATTACACCCCTGACCCCGCGTCACAGTTCGTTTACCTGCGTGGAAGTTGTAAGGTACCTGTCAAACCGTGATGTGGCAAACACTGTCTTGAATAAACTCTTGCATTCGATTCGGAGTGCATGCGGCCCTGCTTTGAACCGTTCCACAAAAGCTGTGCGACGATTTCTGCCCTTTGGAGGAAAAATACAATGTTCAGATCGATCCGGCTTCTTGTGATTTGTATTTTGGTGCTCTTGCCAGGAAGTTTGATTGCAGGCGAGCGCTTCGATGGCAGCTGGCTCACTACTCTCACATGCCCTGCAAAAGGGAATACCGAGGGCTACACCTGGAAGTTTCCCAGCGTAGTCAATACCGGCAACCTCCGCGGAGAGCACGGCACCCCAGGCGAACCCGGCTACCTTCTCATCGAAGGCAAGATAGCGGACGACGGTACTGCCAAGCTGTCTGCCACAGGCATAGTAAGTTCAAGGAAATATGCTCGCGGAATCTTCGCCCATCAGGGCGGGGATTATAGCTACGACATCAAGGCTCATTTCCAGGATATGCAGGGCACAGGCACCCGCGACACAGGCCTTGGCATCGTAGGCCGCCCGTGCACGTTTGACTTCGTGAAGCAGTAGGCCACGAACCAGATTCGTGGACGCTAGCCTGCGAGGTGCTGCTCGATCAGCCCATTGACCAGCGGGCGGGTTCCGAGGTCGGTGGTGGCTGAAACCGGGTGCCCCGGGTTCTGATCTGCCCTCGACCCCAGCATCGGGCACTCCACTATCTTCTTGCTGTCGCTAGAGCTAGGAGGCGAAAGCAAGATACTTGATTCAGTCCGAATAAATCGGGCTCTGAATAAACCATGAGGAGCCTCGTAATAAGGGGTAAGAGCTGGACTGGACTACCTATGTTATGGCGGTCCTTCTAACTATTAGCGTCATGCCCACGCCTCTCTCTGCACAAGCGGCGCAGAGAGAGGCGTGTAGTAGCTGCAAACAAGGGGCGCTTCATCTTCGACAGCGGACAGTCCGTCATGGATACTAGGTTGAGTCGTTTCTAGATTATGACGGATTGAATGGATGATATCGCTATCCCGACGCTATTTCGCACGTGCGGCAGCGGGATCCTGTTATCTCTGATCACACATTCGGCATATAGCTCCAATCCTGTCCAGCTACATTAAGCGCTGAAACTTACTGCTTCGACTACTTATGTTGCTTGCCGTTGGGCTCGTCAGGGTTTGTCGATGGACGGATCCACGGGCGTGGTGCCGGTATCCAAATACGTTGCACCTTCGGGAACGAAGACGTCTGTCACGGTGCGGCCGCTGTTTGTGCCAACTCGCAGATCAATGCGCGAGGGGTCGATTCCTTTTTCATTGACCAGATACTGGCGGACGTTCTTGGTCCGCTTTGCGCCAGCCTCAGGCTGTTCATTGCTTGAGTAGTTCCCGACGATGACGAGGCGCCCTGTGGCCTCGCGCTGCATCTCCAGCGCAATGTCATCCAGACAGCCTTTCGCTTCATTGTCGACGCGCAGCGGACGCCTGTGATCCCGGTCAAACGAAATTGAACAGAGTTCGCTCGTCTGGGGTGCGACCACCGGCGGCGGCATCACGGTCACAGTGGTGGGGGCTGAAGCAGACTTGCCCAGATCATCCACCACATTGCAGGTGACTGTGATTGCGCTTGGCTCAACGCCTGTGGTGTTCAGCGTCGCAGTGGATGTGTCGCCGGTAATCGTGCCGGCGGTCGCCGTGTACGAGTAGGTGAGGGCGCGATTCTGCGGGCTCGCGGCCTGCGCGGTGATCATGGATGTGTCGCCCGACTGCAGGTTGGATGGATTCGCGGAGCACGCGATGGTGGGCGGCGCAGGCGACTCGATGGTGAAGCTCGCGGTGCAACTCGCCTGCTGCGTGGCGTGGCTGCCTTGCGTTACATGACCGGTGACGGCATAGGTGCCGGGCGCGGTGTCGGCGGTGTTGATGGTTGCGGTGGCATTCGAGCCGCTTACGCTGCCGCCGTTCGTCTCCCAGCTATAGGTGGCGCTGTGCCTGGGGTTGAGATTCGTTGCCGTTGCGGTAACGGTCAGCGGATCGCCGGGGAATGCACTGGCCGGCTGCACGCTGCAGGCGAGCTGCACTGGCAGTGGTGGCCTGCCGCCAAAGCCGAAGACGAGTCCGGAGGAAAGGCGCAGGTCGTTCTCCGTGGTGGCTACCCCTGTGGACCCATAGGTGACGTCCGCAAACCGGGTCATCATGTACTCGGCTTGGATGGGGCGGAGGGAGAAGTGCCGGGTCAGCCGGATGTCAAATCCGCCACCGGCAGTCATGGCAAACGCAAGCTGCGCAGGAAGCGGGATACAGGCAGAGCCCGTGCAATCAGAGACGGTTACCTCGCTGGCGTGCACACCGCCGACGAGGCCTTGGACAAATGGGGTAAAGCGAGTGGAATTCCGGAAGGAAAGACGCGGACCAAAGAGGAAGGTGTAGGCGGTGCCGCTGGAGTTTACGACGAGGGGCTCATTCGTTCCATTGCCCGTGAGTTCCAGTTGACTGTCGTCATAGCCGCCAATATCGGCAACGAGGCCGATATAGCGGTTGAAGTTGAAGGCAATGGAAGCGCTGCCGCCATTCAAGCCCACCATACGATTTCCTGTGGTCGTATCGTTGGACCAGGTGCCAAAGCGCGAGTAGCCAAGGAAGAGTTCCACTTTGGGAGTATCGATGGTGCTGCCCGAGGGACCTGCCGTGCTCTGCGCATGGAGCGAGAGCGTAGGAGTGAGTAAAAAGGCAACTGCCAGGGGGGCAAGCAACCGCGCATATGGTTTCATTTTCATTCTCCTGAATCGTGCGTCGCGATCAAAGTCCAACGCGGTATTCCTGATATCGGCTGCGGCCTCCCTGGTTGAGGGAGGCCGCAGGGTGGCTTACTGGGCCGGGACGTTGATGACAGTGTTGACCAGTGTGGTCGACGCGGTCAAAGCTAGCACTCTGCCATTTATTGTTGTTACCGCGGCAACTCCGGGACTTGAGACCGTGATTCCCGGTTGAGAGATGATGGTTCCTACCATCGTCCCGCCTCCGCCGTAATTGATGACCGCGCCGGGTAGGCCCCCGACTGCCCAGAAGACGTTGCCGGCCTGGGCGCCGTTGATCAGGATGACACTTTCAGATGCTGTCGGCGTGCCTACGGTGAGAGATGATCCGATCTGGAAGACCCAGGTCGCATTGGGATTGCCCTGAGCGTCGAGAGTAAGAGGCCCCAACGTTATGCCAACTGAGCTTGCGTTTGTGTAGACGCCAGGGTAAATGGTTGTACGGCCCAACTCAGCTGCCAGAACGCCGTCTGATGGAAGGCCTTGAAGAGTGGTGTAAGCGGTTCGCGCTTCCAACGCGGCTTCGGTTGCGATGGCCATTGTGGTCGCGGTTCCTTCATTGGGGCACGAACCTCTAGGAGGTGGCGGAGCGGTGTCGATCGGCCCATTCACCAGCCCCATATTGCTTCCGGTGACCGTATACGAGCATGGATATACGCCAGCGACGGCCGCAACGCTCTCATCGTAGAATCCGGTCATCGTAGAGGAGGCACCCGTGGTCCCGATATCTCCATTGATGACTGTGTAGGTTCCCTGGTTAGTCATCCCGGCGCCGCCGCCAAAGCCGCCAAACGCCGCGATGGTTGGTCCGAGGACCACCGGCGATGTGCCTACTGCTGTTCCGGTTGTAAACATCCAGGGATTCGGTGCGCCGCCGGTGGTTCCCAGCGCATTGCCTGTAGTGTCCGTTGCTCCGATTATCGTTGCGGTGTAGGTTTTGTTGGCGATAAGCGGTGCGCTGGGCGTGAGGGTGGCAATAAAGTTGATCGCATCATAGGACACGGTTCCTGTTATGGAAGCCGAGCCGGGTCCGGTCAGCGTAAAGGTTGAGGTACTGATCGTCAGCGGGTTCATCGCCTCGTTGAACGTTGCACTCACAGCCTGATTGAGGGGTACATCCGTCGCTGCATTTGCAGGGAACGTGGATACGATCTCCGGCTGTATTGTGTTTGCCGCGGTGCCGGTAGTAAACGTCCAGGTGTAGGCGGTGACCGACGCATTGCCTGACAGGTCCGTAACCCCGGTGGTGATGGTGGCTCTGTACTGGGTGCTGGCTACGAGATTGGCTGACGGCGTGAACACCAGGGTATTTCCAACGGCAGCGTATGCAACCAGCCCTGCTACATTACCCCCAGCTGCAGCTTGCAGAGTGAAGTTTGTCGAGTTGATCGTGGCTGGGTTCATCGCCTTGCTGAAGGATGCGCTGACTATCTGATTCAACGGCACATTTGTAGCCAGGTTTAGAGGAATAGTCGAAATGACCGTAGGTGGTGTGGTATTCGACGCGGCGGCCGTGGTGAAGGTCCAGACATAATTGCTGGCCATCGCAGTGCCTGACAGCCCCGTGACGCCGGTGGTGATGGTGGCCGTATATAAGGTGCTGTTGGCCAGAGCGGTTGCTGGGGTGAAGGTCGCGACGCTGCCAGAGGCGTCGTACGTTACTGTTCCTGTTACGGCAGTCGTACCCGGCCCTGCCAGCGTAAAGGTTGCCTTCTTAATCGTGGTAGCGGTCATTGCCTCACTGAAGGTTGCAAGGATGGCCTGGTTGGTGGACACGTTCACAGCCAGGTTGGCAGGCACGGTGGAGATGACCATAGGTGCACTCGTGGCAGGAACTGTAATGAAGCTCCACACGTAATTGCTGGACATTGGAGTGCCGACAGCATTGGTAAGCCCGGTTGTGATGGTGGCCGTGTAGAGGGTGCTGAAGGCCAGAGAGTGATTTGGGGTAAAGGTCGCAACATTGCCTGTGCAGGTAACGCTTCCAGCAACATGAGTCGTACCTGGACCTGTAACCAGGAAGTCTGTTGCGGGAGTCGGGCAGGTGACGGCTTCATTGAAAGTCGCGGTCAGCGCCTGATTGATGGGTACACCTGTCGCTCCATTCACGGGGACCGTGGATACCACGTATGGGCCATCAATCGTTGTAAAAGACCAGGTGTAATTGGTGGCCAACCCCGTACCGGCCAGATCCTGAGCACCAGTGCTTATTGTGGCTATATATGCGCCGTACGCGAGATTCGCGGCAGGTGTGAACGTGGCAACGAAAGTAGTAGTGTTGTAGGTGACGCCGGTGATAGCTAGGGGGGTTACGGGTCCATTTGGCCCTACCAGCGTAAAGGTGGTGGAATTGATCGTGTTTGGATTCATCGCCTCGCTGAACTTAGCAGAAAGTACCTGATTGATAGGTACACTCGTGGCTCCAGGGGTTGGAGCCATAGCTGTTACGGTCGGCGCGGGAGTAATCGTAGTGAATGTCCAGGAATAATTGCTGGCTGTCTCAATCCCGAGCGTGTTCGCAGCTCCGGTTGTGATTGTGGCCGTGTAGGGGGTGTTGTAGGCGAGATTCGCGGCAGGTGTGAACGTGGCAATGGAACCAGTAGCGTTATAGGTGACGCCGCCGACAGCTAGGGGGGCTACGGGGCCGCTTGGCCCTACCAGCGTAAAGGTGGTGGGATTGATCGTGGCTGGATTCATCGACTCGCTGAAACCCGCGGCGATGACCACATTGATTGGCACATTTATAGCACTAGGTGTCGGAGTGATGGCACTCGCCACAGGTGGAATTGAAGTTACTGTTTCTTTTCCGCATCCTGTCATTCCCACGAACAGTAATGCCGCCAAGAACCCGGTGATACGAAGCCTGCGCGTTCCTATTTGCATTTCTATACCCTCACACCCGACGCACCAATTAATGAAGGAGTAGCAAGAGACTCTAGGCATTCCATCGTGCGGTAAACATCGGTGATAATGTCGATGCAGACCTCTAGTGTTTGGTTGGCTGCTATCCCGAAAAAGAGGGTGGAAAGTTTTGTGGACGATAGGGGGCCAGTTTATCGCTCACTAATTGGGTTTGAGTTGTAGGCCGAATCAGGCTGCCGTCTCGGTGAAAAACGACAGGGGCACCTTCGCGGTTACATGCTCGGAGTGCTTGCGCACCTTTCCAGTGTCGGATGTCTCAAAAGGGGTGAACGAGGCCGAGTGCGACTTCTGTTCCTGCGTTGTTCGTTTCGAGATCATTGGAGAACAGAAAAAGACGCAGGCAGAGGTAGATCCAGTCAACGCCGCGAGTTGAACGCTTGACTAGATCTCCAATGCTCATGGCGCTTAGTCCTTGAATTCGGCGGCGCGCTTGCCCATGTTGGCCATCATGGCCTCTTGCAGATCATTGGACATCAACATCGCCGCATTCCAAGTAGCAATGTAGTTGAGACCGTCCGCCACCGAGTGGTCGCGCGCGTAACTGATCATCTCCTTCGTACCGCGAATGGCGAGCGGAGACTTCGCAGCGATGCTGGCGGCGATCTCCAGTACGCCAGCGCGCAGATCTTCGCGCGATTCAAAAACGCGGTTGACCAAGCGAATTTCTCGCGCTTCGGCGGCATTGACCTTGCGCGCGGTGTAAGCCAGTTCACGCGCCATGCCTTCGCCTATGAGCTTTGGCAAACGTTGCAGCGTACCCACATCCGCAGTCATGCCGATATCGATTTCCTTGATAGTGAAATAGGCGTCGCTCGAGCAATAGCGCATGTCAGCGCAAGTAATCAAATCGACACCTCCCCCTACACAGGCTCCATGGATGGCGGCCAGCACAGGTTTGCGGCAACGTTCCAGGCTGGTCAGCGAGTCCTGCAAATCGAGAATTAAGCGGCGTAACTCTTCGCGCGTGCGACCGTCGCACTCATTTTGGATTTGCGATCTCAGACCCATCATCATCTGCAGGTCGATACCCGAGGTAAAAGTCTTTCCTTCGGCTTCGAGAATGGCCACCCGCGCCGCGGGGGTGGCGTCCACCCATTGGAAGGCCTGTCGAATTTCCTGCCACATGACCAGGTTCATTGCATTTGCCTTTTCAGGACGATTCAGGCGCACAACGGCGATGTTGTGCTCTAAGCTGACAGATAAAGTCTCGAAAGTCATGTTGCACCCTTCTATGTTGGGGCTGATTCGCCCGAATTAGATTACCTTGCCGGACTCGTACGAGGGTAGGTAGGCGCGAAGGCGCCATCCCATTTCTGCGCCCAACTCCTGCAATCCGCTCATGGGCGCACCATGACTTCGAGCTCGATGATTAGGCCTTCATGGTCGAAATCAATCAAGTGAATCCCTTTGAGCGCCTTGTCGCCGACCTCAGCGGCGAACTCCAGCACTATGCCTCGACCGTCTTCCGCGTTGGGATGCAACAGGGTATTGATGCCGCTCAGATCGCGCTGGTCGACCATCTCGTGCCACTTCTGGGAAGCAGCACGAAATGGTGGGAGTCGATTGCATAGATTCATGATTAGCTCTCTGGTAGTGGGTGGTCAAAGGGCTGCGGCGAGTTCTGTGCCTTGCTTGATGGCGCCCTTGGCATCGAGTTCAGACGTCTTGTCGGCGCCGCCGATCAGGTGCACCGAACACCCCGCAACAAGCAGTTCAGCCTGCAATTCACGCTGCGGCTCCTGCCCGGCACACAATACAATAGTGTCGGCGGCGATGATGGACTCGCTCTCGCCTACCGTTATGTGGAGACCCGTGTTGTCCACCTTGCGGTAGGTCACCCCCGCAATCATCTCCACCTGCTGGTTCTTCAGGGATGTGCGGTGAATCCAGCCGGTGGTCTTGCCCAGACCGTCTCCGACCTTGCTGGCTTTGCGCTGCAACAGGAAGATTTTACGTCTAGCCTTTTCATGCTGAACCGGGCGTAGTCCGCCGCGTTCGCGGTAATTCGTATCCACGCCCCACTCAGCGAAGAAATTGGCTGCGTTCAGGCTGGAGCTTTGGCCCTTGTGCAGCAGGAACTCGGCCACATCGAAGCCAATGCCCCCGGCGCCGATCACGGCTACCGTATCGCCCACCGCGCATTTGTCTTGCAGCACGTCGAGGTAGCGATGAACCTTTGGATGATCGATCCCCTCGATAGCAGGCGTGCGCGGCGTTACTCCGGTGGCCAGAACGATGTGCGCGTAGCCGCCCGCGATCAGATCCTGCGCGCTGACGGGGCAATTGAGTTCAAGCTTCACACCGGTGAGCTCGATCTGACGACTGTAACTGTAGTAGCGGAGGGTTTCATAGAACTCTTCTTTTCCCGCAGGGGAATTGCATTT
>PLHC01000053.1 GCA_003138795.1 Granulicella sp. | reverse complement strand
CCGATGGTCTTGCCGTGGCGAACGCCGGAGAGAATGTGGGCGGTGTCGCGCTCGATGCGCATACGGCCGCCGCGACCGTAGCCCTGCTGGCGGCGCCAGAGCTCGTGGTCGAGAAAGGCCTGATCGACGGGAACACCCGCCGGAAGACCGCTGATGAGCGCTACGAGGGATTCACCGTGGCTTTCGCCGGCTGTAGAGAAACGGAGCATGAATAATTGATTATAAAGGTCCAGCGCGGACGGCGGGAGTTGGTTGGTTGTTACTCGCTGTCGGGTTTGGTGGGGAGCGTGGCTTGGAGGTAGGCGCGGGAGTTGAAGAGCGGGCGTTCCATGGAGCGGACCCAGTCGGTGGGCTCGGAGGCGGAGCGGCCGGCGGTGGCGGCTGCGGCGAACTCGTTGCGCAGGGTCTGGAACTTGGCCTCGAGGTCGTCGAGGGCGCTGAGAAGCATCGCCTCGGGCGTCATGGGGAGCTTGGGGCTGCCGAACTCCAGCTTGCCGTGGTGCGCGAGGAGCATGTGCTCGACGAGCAGGCGGAGGGGCTGTGGAAAGAGTGCGGGCGCGGCTGGGTTGGCAGCGATCGCCTGAGCATCGAGGGCTGCGATCTTTTCGTGTAGCATGCCCTGCGCAATGGAGATGTGGCCGATGAGTTGGCCTTCGAGCGTGTAGTCGAAGCTGGAGCGCCAGGAGAGCTCGCGGACTTTGCCGATGTCATGGAGGATGGCGCCGGTGAGGAGCAGGTCGGGGTCGACCTCGGGATAGAAGGGTACGGTGGCGAGGCAGACACGGACCAGCGAAAGGACGTGCTCGAGGAGTCCTCCGATCCAGGCATGGTGAAGGCGCTTGGCTGCGGGGGCTTCGAGGAAGGCTGCGCCCACCAGTGGGTCGTCGAGGAAACTGAGGACGAGGGCGCGGAGATCCGGGTTGCGGAAGGCGTCGACGTAGCTGCGCAACTCGGTGTTCATGGCGGCAATGTCGTACTGGGTGGTGGGGATGAAGTCGGCGGTGTCGATCTCGGAGTCAGCGACCGAGCGCATCTTGGAGACGGTGACCTGGAACTTTCCCTGGTACTTCGAGACCTGGCCCTGCACTTTGACGTAGCCGCCGCTGGAGCAGGTTTGGAGGACGCCGGCGATGTCGTCCCACATGCGGGCTTCGAACTGGCCGGTTTTGTCGGAGAGGGTGAGCGCGAGATATTGACCGCCACCCTTGCGGTTGCGGGCACTGATCGAAGCCAGGCAAAAGTAGCTGGTGATGGGCTGGTTCTCAAAACGGGCTGCGTCGGCGATGTAGAAGTCTTTCATGGCTAAAGCCAAGAATACGACAGCGAGGGCCTTTCGGCCCTCGCTGAGATGGGGAAGACTTTCTGCGTTCTACTGCGGCGGTGCGACGGTGGAGGAGGAGGGTCCGGTTGAAGGCGCGGCGAGGTCAGGATTTACAGTCGGCGCGACGGGAGCCGGGGTCTCGATTGGCTTGATCTTCTCCTGCATACGTTCTTTGACCTCACCCTTCCTGCGCCTGGGCTTCTTTGGCTTCCTAGTCGTGTCGCCGTTGAGACCGAGGGGCGCAGCCTGATGCTTTTCTGTGGCGTCCTCGACGGGGGTCTCGGCTATGGGACGAGTGGTCGCCTTAGCCTCGGCCTTCGCCAGTTTGGCCTTGGCCTCAGTCGCCTGGGCCTCGCTCTCGTGTGCGGAGAAGCGTGTCCTCTTGTGCGTGCCATCCTTGGCGGCAAGCAGATCAGCGTCCGCATCGGCGCCCGTGCCCGTGGAGATGGAGGTGACCGACTCGGTGGGCGCCATGGCAACACCGGGGGCCTGGCCGCTGATCGGAGCTCCGATGGAGGCTACAGCCGTGGTCTCGGCGGTTCCGCTAGGCAGAGACTTCTGCGGAGCCTGACCGTAGCGGATCTTCTCGCGGCGGACCTTGCTGGGCTTGAACGGCTTGTTGGCCTTTCTGAGGACGGACGTCTGCTCACCCTGTGCGGCCTTCGCAGCTTCCTTTTCAGCAAGGCGCTCACGGGCGGCTGCGAGTTCAGCCTGGGCCTTGTTGGCCTTCTCCTGCTCGACGCGCTGCTTGGCCCTGACCTTCTTCTTGAGCGCGGGAGCCTTGTAGGCGGTATAGGCGATGTCTGTGGCCTTGGTCTGCCTGTGCGGCGATCCCGCATCGACGAAGCCGGGAGCGATTTCAACATATGCGTCTTCGCGCGCCTTAGTGAGATAGGTGCGCAGGGCCGGCTGGAGTTGCTGGAAGTACAGAGCCTCCTGGACTTTCTCTTCGACGCTGGCGAGGGGTGGAACGCCGGCGGCCGGATGGGTATCGACGTGCAGGATGACAAAGCCCTGGCGGGTACGGATGGGAGCGGTATTGGCTCCAACGGGAAGCGGGAAGGTCGCCTTCTCGAGGATGTCGCCGAGGGTGCCGCGCTTGAAGTCGCCGAGATCCCCGCCAGCGGAGGCGGTGGGTCCGCCTGACGAGGTCTTCGCCAACTCGGCGAAGTTGGCGCCGGACGTCAGCTTGGCGGAGAGTTCATCGGCCTTGGCCTGGGCCGCGGCGATGTCGGCTTCGCTCGCATTTTCGGGGGTGGGGATCAGGATCTCGCTGAGATGCACCTGCTCGGGGACGGTGAACTCCTGAGCATGTGCGGTGTAGTAAGCCTGCTCATCAGCGTGGGTCATGTTGAGATGGCGACCCACTTCATCGCGCACGACCTGCTGCCGGATGATCTGATCGCGGATGTGCTGCTTGAAATCCTCAAAGGAGACGCCCTGCTGAGCGGCGGCCTTCTGGAGCTCCTCCATGGTGGCAAGGTTGTTTTTCTTGCGGATGTCGTCGAGCTCGTGCATGGTCTCGGCGTCGCCGGTGATGCCGAGTTCCTTGCCTTTGGAGAGCAGGAGTTGCTCGTCGATCATGTCGCGGAGGAGATCATGGAGGCGGTCCTCGAGGTCGGCCTCGGAGAGGTTCTGCTGGCGCGCCTCCTGCAGGAGCTGATCTTCGGCGGCCTGGTACTCAGTGCGCGTGATGATCTGGTCATTGACGCGAGCGATGACGTCCTCTACGACGCTGCCGTTGGGGGTGATGGCTGGTGGCTCCGGCAGGGTTGGGATCTGCAGCGCCGAAGCCGGCGAGAACCCTCCGCCAGGGACGGGAAAGCTGGGTTGCGGCGCCTGTGCCAGCGCAGCTGAACCGGCTGCCGCTGCCGCGGAGAGAACAAAGGCGGCTACGATGCTGGTCGCTGTCGTGAACCGGCCCTGGAGGTTGATGCGTGTTAGCTTCTCGGTCATCCGTTCCTTATGCAGATCCGCCCGTGCAGGGGTGCTGCCCTGCGGCCTGATGAGGATTTGACCGCGCGGCCGGGTAGAGGTTATCTGGCAATCCCATTCTACCCGTGCAAACGTTCCTGTGGGGGCCGGGCGACGGGCGACTGCCAGCCGCCTTAGGCTAGCGGCCATAGGAGGTGCAGGCTAACGCCGCGATGCTATACTCCGTCCAACCGGAAGAGGCTGCAATCACGCAGGTTGGCCGGCTGTTTCCACCGAGGTTCTTCCACTACATTATGGCTTCCCATACACGTCGCGCACTATTTTCAGCAACGATCTTTCTTGCAGCCTGTGGGTTTACGGGCTCGCTTATCGGTGGCAGGGTTGCTGCGCAGTCGGCCACGGATGAGTCGACGCTGCGCGACTCGATGAAGCAGTTCACGGACGTCTACGCGTTGGTGGAGAAGAACTACGCCGACAAACTGAACACCGACAAGGTGGACAAGGCGATCTACGATGGGGCGATTCCGGGCATGCTGCATGTGCTCGATCCACATTCGAATTTCTACGATCCGAAGAGCTACGCGCAGATGCGCGAGGACCAGCGCGGCAAGTACTACGGCGTAGGCATGCGGATTCAGCCGCAGAACAATAAGATTGTGGTTGTGGCGCCGATGGAGGGAACACCGGCGTATCGGGCGGGTATCCATCCGGGCGATGTGATTCTCGCGGTGGATGGCAAGTCGACGGAGAATATGGACTCGGCTGCGGTGGCTTCCCTGTTGAAGGGGCCACGCGGGACGCATGTTGCGGTGACGATGGGACGCGAGGGCTCGGCCAAGCCGCTGACGTTCGACCTGATTCGCGATGAGATTCCTCAGTACTCTGTGGATGTTGCGTTCATGATCCGGCCGGGCATTGGGTATATCCACATCACGAACTTCATGGAGACGACCTCGCATGAGGTGCAGGGGGCGTTGGATAAGTTTGGGCCCAACCTGCAGGGGCTGCTGATCGATCTGCGCGCCAATCCCGGTGGCCTGCTGAATGAGGCTGTCAATGTATCCGACAAGTTCCTGCAGAAGGGCCAGATCGTGGTCTCGCAGCGGGCGCGTAAGGGCGTCTTCCCGGACCAGGTGTATACGGCACCGACTGGGTCGGATGCGAAGTATCCGATCGTGGTGCTGGTGAATCGCAATACGGCTTCAGCGGCGGAGATCGTGTCGGGCGCGTTGCAGGATCATGATCGCGCGCTGATCGTCGGAGAGACGACGTTCGGTAAAGGTCTGGTGCAGACGGTGTTCCCGATCTCGGAGAACAGCGGTCTTGCGCTGACGACGTACCACTACTACACGCCGTCGGGCCGGTTGATCCAGCGCAATTACAACGGTGTTTCGCTGTATGACTACTATTACGTGCGCGCCCACGCGCTGCCGGCCAATGACACCAATAAAGAGGTGAAGCTGACCGACTCCGGACGCACGGTGTTTGGCGGCGGCGGCATTACGCCGGACGAGAAGATTCCTGAGGTGAAGACCAATCACTTCGAAGAGGTGATGCTGATGCACTATGCGTTCTTCGATTTCAGCAAACACTATCTCGCCGACCACACCGTCAACAAAGACCTGGTGGTGGACGACGCGATGCAGCAACAGTTCAAGGACTATCTGAAGTCGCAGAAGATCGAATTCACCGACAAAGAGTTTGCGGACAACCTCGATTGGGTAAGGGTGCGCATCAAGGCCGAGCTGTTTACGTCACGGTTTGGAGAGCAGGTCGGCAGCCAGGTGATCACCGAGTGGGATCCGCAGGTCAACAAGGCGCTGACGTTCATGCCGGAAGCGCTGGCGCTGGAGAACCACACCCTGCCCACGCAGCAGAAGACGCAGACCGCAAGCACTAAGTAGATCGTCAGAGGCAAGAACAAAGGCCGCACTGAGGAGCGCGGCCTTTGTTCTTGTGGCCTCAATGATTGGAGCGGGAGCTGCGGATCGAACCCGCGACATTCAGATTGGGAGGCTGACGCACCCTCCCCTCTAGCCCTTTTAGATCAGCCCATTCCGCATATTCTATTCATTTTAAAGATGATACGAGAATCGAAATGGAGCGCACGCATCGCATCCTTTGCATATACTGCCCATATTTCGCAATATTTTTAGACAGCATGGGCAGTAAGGTTCTTACTGGCCTACAAGAAGATTTGAGATTTGGAATCTGCTTCGGAGGGGGGAACATTTGGAGCGGGAGACGGGGATCGAACCCGCAACCAACGGCTTGGGAAGCCGCTACTCTACCATTGAGCTACTCCCGCTTTGATCGCAATTATACTCCGCGAAACCGACACGAATCGACCTGCGTTCCTGCAGGCAAAACTACAGACCGGTGATGTCACCGAAACTGAACTTGCCGCTAAAGGATCCGCTTGCCGCTAGATGGCTTGGGTAGACTTGCCGCATGTCGAAGCATAGGCCGAGTGACTGAAATCACATACTTGCATCGGATAGAAAATTCCAATCAACATGGCAGCGGTGGGCATACACCTCGCCGCAGAAGGAATGCCATGCCGACAATCGCTGAGCGCAGTTGCAAATCTTTGAAGAGAATTTTATTTGGTACGGATTTTTCGCCGGTTGCGGAGAGAGCCACTTCATATGCACGTGCTCTGGCCCTAAGCTTCTCGGCAATGGTCGAAATTGTTCATGTCTTCGACGCGGATATCTTCCTCGATGATGATGAACCACGGTTGCGCACGCTGAGCGATAGACTTGCGAACCGCGCCGGTCGTCTCCAAGCATTGACGACAGCGTTCTCCAGCTCTGGGATCAAGACGACGACGTCGCTTTCCTGCGATTGTCCTGCATGGACCGGTCTTCTGAAGGTAGCGGAGGCAGACAGAGCAGACCTGATAATCGCTGCGACGCGGTCGAAGGCGCAGCTGAAACGGGTGTTCGCAGGCTCGACCGTCGAAAAACTCATTCGTCATTCAGCCCGACCGGTCTTGACGATTGGTCCTCACGTCGAATCGGCTGCCGACGGCCCGTTGTCCTTCCGGCGAATCGTATATGGGACAGATTTCTCTCCAGAAGCCGAAAAGGCGGCCGACTGCGCGCTTTCGTTTGCTGCACATGATGGTGCACGGTTGTATGCCTGCCACGTGATGGCGCCTAGAACGGATCACTCCAAGACTGCCGTCTCGGCAGAAGGAGATGTCCGAGAAGCCCTCGAGCGACAAATCTCTAAATCTTCGCTCGGTGCGTATGGGTGCGAGTTGACGATCGGTGAGGGAGACCCCGCTAACGCCATCCTGGCCCTGGCTGCAGAGGTGAATGCGGACCTCATCGTGCTCGGGGCGCGGAGATCATCCTTCTGGTTGACGCATGTGGAGCGCGGGGTTTCCCTGGAAGTGCTGGCTCAAGCTCACTGTCCGGTGCTGACGATTCACTAAGGCTTCGCGCAAGACTTTAGCTGCCCGCACACCCTGTGCACCGCCGTCCCCGCGTGAGGGCGCGTGACCGAGGCAGTACGCCACTCTCGGACATGAACGTCAGCGACATGCACAATCGTGCAGGCCAAAAGGAAGGTGAGTTGTTGAATTGATTGGCGACCCGACGGGTTTCGAACTCATGTGACCGCCGTGAAGAAAATGGTTTTCGAGAATGATTCAGTTATCAAAACAGAATTGAAAGGGTTCTTTTCATTCGAGGGAATCAAGCCTGAACAGCCAGCAAACTGAGGCCTCCCCCCTGAAAACCGGTGGCACCACCATTATCCGAATGAGGCAGTGACACAACTAAATCATCAAGTAGAACTTCTTCATAAAGCAATAGGTCAAACATGGCTGATACCAGGGAACTTTTCAGCCTGTTTGCTGGTCGCGGCTGAAGAAAAAGTGGGTGCCAACAGGTTTTGGCCGGAGCACAGTCAATCAATTTCACATTCTGACTGGCCAGAAACGTGCAGAAGGCCCATAAATATGCAACTTCTGCGATAGCGTCTGGGATAACCGTGAAACGCTCGGACCGCCGCTGGCCCGATGAGCAGATCGAAGATACTGCCCAGAACTCCACAACACAGAAGCCAAGCAAGCGAGGGCAGCGGCGCTGCTAATCGTCCCACCTATCAGGCATGTGCGGTTCAGACCAATTAAAAAAGAAATGGCCGAAGCCATTTCTTCTTTAATCGGTCTGATATTTAGTCGCTATTATTTTTGTAACGTGCGGATGTACTCGACTACG
>PLHC01000159.1 GCA_003138795.1 Granulicella sp. | reverse complement strand
CGGTTGAACGCCTACGCTTTCTCTCTCGAAGCGCTTACCTGCACGCCCTCTCGATTTGAAATGTGGAACAACAAGCAACAAATGAGGTATGGATCATGACAGTCGCTACGCTTTAACCGAAGGCCGAACCATCTTCCAGGAAGTCTACTTGAACAATGAAAGCGCTGGTCTACCGGACATCCGGTAAGGGCCATGGAAGGCCTTCGTGGGAGGATCAGCCCCACCCCACTATTCAGCATGCAGAAGATGCCCTCGTGCGGATCACCATGACCACGATCTGCGGCACTGACCTGCACATCCTCAAGGGCGACCTTCCCACTGTCACGGATGCCCGCATCCTCGGGCACGAAGGCATTGGTGTGATCGAGAAGATAGGAACCGGCGTCACCGGATTTAAAGTCGGCGACAAGGTCATCATCTCCTGTGTCACGGCGTGCATGAAGTGCGACTTCTGTAGAAAAGGAATGCTCTCTCATTGCAGGAACGGCGGCTGGATCTTAGGCAACCTCATCAACGGCACGCAGGCCGAGTACGTCCGCATCCCGTACGCCGACGGATGCCTCTATCACGTCCCCAAAGATGGCAATGAAGAAGCCATGGTGATGCTGAGCGACGCCCTGCCTACCGGATTCGAGTGCGGCGTACTCCAAGGCAACGTCAAGCCCGGAGACACGATCGCCATTGTTGGCACAGGCCCTGTCGGCCTAGCGGTACTCCTGACAGCGCAGTTTTATTCGCCGGCGGAGATCATCGTGATTGACCTCGACGACGACCGTCTGGCGATCGCAAAGAAGTTTGGCGCCTAAACTCATTCACCCGGCGAAATGCCCGAAGGAAGTTGTGCCTACAAAACATCCTTGTTCTAAGCGGTCAGAGACCTGGAAGGGAGAGTCGAAATAGGCCGCCGAATTGAGTGGGGATCTATCCTGTGCGTGGGTTGTGCGTCTTTGTGAGCTGCGCCAATGATTCTCGTTATCTCTTCCGGACAAGCAGGCTTTGCAAACAAATAGCCTTGCATTCCGTCGCATCCGAGCCGCTCGAGAATAAGTCTCTGTTCTTCGTGCTCCACACCCGCTGCAATTACTTCCATCTTCATGCTATGGCCCACCGCGATGATAGCTTTGACGATCGGATAGCTGCCGGAAGAATCACACAGACGCTGCACAAAGGAGCGATCTATTTTTACGGTGGATATTGGTAAGCGATGGAGATGCTGAAGAGATGAATAGCCGGTGCCGAAGTCATCGACAGCAAAACGAATCCCCATTGCGTAGAGCTTCCGCATTCCGACACTGATCTCATCGAAATTCAATAACGCACTTTCAGTAATTTCCATCTCCAGGCACGCTGGATCGATGCCCCATTTCGAAAGAGAGGCTGCAACCTCCGAAGCAAATTCCTTTCGCATTAATTGCGATGGCGAAATATTCACTGCTACACGTATTGGAGATACAGTTACTTTATTCCATTGATCGAGCTGACGACACACTTCTTCCACTACACATCGGCCGATAGGGTAAATCATGCCGTTATCTTCTGCTCGTGCAAGGAATCGATCAGGGCTTATATAACCATGGCCTGTATCCGGAAGCCGAAGAAACGCCTCCATTCCGCGAAGCTTGTCATTAGGGGAGTACTGAAGTTGATAATGCAGCAGCAGGCGCTCTTTGTCCAAGATGTCGCGTAAGTGCATGTCGAGCGCGGCAATATCATCAGCTGGGGTGCAAGGATCGAGACCAGCGACAATGTAACGATTTCCTCCAGCGCGTTTCGCTCGGTACATGGCAGCGTCGGCGCAACGCCAAACCTCGTCCATATCTGCGCCGTGATCTGGATATACCGCAATACCCAGGCTTCCACGCGGCTGAATAGTGTAACCACCAATGATGGTCGGCTTGTTCAATGCCTTTAAAAGCATCTTCCCTACAAGTCCAGCCGACTCCACGGTACCGATTTCACCTAAAACGATAGCAAATTCGTCCCCACCCATTCGCGCGACAGTGTCCATTCCGCGCAGTCGACTAGTTAGCAATCCAGCAACATGCTTCAGATAGGCATCCCCGATCGCATGGCCGTACCAATCGTTGATTTTCTTAAAGTTGTCCAGATCAATGGAAACTACCGCCGTTTTATGCTTCAGTCTTTGGGCTGAAGTGAGTGCCTGGGTCATCCGGTCGCTCAGCAGCGCGCGGTTCGGTAAACCTGTAAGCGCATCGTGCTGAGCCATCTGAAGGAGCTCAGCATCGATATTACGACGCTCCGTTACATCTTCGGCGATTACGAGCTTACACTGCCTGCCCCGATATACGACGTCATTTGACCGTATAGCCACTTCTATATGGGTGCCATCGCTCTTCAAATGGCTGTGTACGATATTCGCATAGTGGTGCCCGCCTCGAGGCTGCTCACTCTCTCGGGCCTGCTGCTCTGGCAGAACGATATCGGTAAGGGTGAGTTGGAGAAAGTCCTCCCGTGCATACCCGTATTGAGAGAGTGCACTCTCATTAGCATCAAGAAGCTCGAGCGAGTTTACGTCATATATCCAGATCGCTAGAGGATTTCCGTTGAACAATATGCTCGCTTCTGAAAGAGGAGACTCAGGTGTCAGTTCGCCGCGGCTATTCGGGACGTCAGATCGCATAGCGATACCTCGAGAATACGATGACACAAATTGAGTCGCACTTAGCCCCGCGATTGTTGGCATCCGCATACAAACTCAACCCGCAGGTGGTATCCACACCCCCTTTGGGCAACGGCCGAAAGAGACAATCAACGTCCAGCACTTCAGTAAGATGCACCGCCTAATATGGCTGTTGCTAGGCAGCCCACATTGTTTTAGTGTCACAAAACGGTTGTTGCCTAGCTTACCGCTAAAACCAATGCATTGGCGACCAGGTTTCGTTATTTTTTGAGTTCTGGCCATGCTTTCACTGCAGGCAATTCGCGGGCCAATCTGCACGTCTCGCTAAAATTTAGGCTTGAGCGGCCGCGGTAGAACTCTGCTGCAGTTTGCGTTGAGGGGCCTTAACGATAATGGAGGGCAGCTACGGCGGAACCCCGGCCGTCGTGGCCCTGATCCAAATGGGCCACGAGTTCGGCTATGCGAAGCTGGAAGCCTCGGTCGCACAAGCTCTCGAGGGGGCTGTACGGGTGTGGCAGCCATCCCCATGATCGATCAACTGTAGTATGCCGTTGCGGAGACCGTCGAGATGGGCACAGGATGGCAGCCGCAAACGCCTTCAG
This sequence comes from Granulicella sp., assembly GCA_003138795.1. Lineage (GTDB taxonomy): Bacteria > Acidobacteriota > Terriglobia > Terriglobales > Acidobacteriaceae > Granulicella. Next base: position 17,187 of record PLHC01000159.1, on the reverse strand, counting down.
GTGATGTCCGCGCAACCGCCGCTCCCGGCCGCTTGTTGCACGCCTTTCCAACTGCGCGTTCAACTCATCCCAACTGCCCTAGGCGCGGAACCATGAAATTCGGCCGCTCATAGCCGCCCAATCCATTGACCTTGCCCTTCGCCGGCCCCCCGAAATCATCGGCAATCAGATAGTGGCGCTGCAGTTCGTGCGCGAATCGATTATGTAAGGGCACGGGACACGCTCGAGCGGATCAAACACGGTTCGCACGGTCAGAACTCATGAAGCATATGTCTGAGACTTGTTTCTCATCAAGCTTCGGTTCTTGACGGGCTAATCTCTATACGATGACGGGGACTGCGGCGAGGGCGGGGCTGTTGAAGGCGCGGCGGTAGCGTGCGATGGCGTCGGCGGGGCCGGTGGCCTTGAGGGGGTTGTCGGAGAGTTTGACGGTGGGGATGCCGTCGGCGCTGGTGAGTTTGCAGACGAGGCTGATGGGATCGAAGGTGTCCTGCCCCTCAGCTGGGCCGCGGGGGTGGCAGTCGCGGAAGTCGTTGGTGAGGAGCGTTCCCCAGCCGGCGGAGAAGCGGATGCGGCCATTGAAGTGGGCGTGGAGTTGCACGATGGTGGAGGCGTCGAGGCCGTCGGAGGCGATGAGGAGCTTGGTGTGCGGGTCCTGGCCGCGTTGCAGAAGCCAGGCGATGTATTCGTCGCCAGCGATGAAGGGATCTTTGGAGTCGACGCGCTCGCCGGTCCATCTGGCAACCCAGTCGGGTGCGCCTTCGAGAAACTGCGTGGTGCCGAAGGTGTCCGGCAGGGTGATGAGCAACTCGTTGCCGTAGCTGCGCGCCCAGAGTTCGAGCACCTTGTACTGTGAGGCGCGAAGGTCGGCGTCGGAGCCGCGCGAGGCCATCGCCGCCATTGCCATTGGGAGCTCGTGGGCATTGGTGCCGATGGCTTCGAGATCGTGCTTGTAGGCGAGGGCGGTGTTGGAGGTGCCGGAAAATCTTTCGGTGTGATGTGTGTTGAGCGTGGTGGCGAGCGCCTGAACGCAGTACTCCTGCCAGAGGAAGCTGTGGCGGCGGCGGGTGCCGAAGTCGGAGATGCGAAGGCCTTCGACGTGGCGGAGAAGCTCGATCTTGTCCCAGAGGCGGGTCTTGGCGCGGGCGTAGAGGACGTCGAGCTCGAGCTCGTTGAGGGTGGCGAGGGCGGCGCGGGTCTTCATCTCGCTGACGATGGCGAGGGAGTAGACCTCCCACATGGTGACCTCGGTCCAGAGGCCGGAGAAGGTGATGGAGAGCTGGCCGTCGGGCTGGTTCGTGCGCGGGTCGCGGGACTCTGTGATCTCGTAGTCGGAGAGGTGGAAGCCGTGCTCGAGCCAGTCGAGGAACTCAGGGGAGAAGATCTGGCGGACGCCGTAGAAGGTGTTGCCGGCGAGCCAGATGAGTTCGGAACGGCGGAAATGCAGGCCGCGGAGGTGCTCCATCTGATCGCGGAGCGCGGCGGCGGAGATGCGGTCGGCGAGGCGGACGCGGACGGTGCGGTTGTATATCTCGCTGGTGACGTGCGTGGTGGGGAAGTTCTTCCAGATGAACTGCAGCATCAGCAGCTTGTAGAAGTCGGTGTCGAGCAGCGAGCGCACGATGGGGTCGAGCTTCCAGTTGTGGTTGTGCGCGCGCTCGGCGAAGTTGACGTTCATGGTTCTTACAAGCGTATCAATTCGCGTTGATTCAACCCAGTTTCGGGTTGCAAATCGATGGTTATAGCCCGGTTTCGGGTGTCTCATTCTGTGCGCGAAGAATAATTGACAAGGGTGCTTGACATGACAAGGACGCTTGTCGTAAAGTCTGCTTGACACTGAAGTGAGGAGGCGGACGATGATGACGGCGGCTGCGAAGCGGTTCAAACGGGATAGCAGGAAGTTGGTACTGGTGTACTTCGTGATCTACTTCGGGTGCTTTGCGGCGCACCTGTGGTGGCTGACCGGGGAGAAGTGGGCATGGCTGCTGGCGGCGCTGCCGGTGCTGCCGATTGGGGGTGTGATTGCAGTGATGGGTCGATACCTTCGCGATGAGACCGATGAGTACAAGCGTGATGTGATGATCCGGTGCCTGTTGTGGGGCGCGGCCGGCGCTGTGTCGGTGAGCTTGCTGGGTGGGTTTCTGTGGATCTTTGGATGGAAGGGGCATCTGCCGCCGTTCCTTGGGTTCTGGGTGTTCTTTGTGTGCATGACGGTGGCGAAGGTGACGTACAAGGTGGCGAATCGGGTGCAGGACGTTGACTAACCGATTGCGGGTGTTGCGGGCTGAGCGGGGGTGGTCGCAGGCGGACCTGGCGGAGAAGCTGGAGGTGTCGCGGCAGAGTGTGAATGCGATTGAGACGGGGAAGTATGATCCGTCGCTGCCGCTGGCGTTCCGGATTGCGCGGCTGTTTGGGTTGGGGATCGAGGAGATTTTTGAGGACAGGAAATAGAGGGTAAGGAGTAAGGAGTAGAGGGTGGCGGTGTGACGAATGTCATGCGGGTTTGTTGACGGTTGGCACTGGGGATTTGTGGTTGATAGAGGGAGGAGATTGGATGAGCGAGGCGATGGTTGAGAGGAAGACGGAACGGAATGGGCGCATGGCGAAGATGAGTGTCGAGGTGCGGTTGTTGTCGGTTGCCTGCCTGTGCTTCATCGTGGCGCAGTATGTGGTGAACGATCATCCGTGGAATAGCGGGTTTCGGATGGTGGCGTTGCTGGCATTTATTGCGGGGCAGTTGATCGGATTGCGGGCGCGCAGAGCGCAGTGCCGATAAGAGGCGAAGACGAGGGAAGATTTCGATCGAGCTTAAAGGGAGATGTGATGAAGAGATTGCAGTGGTTGATGGCGGCGGCGGGGGTGAGCGCGCTGTAGGGAGTGGGTGGGTGGGGGTGCGGGGAGAAGCAGGTCCTCCGCCTGCGGCGAAGGATGACAATTCTAAGGGGGCGACGGTCGATCGTTGTAAGGGGGCGATGGGAATCGTTCTTTGGGGTCAGGGACGGTTGCGACGCGGGATGGAGAGGTGGTCTGGAAATTCACAGAATGGCCGCTTGGGAATTGGGCGGGACGCGATATCCTTGTAGTCGATATGACTACGAAAAAAGAACTTCTCAAGACTCCTATTCAGCACATCGACATCAAGCAGCATAATGTGGTGGCGCTGGTCGATGCCATGGCGTCGATGGCCTATAGCTCGCGCGATCTGGCGCGGGCGGCGAATATCTACGAGATGATGCTGCGCGATACCGAGTGCGGAGTGATTCTGTGCCTCGCGGGATCGCTGATCTCGGCTGGCTTGCAGAAGGTCATCGTTGATTTGGTGCGCAACAACATGGTCGATGCGATCGTTTCGACCGGTGCGAACATCGTCGACCAGGACTTCTTTGAGGCGCTTGGGTTCAAGCACTACATCGCGGGCGATGAGTACAAGTACGGTGGCAGCGATGCGAACCTGCGCGAGTTGATGATCGACCGCATCTACGACACGTTCATCGATGAGGAAGAGCTGAGGATCTGCGACGAGACGACGGAGAAGATTACGAACTCGCTGGAGCCGCGGCCGTATTCGTCGCGGGAGTTTATTGCCGAGATGGGCAAGTATTTGAAGGAGAATGGCCGCACGCCGGCGAAGGGCAATGCGGACTCGATCGTGCTGGCGGCGTATGAGAAGGATGTGCCGATCTTCTGCCCGGCGTTCTCGGATTGCTCGGCGGGGTTTGGGCTGGTGGCGCACCAGCATGCGCGGCGCGGTAAGCCAACGGTCTCGATCGACTCGGTTAAGGATTTTTATGAGCTGACGCAGTTGAAGATTGCAAACCCCACGACGGGGCTGCTGATGATCGGCGGCGGCGTTCCGAAGAACTTCGCGCAGGACATTGTGGTCGCCGCGGACGTGCTGGGTGTCGAGGCGTCGATGCACAAGTACGCGATCCAGATTACGGTGGCCGATGCGCGCGATGGTGCGCTGTCGGGGTCGACGCTGAAGGAGGCATCGAGCTGGGGCAAGGTCGATCTGACCTATGAGCAGATGGTGTTTGCCGAGGCGACGATCGCGTTTCCGCTGATCGCGGGATATGCGTTCCACAAGGAGGCATACAATGCGCGCACGGGCAAGAAGTTTGCCCAGGTGCTGGAGCCGGTGAACGCATAGGGCTGCGCGGACGGCGAGGGACGCTTCGCGTGATGCACGGGGCCGGGGCTAAAGGTCCTGCGCGGACGGCGGGGGTAAGCCCTCCTGTAGTACAGGAAAGGGACGGTGGTCGAGGGTGAGCATCTTGCGCGCTAGACCGCTCTGATCCCTCCGGTGAGACAAACAATCCTGGTAGAACAAACAACGATAACGACATGAGCGGCAGTTCGCGCGTCCAATGGGGTAGTTTAGGGGAAGCGATGAATGAGCTGCTGACCATTCCGACCGGCCTGGCTACGAGCGTGTCTTCGCTTGTGGGGCGCAGCGTCCTTGACGCTGAGGGGAAGGACTGCGGGCAGGTGCATGAGTTCGCGGTGGACGTGTCCAAGGACCAGACGCACGTAGCGGCGCTGGTGCTGCGGCGCCATGATGGCGGCAAGGTAAAGAAGACGCTGCTGCCCGTGGCGCAGGTGGCGTGGCCCGAAGCAAACGATGCGCCGCTCCGGGCAAAGGCTAAGCCAGAGATCTACAAGGAACATCACGACTTTCTGCTGTTGGACTATGACTTGCTGGATCAGCAGATTATCGACGTAGACGGGCGCAAGGTGGTGCGGGTGAACGACGTAAACCTGGCGTGGGAGCCGGGTCCGGGTGCGGGTGAGACGGCGGGGCTGCTGATTGTGGAGGTCGAGGTGGGCAAACGCGGCGCTCTGCGGCGGCTGCTCAAGGGGCTTCCGGTGAGGGCGGTGGATGGGGTTGTGGAGCGGTTCAGGACGCGCGCGATTCCGTGGGCGTGCGTGGACTTGATCGAGCGCGATCCGGCGAGGCGGGTGAGGCTGAAGATTGGGCAGGAACGGCTGGCGAAGCTGCATCCTTCCGATATTGCGGACATTCTGGAGGACCTGGCGCCGGCGGAGCGCGAGGCGGTGTTCTCGAGCCTGTCGGAGGAGACTGCGGCGGAGGCGCTGGAAGAGATCGATCCGAAGATGCAGAAGGCGCTGCTGCAGGGATTGGACTCGGAGCGCGCGGCGGACATTCTGGAGGAGATGGATCCGGGCGCGGCGGCGGATGTGCTGGGGGAATTGTCGGATGCAGAGTCTGAGGCGATTCTGGGGGAGATGGAGCCGGAAGAGCGGCAGGAAGTTGAGGAACTGCTGGAGTTCTCGGCGGACTCGGCTGCAGGGCGCATGACGACGGACTATGTGGGCGTGCCCAAGGATGCGACGGTGGCGGATGCAGTCCAGGCGCTGCGGGATTTCGAGGGCGATCCGGATACGATTACGGAGATTTACCTGCTGGGCGAAGACGAGAAGCTGGCCGGCGTTGTGATGTTGCCGAGGCTGTTGCTTTCAACGCCAGAGACGAAGCTGGCGACGCTTTCCGAGGGACACAACGTTCGCTGCTCACTGGATGCGAGCGCTAAGCATGTTGCTGAATTATTCGATAAGTACAACCTGCGCTCGCTGCCGGTGGTGGACCATCATGGGCGGATCGCTGGGGCGATCCATGCGGAGCAGGTGATTGCGCAGCTGCGCGAGGGGTAACGGCAGAGTGTAGAGGGTAGAGTGTAGGGGATAGAGGAGAACGGCGGCGGTGAAGATTCTGTATGTGGGGCAGCTCTCGCCGAATGACTCGGCGCAGTACAGGGCTTGGGCGCTGGAACGTCTGGGACATACGGTGGTGGCACTGAATTGCCTGGACTATCAGCCGGGGAGCGCGCTGCTGCGGAAGGTGCTTCACCGCGCGCAGATGGGGCCGTGGGTGTCGCGGCTGAATCGGGATATTCTGGCAGCGGCTGAGCGTGAGCGGCCGGAGGTGTTCTGGGCGGACAAGCTGCTGGGGTTGTGGCCGAAGACGCTGGACCGGCTGCGTGGGATGGGCGTTGCGACGGTGAGCTATATGATCGACAACGCGTTTGGGCCCAGGCGCGATCCGGGATGGCGGCTGTACATGAAGGACATTCCACACTTCGATCTGCATGTGGTGCAGCGCGACAAGAACATCGCGGACTACAAGGAGCGCGGGGCGCGCGATGTGATCAAGATCCAGACGGCGTGTGAGCCAACGATTCATTTCCCGGCACCTGAGGGATGGAGCGACAAGGATCGGGACCGCGGCGTGTCCTTCGTTGGAACGTCGTACGACGACCGGCCGGAGTTTCTGACGCGACTGTGGAGCGAGTGTGGGTTTCCTGTGGTGATCTCTGGGGACTGCATGTGGAATGAGCGACTGGATGCGGAGGCTGCGAAGGCTCTGTATACGGGGAGCGAGCTGTATGGGCGCGACTATCGCGAGGCGATCTGGCGGTCGAAGATCAATCTGAGCTTCATTACGCATTCGAATCAGGATGAGTTTGTGCACAAGAGTTTCGAGATCGCGGCATGTGGTGGATTTCTATTGGCGGAGCGGTCGGCGGGGCATTTGGCGCGATTTCGCGAGGATGAGGAGGCGGTGTTCTTTACCGGCTTCGAGGAATGCGCGGAGAAGATCCGGCGGTATCTACTCGATGAGGCCGCGCGGGAGCGGATTTCGGCGGCCGGGCGTGAGCGTGCGGTGCGGGATGGTTACAGCAATGATGCGCAGGTGGCGAAAATAGTGGAGCGGTTGCAGACCGTGGGGCGATTGCGGCGGTTGTAACCGCAAAGTGCAAGCGCCGGGTTAGTCTAGATTGAGCCGAGGAGGCAATATGCAGGGAACAATCTCATCTGTGACTGCTCTTCGCGGTGCAGCGCCGCGCAGAGCAGGACTTCGCTGTGCGACTCCGACTGTGGCGGTGCGGGTGTGAGCTTCTGGCGGCGCTATAAGACCAGCATCATTATCTTTTTCGCCGTGCTGGGCCCGGGGTTTATCACGGCCAACGTCGATAACGATGCGGGCGGGATTCTTACCTACTCGCAGGCCGGCGCGCAGTACGGCTACCACCTGCTGTGGACGATGATTCCGATTACGATCGCGCTGATCGTGGTGCAGGAGATGTGCGCGCGCATGGGTGTGGTCACGGGCAAGGGCCTGAGCGACCTGATCCGCGAAGAGTTTGGTCTGCGCATGACGTTCGTGATGATGGTGCTCCTGGTGGTTGTGAACTTCGGCAACGTGGTTGCAGAGTTCTCGGGCATTGCGGGGTCATTGCAACTCTTCCACGTAAGCAAATATGCGAGCGTGCCCTTGTGTGCGCTCGCAGTGTGGGCGCTCGTCGTCAAGGGCGACTACAAGAGCGTGGAGAAGATATTCCTTGTGGCGAGCGTGTTTTACGTCTGCTACATTGCTGCGGGAGTATTGGCGCAGCCGGATTGGCATGCGGCGCTGATTGAGACGGTGAAGCTTCCCGAGCGATCGATCTGGAGCGACCACAACTATGTGTACATGGTGGTGGGCGTGGTGGGAACGACGATCGCTCCGTGGATGCAGTTCTATCTGCAGTCGTCGGTGGTGGAGAAGGGTATTACGGTGAAGCAATATGGCGCGTCGCGGCTGGATGTGATCGTTGGCTGCTTCTTCACGGACATTGTGGCGTGGTTCATCATCGTGGCCTGCGCTGCAACGCTTTACAAGCACGGGATGCGGAATATCAACATTCCTTCCGACGCGGCGCAGGCAATGAGACCGTTGGCGGGCGACTTTGCGTACATCCTTTTTGCGGCGGGCTTGTTCAATGCGTCTTTCTTCGCGGCTTCCGTGCTGCCGATCTCGACGGCGTACAGCGTTTGCGAAGGGTTGGGCTTTGAGAGCGGTGTGGACAAGAAGTTCCGGGAGGCGCCCTTCTTCTACTGGCTGTACACGCTGCTGATCGCGGCGGGGGCGGCGGTGGTGCTGATCCCCAACTTCCCGCTGGTGGCGATGACGATCCTGTCGCAGGTGCTGAATGGAGTGCTGCTGCCGTTCGTGCTGTACTTCATGCTGAAACTGGTGAACAACAAGGCTCTGATGGGCAAGCATACGAACTCGCACTGGTTCAATGTGGTGGCGTGGGCGACGACGGTGATTGTGGTGGGACTGACGGTGGTAATGGTGTGGCAGCAGCTGCACCAGGTAGCGGGCGCGCCGACGAGCGGCGCGGGCAGCTAGATAAGGGACTGACGGAAAGAAAAGCAACAGCAAATGCTAGAGCAGCTTGCCGGCGGCGAGGTCTCGGATGAGGGTGAGGTCGGCGGCAAGGAAGTCGTAGTCAGGGAGACGGGCGACCGGACTCCAGAGCATCTGCTGGAAGATGCGATTGACTAACTCGCCCTGGAACTCGCGGACGAGGAAGAACTCAATCTCGATGGCGCCGCCATTGCGATAGGTATGGCGGATGGTGGTGATGCGGTCGCCGATGGTGGCGTTGATGCCGAGCTCTTCCGAGAGCTCGCGGGCGAGTGCCTGCTCGGAGGTTTCGCCGGGCTCGATCTTGCCGCCAGGGAACTCCCACTTGAGCCCCATCGGCTGGCCAGCAAGGCGTTGGCAGATGAAGACCTTGCGGTCTGGGTCATCGTCGCGCAGGATCAGAGCGGCTACGACGCGGCGCAGGGGCTTAGCGGCTTGGGCCGGTCGAGGTTCGTTGAGTTTGCGAATCGGCTCTTTCACTTCTCTCTGATCAGTGTAGACGCTCGAGAACTTTCATCCGTTTACCGGTCACGAGGAGGGCGGGATTCGTATGCCGAAGTCTCACGGTGTTACGGATGCGGGGTAGTACACCGGCCAGCCTTCGGCGGCACTACGAGAGAGTAGATCGGTCGAAGGGTTCACGGGGAATGCACCGCGTGCGATGGTGAGCATGGCCGCATCATGCACGGAGTTGCCGAAGACGGCGTCGGGTGCATTGATGTCCGCTGTGATGCCGACGCGGCGCAGGGCCTCGACCTTGTCCTCGTCGGTGGGTACGTGGATGAGCCGGTCGGTTATGAGGCCATCGCTCGCCTCGACACGAGCGGCGAGGACACGGTTGGCGGGAATGTTGAAACGGCGAACGCCTTCTTCGATGACCCAGTCGTTGGTGGAGCTGACGGCCCAGATGTCGCAGCCGTTGCGCTGCAGTTCAGCGATGAGCTGGGCCATTTCGGGGAAGATGTTGGGTTCGATGTAGGAGCGGAAGAAGTCGGCGGCGGCCCGGCGTAGAGTTTCGACGGGGAGACCGCGGTAGACCTGGACCATCTCGCCGCAGATGGCAAGCTCGGAGACGTCGCCGCGCTTGTAGCCTTCGTAGCGAGCGTTCATCCAGGAGATCTGCTCGGGCGAGATCAGAGCGGTATCGATGGACCAGTGCATGAAGGCAGAGCCAGCGTCGCCAGACCAGAGGGTTCCGTCGCAGTCGAATATGGCGATCCTGGGGGAGAGTGCGTGGACGCGGGCGTGGAAGGCGGATGTGGTGAGGCGCTCGGCGTCGGTGGCTACGATGTTTGGGTCAAGACGGTCAGGCAAACAGGATCTCCGGGCGGTATACCGCTAGATAAGAGGATAACGGTAGATGCCGGAGAGGTCATCTGAGCCGGTGATGCGTGCCGGCGGTATGCTAGCAAGGTTGGGTAATGATTCGAGGATTATGAGCCTATTTTTTGGGGCAGGGTCGGCGGAGACGGAGATGTCGGGGGCGGAGATTCGTGCGGGGTTGCGTGAGGCCCTGACGAAGTTGGGAGAGCGGAAGAAGGTGCTCGCAGTGCCGCCGGACTTTACGCGGTTTCACTCGAAGGCGGGTGAACTGACGGAGATGGCGTGGGAGTTCTATGGCGAACGGCTGACGGATGTGCTGCCGGCGCTGGGGACGCATACGGCGATGCCGGACCATCAGATTGCGACGATGTTTGGGAAGACCCCGCGAGAGCTGTTTCGTGTACACGATTGGCGGAATGACATTGTGACGCTGGGTGAGGTCCCGGGAGAGTTTGTGCTGGAGGTGAGCGAGGGGAAGCTGGACTACTCGTGGCCGGCCCAGGTGAACAAGCTGCTGCGGGATGGTGGCCATGACCTGATTTTGTCAATTGGACAGGTGGTGCCGCACGAGGTGGTAGGGATGGCCAACGGGAGTAAAAACATTTTTATCGGTACGGGCGGAGTGATGGGGATTCATCGCTCGCACTTTCTGGGCGCAGTGTATGGGATGGAGCGCATGATGGGGCGCGCGGATACACCAGTGCGACGCGTTCTGAATTATGCGAGCGAACACTTTGGCAAGCTGCTGCCGCAGATCGTGTATGTGCAGACGGTGGTGAACAAGAATGCGGCTGGCGAACTGGTGATGCGCGGGATATTCATCGGCGACGATAACGAGTGCTTTGAACGTGCGGCTGAACTGAGTCTCAAGTGCAATTTCCTGATGATGGATCGCGAGATTAAGAAAGCCGTGGTATTTCTCGATCCGCACGAGTTTCATTCCACCTGGCTAGGCAACAAGAGCGTCTACCGGACGCGCATGGCGCTGGCCGATGATGCGGAACTGATTGTGCTGGCGCCGGGGGTGAAGGAGTTCGGCGAAGACAAGATGATCGATGTGCTGATACGCAGGTATGGGTACTGCGGGACTCCGGCAACGTTGGAAGCGGTGAAGCAGGATGCGGAGTTGGCGGCAAATCTAAGTGCTGCGGCGCACTTGATTCATGGCTCGAGCGAGGGGCGCTTTACGATTCGGTACTGTCCGGGGCACCTGACGCGGGAGGAGATTGAGAGCGTTCACTTCGAGTATGGAGACCTCGCGGAGTACACAGCGAAGTATGATCCGGCGAAGTTGGTGGACGGTTGGAATGTGGTGGAGGGCGAGGAGATCTTTTACATTTCCAACCCGGGGCTGGGGTTGTGGGCGTATGAGGGACGGTTCGGGAATTGATGCTTTCTAGTGGACGCCGGCAGGGGGTTTGCCGGGTTTGACTTTCTTGAAGAACCAGACCGCGACGATGCAGGCTACGCTGAGGATGGAGAGCCAGCGGAAGACGTCAATGAAGGCCCAGTAGGCTGCCTGTTGGCCGAGTTGCCTGTAGATGGTTGCGCTGGCGGCGTGGGCGGCGTTGGCGGGGCCGAAGTAGGTGGATAAGAAGTGCTGGGTGCCACGGAGCGTGTTCTCGTAGGCGAGGCCGGATTGAGGCATGTAGTTGGTGAGCTCGTTCTGGTGGGCGTCGGTGCGGCGGGTGAGCAGGGTGGTGGCGATGGAGATGCCGATTGAACCCCCGACGTTGCGCAGCAGGTTGAAGATGCCGCTGGCGTTGCCCATCTGCTCGTTGGAGAGGGTGCCGTAGGCGGCGGTGGAGATGGGTACGAAGACGAAGCTGAGGCCAAAGCCGGTGATGAGGATGGGAAGGAAGAGGGTGAAAGGCGAGACGCCCAGTGTGACCGAGCCGAAGTAGAGCGTGGTGAGGCCGAAGATGCCGAAGCCGAAGGTGAGCAGGTAGCGAGGGTCGACCTTGTTGGAGAGGTAGCCGATGACGGGCATGCCGCAGATGGCGCCGAGGCCTCGCGGAGCGACGACCATGCCGGCGGTGAAGGCCGTGTAGCCGAGGAGTTCCTGGTAGAAGAGGGGAAGGACTACAACGGTGGAGTAGATCGCGATGCCGAAGAGGAAGATGAGCGTGCAGCCGACGAGGAAGTTGCGGTCCTTGAGGACGCGGAGATTGACCAGCGGCTGCTTGCCCCAGAAGGACTGGTAGACGAAGATGGCAAGCGCGACGACCATGGCGGCGAAGGTCCAGCGGAGCCAGACTGCACTGAACCAGTCAACCTCCTGGCCCTTGTCGAGGATGATCTGGAGGCAGCCGACCCAGACGATGAGGGAACCGAAGCCGATGTTGTCGAAGCGCGAGACCTTGGCATCCTTGATGTAGCTGGGATCGAAGATGTACTTGTTGATCATGTACAGGGCGAGGATGCCGATGGGGATGTTGATGTAGAAGGCGTAGCGCCAGGAGTAGGTGTCGGTGAGCCAGCCGCCAAGGGTGGGGCCGAGGACGGGGGCGACGACGACGCCTAAAGCGAAGACGGCCATGGCGGCACCGCGTTTGGCGGGGGGGAAACTTTCGAGCAGAACGGCCTGCGAGATGGGCTGAAGAGCTCCGCCGCCGGCGCCCTGGACGACGCGGAAGACGAGCAACAGGGCGAGGGATGGAGCGGCTCCGCAGGCGAAGCTGGCGAGGGTGAAGATCGCTACGCAGAACATCAGAAAACGCTTGCGGCCAAACTTCAGCGAAAACCAGTTGGAGGCTGGAAGGATGATGGCGTTGGAGACGAGATAGCTGGTGAGGACCCAGGTGGCTTCGTCGGTGGTGGCCGAGAGCGAGCCGGCGATGTAGGGGAGAGCGACCGATGCAATGGAGGTGTCGAGAACCTCCATGAAGGTGGCAAGCATGACGGCGGCAGCGATGAGCCACGGGTTGATGCCCTGCGTAGCTTCGTGCAAGGCATCGGGTGGTGCTGTGGCAGTGGCGGTGGCCATGCTTGACGAATCTCGACTCTCTTATCAGGAGTATGCCTGGCGTGGGTACGACTCAGAGCTGTGATCACAAATTGGATGCCCGACCGGGGGCGGGGATGCCATTTTGTTTTGGAAGAGTGCGAACGCCTATAGCAGAGGTGGTTTGAGTCGCGATTGAGGTGATGTCCAGAGAAAGGCGATCCTAGTTATTTGATTGAGAGTGTCTGCGATGGGCGTGATGCGTGTTTGCGATGGGCTCTCCCCAGGGTGGGGATGGGACTGCAGACTACCGCCGTAGTGGAAGACGAAGACCATGAGGACGGCCAAGCCGCGGCGGCCGTCAAGCGCGGTATCGCGCCGGGTTGTAGGAGCGTTGGGACGGGTGGAAACCAGGGGCGCCTCGCATGACGGTTTGCAGGCGGTTGGGGAGGAAGCCATTGGGTCCAAGCGTAGCCAGTTGAGGGCTGGGCGTCAATTACAGGGACGTGATACCGTCTGGGGGATGAACGAGATAGAGGCGGTCGGCGCAGAGATTAGCATGGGCGTGGCACCTATGGCTGCGGCGCGGACGAGTGAGCGGGCCTGGGTGTTTGGGCTGCTGCCGGCGCCGATTGCTGTGCTATCGAACGGCATTATCCAGGGCGTGCTGTCATTTCTGATGCGCAGGCAGGGCGTGAGTGTCGAGCGGATCGCGGCGATCATGTCCCTGCTGATTCTGCCGCAGACGATCTACTTTCTTTGGAGCCCCATCACCGACTTTCTGATGCGGCGGCGCAGCTGGCTGATTGTGGGTGCAACTGGTGCAGGGCTGCTCATGGCCCTGGCATTCCATGCGAAGAGCCTTGCGTCGCCGGCGGCGGTGGCGGTGATGTTCTTGAGCGCATGCTGCGGACAGCTGGTGGTGTCCAGTTGCGGTGGGATGTTAGGTGCGCTGCGTCGGGAGCGATCTCGACGGGTGGCGAGTGGCTTCTACCAAGGGGCTTCGCTGGGATTTGGCGGGTTAGCGGTCTTCGTGCTGGCGATGCTGGTCACGAAGATGGGGCAGGGATGGCTCGGATGGGTCGCTGCGGCTCTGATTGCGCTGCCCTCGCTGGCGGCGTTGGCGGCACCGAAGCAAGCGGTGATCGTCGACGATGAGCTGAGCAAGACAATGCACCGGATCTGGGGTGAGTTCAAGACAACGTTCCTGTGTTGGCGCGCGGTTCCTTACACGCTAACGATGGTATTCCCGATCGCGAGTGGGTCGGCGATTGGGCTGTTGCCGGGTGTAGCGCAGGATTATGGCGTAAATGGCCACCAGATGGCGTGGATGAATGGGCTGGCCGGGGCGCTGCTGATGGCGGCTGGATCGTTGGTGGCGACGCTGATTCCGGCGCGGATTCGGGCGTCGGTGGGGTACTTGACGGTGGCGCTGGTGAACGCTGCGACGCTCGTTGTGCTGTGGTTGGGGCCGTTGCGTCCAAGTACGTATTATGTTGGGGTTACGCTGTATTTGTTCACGATTGGCGCGGCCTATGCGATGTTTACGGCGGTGGTGCTGGAGTTCCTGGGGCAGTCGGGGAAGAGTGGAAGCGGGAGATATTCGATCATCAACTCCCTTGGGAATGTGCCAGTTGCATACATGACGGCGATGGATGGGTGGGGGGACAAGAGCTGGGGCGCGAGAGGGTTGGCGGGAACCGAGGCGGTCATGGGAGCGGTGGCCTCGGTGGTGCTTTTGGCGTATTTTCTGTCGAAAAGGCGACGCAATACGACAGGTATAGCCTAGTTTTGTGTTGCAATCCGGGGTATTCAGCACATCCAGTTTGGGTTGGGGTTAGGCTGCGGAAAAATATTTTTCACGGGGCATCTTCGAGTGAATTTGTGCATCATATTAGTTGACAGTAAGTCACTCACATGAGAATCTTGTGAAGTCAGATAAGAGTTTCGGGCTACGGCTCAAGGATGGGACAAGGTTATGGGAAAGATTATCGGTATTGATCTTGGCACGACTAATAGTTGCGTTGCGGTGATGGAGGGCGGTGAGCCCAAGGTCATTGCGAACGAAGAGGGCGGGCGTACAACGCCGTCTATCGTTGCGTTCACCAAGAATGGTGAGCGGTTGGTGGGCATGGTGGCGAAGCGGCAGGCGATCACCAACCCGGAGAATACGGTTTATTCGATCAAGCGCTTCATGGGCCGCCGGCTGAATGAAGTGGGCGACGAGATGAAGATGGTGCCGTACAAGGTTGTGGCCAAGGGCGACAACGTCGGGGTGATGGCGCAGGGCAAGGAGTTTACGGCGCCGGAGATCTCGGCGATGATCCTGCAGAAGCTGAAGAAGGCGGCGGAGGACTACCTGGGCCAGTCGGTGACGGAGGCTGTCATTACGGTTCCGGCGTACTTCAATGATGCGCAGCGGCAGGCGACGAAAGACGCCGGAAAAATTGCCGGGTTGGACGTCAAGCGCATTGTGAATGAGCCGACGGCGGCAGCGCTGGCCTATGGGCTGGACAAGAAGAAGGACGAGACGATCGCCGTGTACGACTTCGGCGGCGGAACGTTCGATGTGTCGATCCTGGAAGTTGGAGATGGTGTCATTGAGGTCAAATCGACCAATGGCGATACGCACCTGGGCGGCGACAACCTCGACCAGCGGATTGTGGATTGGCTCATCTCGGAGTTCAAGACGGAGAGCGGTCTGGACCTGACGGCGAAGGGCAATGAGATGGCGCTGCAGCGCCTGAAGGACGCGGCGGAGCGCGCGAAGATCGAGTTGTCGACGGCGCAGGAGACGGAGATCAATCTGCCATTCGTCACGGCCGACGCAAGCGGACCGAAGCATCTGGTGCGCACGCTGAGCCGCGCGAAGCTGGAATCGCTGGTTGACGATCTGCTGCAAAAGTCGGTTGGACCGTGCAATCAGGCGTTGAAGGACGCGGGCATCGATGCGAGCAAGATCGACGAGGTCGTGCTGGTTGGCGGACAGACGCGTATGCCCGCGATCCAGGAGCTGGTGAAGAAGCTGTTCGGCAAGGAGCCGCATAAGGGCGTGAACCCGGATGAGGTCGTCGCGATCGGTGCGGCGGTGCAGGCTGGCGTGCTGTCAGGCGACGTGAAGGACCTGCTGCTGCTGGACGTGACTCCGCTGACGCTGAGCATTGAGACGATGGGCGGCGTGGCGACGGGCATGATTCCGCGCAACACGACGATTCCGACGAAGAAGTCGGAGACGTTCTCGACGGCGGCCGATAACCAGACCGAGGTTGAGGTCCACGTGATGCAGGGCGAGCGCCCGATGGCGGCGCAGAACCGCACGCTGGGCAAGTTCAAGCTGGGCGGGATCCCGGCGGCAGCGCGCGGCGTTCCGCAGATCGAGGTCACGTTCGACATCGATGCGAACGGCATTCTGAATGTATCGGCGAAGGACAATGCGACGGGCAAGGACGCGAAGATCACGATTACGAGCTCTTCTGGTCTGAGTAAGGAAGAGGTCGAGCGCATGGCGAAGGACGCTGAGGCGCACGCGGCTGAGGACAAGGAAGCCAAGGAGAAGATCGAGGCGCGTAACCAGCTCGACTCCATGGTCTACAACGTCGAGAAGATGCTGAAGGAGGGCGGCGAGAAGGTCGAGGCGGCGGACAAGAGTGAGGTCGAGACAACTCTGGCTGACGCGAAGACGGCACTGACCGGCGATCTGGGCGCGACCGAGCTGAATGCGGCCAAGGAGAAGTTGACCGCGGCGAGCCACAAGCTGGCGGAGGCTCTTTACAAGGCCAACGCGGCGAGTGCGACGCCTCCGACAGAAGGCGCTGCGGCTGAACCCGCCGAAGAGGCGAAGAAGGACGAAGGCGTGATCGATGCGGAGTATGTCGACACAGAGAAGTAAGTCGCTTCGAACCGCGATGCGAGTACGTGCGTAAGAAACTGTACGCAGCAAGTGAGGAGGGGCTTCGGCTCCTCCTCGCTGTATCAGGAGGTATCGGCATGCCGGGCCGAGTCGATTGGACGAAGCCGGTGTTTAAGAGAGTGAGTCGGGTTGGAAGGGCGCTGCTGTTTGTGTCCAATAGAAGAACTGGGGGTATGTAATGAGCAATGGCAGAGCAGGAGATGGCGGCGGACGGGATCAGGCGTGGCCTGGACTGGTGCGTTGGGAGTTCGGCGCGGCTAGCGGGCAGGTGAGCGACGTGGTTTGGCAATGCGATGCGTTGCTTGGGGGAAGACTGTATCACCGGAGCCTGTTTGGATCGCGCGAGGAGGCCGAGCAGTTCGCGCTGCGGATGAGGAAGGCGGAGCCGGACCAGATGTTCAATGTCGAGGCGATCAAGGCTAGCCAGATTTGGAATTGAGGCGATCGATTCTTTCTGTGCTGGGAGGAGCTGGCATGCGCGAGCGAATAGACTTAGACAATAAATCTTGAGCGATGCGGCTGCGCGCCCTGAGTGCGCTGCGGGATGAGAGACGATGGCGACAAAGACGAAAGATTACTACGGCACGCTGGGTGTGAAGAAGACGGCGACGCCGGAGGAGATTCGCAAGGCGTTTCGGAAGCTCGCGCGCAAGTATCACCCGGATGTGAATCCGGGGGATAAGAAGGCGGAGGAGAAGTTCAAAGAACTCTCCGAGGCCAACGATGTGCTGAGCGACGACAAGAAACGGAAGATCTACGACCAGGTCGGGTTCTACTCGGACAACATCGATGCGGCGA
>PLHC01000112.1 GCA_003138795.1 Granulicella sp. | reverse complement strand
CGCAGCATCAATCAGACGCTGAGCCGGACGGTCATCGCATCGGGCCTGACCTTCCTGACGGTGCTCTGCCTCTATGTCTTCGGTGGCGAGGTGCTGCATGGCTTCTCGTTCGCGCTGGTCGTCGGCATCCTGATTGGAACGTACTCGTCGATCGCCGTTGCGGCGCCGATGCTTGTGGCCTACCAGGACTGGCGCACCAAGAAGGGGGCGCCCACGGGCAGACGGGTTGCGCTTCCGGCAGCAAAGGTCGTCCGTCGCTAAAGCTAGTAAAATGAACAGTTTATCGGGACAAATCCGCAGCAACGCACATTTAGAGGTAGGATAAGTAGCAATACGCGACACCGCGAATCCTGGACAAAAATTCCTGAAACCGAGGCGAGTTCCACGCGCCAGGAATCCGCAGTCCATCCAGACGGAACGGCTAAAGATTTTCGGGAACAATTTGGATAGCGGCGGTGTCTAAAGCTCGTAGTACTCCCTCGCGGGAACGAGGTCGTTTAATGTTCGAAGACTCTCTGATGGAATCCGGCGGCAAGATCAAGTCCAAGTCACGGTACTGGATGATCGCCACGTTTGCTTTTAACGGCGCCATCCTTGGCGCAATGATTTTGATCCCGCTCCTGTACCCCGAAGCGTTGCCGCATAATTCACTGACGGCTTCGCTTACGGCGCCGCCTCCTCCACCGCCGCCTCCTCCACCGCCTCCACCCCCTGCGGCTGTGGTCAAGGTGGTCCCGCACGTATCGGAGATCGATGCGGGCCTGCACGCGCCAACCAAGATTCCTAAAGACATCAAGATGATCAAGGAGGAAGCACCGCCGCCTCCATCCTCGATGGGCGTTGCGGGCATGAGCGGCATGAGCGGCGGATCGCCGGGCGGCGTCTTCGGTGGCATCGCAGGCGGCACAGGTCACGGCCCCGCGATCCATGTGGCACCGCCCAAGTCGACGGCTCCGGCGCGCATCTCCGCCGGCGTCATCGCCGGTAACCGCATCGCCTTTGTCGAACCGCAGTACCCGCCCATTGCCAAGATCGCGCACATGAGCGGGACGGTGGTATTGCGCGCGATCATCTCGAAGAGCGGCACCATCGAGCAGCTGTCCGTGGCGAACTCCACCAATCCAATGTTCAACAACTACGCAATGGAAGCGGTGAAGCAGTGGAGATATAAGCCCTATCTGCTCAACAACGAACCGACCGAGGTCGATACGACGATCACGGTCAACTTCGCTCTCAATGCCGGAGGTTAGGCCGCAGCGGCGGCGTGGCGCGGAAGTTTGTTGACTTTTAGCAGCTGGGTCAACAGCGCGCCACAGAGCCAAACCTGCGGTATCGCCATCATCTCGACGACACCTTTGGCAAGGGCAGGCCAATCCTCCTGCTCTATCCATCCAGTTTCTCCGATCCAGCTTCGCCGCTCGGTCTAAACTAGAGACTAGAGTTTTACCCGGTTTCTGTACCATCATTCAGCGCACGTCCATCCAGGAGGAAAGACTTCGTGATTCTCGTTCATCTCGCAAACTTCGCTCACGCACCCGCAGCCTCGCTCGCCATGTACTTCCAGGAAGCACCGGCCGAAGTCGGCTTCGGTCCCGCGGCCCTATGGGCCCAAATGGGCATTCCTGCCAAGCTGGTTGTCCTCCTCCTCTTCATCATGTCGATCTGGTCGCTGGCCGTCATGATCGATCGCGCACTCTACTTCTCGGCTGCCCGCAAGCAGTCGCGTGAGTTCGCGCCCAAGGTTGCGGGCGCGCTCAAGGAAGGCCGTCTGGACGAGGCGATCAAGGTTGCCGACCGCTCCAAGAAGTCGCACCTCGCCGAGGTGGTGACCGCTGGCCTCACCGAGTTCCGCTCTTTTGGTTCGGGTGGTGCGATCACCGAGGAGCAGATCGAGAGCTCCAAGCGCGCCCTCGAGCGGTCGGAGGCCATCGTTCACGCCAAGCTGAAGAAGGGCCTCGGCGGTCTGGCCACCATCGGTTCCACGGCGCCGTTCATCGGCCTCTTCGGAACGGTAGTTGGTATTCTTAACGCCTTCAAGGCCATCGCAACGACCAAGAGCCAGGGTCTCGCCGCAGTTGCCGGCGGTATCTCGGAAGCGCTGGTTACGACCGCCTTCGGTCTGCTGGTCGCCATCCCGGCGGTTATGACGTTCAACTACTTCACCGGCAAGGTGGAAGCGTTCGACGTTGAGATGGACAACAGCTCATCGGAGCTGGTGGACTACTTCATCAAGCAGTCGCACCGGTAAACTCTGCCGGCTGGCTCTGCTTTGAGCCGGCGCATGGCAGCCAAGCACGACCCTGCGGGAATCATGCTTGAGATCGCCCGGACGCCGAAGCGAACGGCGTCCGGGATCTCAGCCTCTCCGCAACAACAGCCAGGGCAGGAGCCTCAGACGGTTCCCGCGACTCCAACGGAGCACACTTTTTATGGCAATCTCAAAGCGGGACGAGGGCAAGAAGGTCAACTCGAACATCAACGTGACGCCCATGGTCGACGTCATGCTCGTGCTTCTGATCATCTTCATGGTCATCACTCCCATGTTGGGGGACAAGATCACGGTCGATCTCCCCAAGGTGAGTGCCGCGATCATCATGGACGCAGCCAACAAGGAAGACGCGATTACCGTCTCCGTTACGCGGGACGGGTCCACCTTCGTCCGTGGCGATAAGGTTTCGCTTGCCGATCTCAGCAGCAAAGTCCAGGACCTCGAGGCGTTGAAGACCAATCCCTCGGACGATAAGGCGGTCTACCTGCGCGCCGATACGCGCGCCAACTTCGGCAAGGTAGAGGACACGATCGACGCTCTCCGTTCCGCTGGTGTCAACCAGTTGAACCTGATGACGGACAAGACCGCGCTCCAGTAAGCAGCTAGCCTTACGCAGTAATTTATAAGCGCCCGCGACGAGGGTAGCCGCGATACACAAGCAGGAAACGAAGGAGTCTCACTATGGCAATGGGTGGTGGTTCAAGAGGTGGAGCAGTTTCGGACATGAACGTCACGCCGTTGATCGACGTTCTTTTGGTGCTTCTCATCATCTTCATGGTCATTCAGCCGACCACGCCGAAGGGCCTTGATACGCTGGTTCCACAGCCACCCAAGGACCAGAAGCAGGAGCAGCCGAACGATCGTACGATTGTCGTCCAGGTTCTCAACACCGGCGCTCTCCCGACCTACAAGATCAACGACCAGGCCTTCCCCAAGGACCAGCTCGCTTCCGAGCTGACCAAGATCTATGAGACCCGTCAGGAAAAGGTCATGTTCGTCCGGGGCGATCGTAACCTCAACTTCGGCAGCATCGCCGAGGTGATCGGCTTTGGTAAGCAGGCGGACGTCACCAACATCGCCATCATCACGCCGCAGGTCGAAGCCGGACACTAGAAGCAGATCGCAGCAAAGACACAGGCGCTCCATCCTCGCGGCAGCATGACCGTCGCGGGGTGGGGCGCTTTTCCTTGCTCCACGCGGGGCGCTTGCTTGCGGAGAGAGCAGGCAGCACTTTTTCCCGGCTGGGGCTGCTTAGAAATTCAGGCCGCGGTGTAGGCGCCTGACACCTGACTCTCGCCAGCCGCAATCCCCATCCGCCGCAGGTGCTCGCGCACGGAAGGTCTATCTCGGGGGTGCATCGCGGCGTTGCCTCTTCCTCTTCGTCGACGGCCTGCTTCCAGCTGCCGGGATAGGGCCTAAAAATCTCGATGGCCACTGGATCCTCGATGCAATTCTGCACGAGGAGCGCTTCGAGGCTGGACCGCACAGCGCCGCTCAGCTGTACGCCACCACAAACAGCGAATCCACCAAAACAACAAGGCCTCCCGCGCGGGGAGGCCTGTTGTTTGTCAAGCTGTTTGGATCAAGCTGCATGGATCCAGCGACATCGCCGAAGCGAGGTCTACTGCTGGTTGATGCCACCGTGCTCGGCCGCCTTCTCCTTGGCCGCTTCGTTGGCCTTGCGCGCGCCAGTAGCCTTCTGCACCCACGCATCGGCCTGTGCCAGGTCGGCCTTGCGAGCCGCATCGTTGCCGCACTCGAGGTCAGCCTTGCGGCGATAGGTCAGGTTCAGATACTGCATCGCATCGTCGTAGTTGGGGTTGATGTTCACCGCCTGCTGCAGATACTTGAGGGCATCATTCACCAGATCGGAGTTCGCGGCAACCAGCTTCGTGCAGACGTCCTTGGACTTCTTCACATTGCCTTCGCCATCATCCTGCAGGCCGACGGCACCGAGGATGTCGGTGGCGTGCTTGTAGGACTGGGTCCAGTCGATCACGCCGACCGTGTAGTTGGCCTCGGCATCGTTCGGGGCGATCGAGATGATCTTCAACTCGTCGGCCTTGGCCTCGTCATACTTTTTGATGTTGCGATCAATTGAGGCGACCTGGCGCAGCGCATCCAGATCCTTGGGATTTTTGGCCAGAACCGCATTGAAGCCGTCCAGCGCTTTTTGTGCGACGGCAAGGTTCTCCGGCGTATCGAGGTTTGGAACCACCTGGTAGCTGTACGCCGTAGCCAGATACAGCCGGCTAACGGAGCTGGTTGGATCAAGCGCAACGGACTTCTGGAAGAAATCAACCGCTTCCTCATACTTGCCGGCTTTGAACGCTTGCACGCCTTTCACCAGTTGGTCGCGTGCTTTTAGTTTGGTGCATCCGACCGTACTTGCAAGCACCAGCAGAAGTGCTGCGCTTGCAGTAATTCGTGCGCTAAGTCTCATCAGTGAACCCTTCCCCTTGTCTAAAAAGAATGCCCTTGGCCCACGAAAGGGCTCAGATCTCAAAACCATACATACAATTTGATTGTAAAGACACCGCCGAAGGTTTGCCAGCGCCTACTCAATGGTATAGCCAACTCTCGTTCCGCGATTGCCTGTGTTCGCTCGAAGCGAAGAGGAGTTCACGTATCTACAAGCATCCAGGCTGGTAGGATCGGGGCATGCCCGGCCTTGCGCCGGGGATGGCGGAGGCACGCGCAATGGCAGCATCGAAGTGGACGGCACAGCAGATTCCCTCGCAGGCAGGCAAGACGGCGCTGGTCACCGGCGCCAACAGTGGCATCGGCTACCAGGCCGCGCTGGAGCTCGCACGCCACGGAGCCCACGTGCTGCTGGGCTGCCGCAACGCCGCCAAGGGCAAGGCCGCGCTCGATCGCCTGCAGCGTGAGGCTCCAGGAGCCTCCGCAGAGCTCGTCGAGCTCGACATGGCGTCGCTGGCGTCCATCCGCGCGTTTGCCGCCGCCTTTGCCGCACGCAATATTCCGCTCGATCTGCTGATCAATAATGCTGGGGTCATGGCGCTGCCGCATCGCGAACTCACCGCCGACGGCTTCGAGCGCCAGTTCGGCACCAACCACCTCGGCCACTTCGCGCTCACCGGCCTGCTGCTGCCGCAACTGCTGGCAGCGCCCGCGCCGCGCGTTATTACGGTCGCGTCGATCGCGCACCGCAACGGCAAGATCGACTTCGACAACCTGCAAAGCGAGCGCAGCTATAAGCCATGGGACGCTTATGGCGAGTCCAAACTGGCTAACATCCTCTTTGCGAAGGAGCTCGATCGCCGCGCCCGCGCCGCGCACAGCAAGCTGATCAGCATTCCGGTGCATCCGGGCGTCTCGACCACCAACATCTTCGCGAACGGCCCCGGCGACAAGAGCGTGAAGGCCATCGCCGTGAAGCTGCTCGCGCCGGTGTTCATGCAGGCCGACGATGCCGGCGCTCTGCCCACGCTGTACGCTGCGACATCCCCTGAGGCGAAGGGCGGCGAGTACATCGGCCCGGATGGATTCATGGAAATGAAGGGCTCGCCCAAGGTCGTCCAGCCGCGTCCCAACGCGCTCGATCAGGCCGTCGCCCAGCGCCTCTGGACGGTCTCGGAAGAGCTCACCGGCGTGAGCTATCCAGCGCTGAACTAGCGCGCCACGCGAGGCGAATACACGCCACCGCTTGGCCAACCTAGCGAAAGCGCCTAGCGCTTCCGCTTCTTCGTCGCAACCTTCTTGCGTGCGACGGGGGCCTTGGCTGGCAGCTTCTTGCCCGGCAGCCGCTTCGCCTCGGACTTCTTCGCCGGAGCCTTGCTGGCCGGCTTCGCCGCCACGGTGGTCTGCAGCGCCTCGCTCTTCGCCGGCGCCGCGGCAGAGTTCGCCAGCCGCTGCAGCTTGGCCGCATGCGTGTCCAGCAGCTTCTCGATCTGCCGGAGCAGGATGGCCGTCTGCATGGGCTTCACCAGCATCTTGTCCGCGCCCATGTCCTCCCAGTCTTCCTCCGGGAAGGACGTCAGCAGCGCCACGGCCGGATGATACGGGGCGGTGCGCGCGGCCTGGACGACCTCACGGCCGGCCGCGTCGTTCTCCATGCGCATATCGGTGATGACCATCTGATACTCGCGCAGCTTGAGCTTCGACCTGGCCTCGCGTGCGCTGGCGGCGGTATCGACATCGAACCCGCTGATCTCCAGCACGGCCTTCATGGTCAGCAGAACAGTCACTTCATCATCGACGAGCAGAACGCGGCGCTTAGCCAAGGCAATCTCTCCTGAAGTTCATCTGCCCGCGAGCGTGCATGCGAGCTTCACAATCGGCAGCGCAACTATCCTCGCAGCTTGGCGATGGCTGTGCAAGCGCATGGGGCGATAGTCGGGCACATACCCATCACGGCTGCGCCAGCGCAGGCTTGGCCGCGCCGCGACCCTTGCGCAGGAAAAGATGCATCGACCAGCCCTGAACGATGATCGAGAAGACGACGACGATGTAGGTTGTCGGCAGAATCCACCGGTTCGCCTCGGACACCGGCACCGCAAAGGCCAGCGCCAGGCCGAGGCTGCCGCGCAGTCCTCCCCAGCTCAGCGCCGCAATGGAGCTCCGCTGCGGCTGCCGGAATGCCCGGATCGTTCCCATCACCAGCGCAACCACGCCCAAGCGCACCGCCAGCACCACCACAATCGCAATCAATCCCGCGGCAAAAACCTGCCGCCCGAACGCGATCGAAAGCACCTCCAGCCCCAGCAGCACAAACAGCACGGCATTCTGCAGCTCGTCGATCACCGTCCAGAAGCGATCGATGCTCTCGTGCGAGATCACTTGACGGGAGTACTTCCGGTTGAACTGGCGCAGCGCAATGCCGGCCACCACAGCCTCCAGCGGCGCTGAAAGCTGCAGCACCTCTGCCAGCGCATAGCCGCCCAGCGCCAGCGAAAGCGTCAGCAGAATCTCCACCTGGTACGACGACACCAGCCGCATCAACTGCGAGGTCACGAGCGCTCCCAGTACACCCAGCAGCACCCCGCCGCCCACCCCCAGCAGCAGCACCCATCCAATGTGCAGGGCGGTCGGGGCAGCGCCGCGCGAAGCTCCCAGCAGCGTCAGAAAAACCACCGCGCCAACGCCGTCGTTGAAGAGCGACTCACCCGCCAGCTGGGCCTGCAGACGCTTTGGCGCTCCCACGCGCTTCAGCATCTCCAGCACCGCAATCGGATCCGTCGGCGAAATCAGCGCACCGAAGAAAAAGCATGCCAGCCACTGCGGATGCATTCCCAGCGCCGCGAGCGCCAACCACATCAGCACCGCTACCGCACCCGTCGAGATCAGCGTCCCGATGACCGATAGCAGGGAGATCACCAGCCGCTCCTGCACCACAAACTCCAGGTCGAGCAGGAACGCCCCCGCAAACAACAGCATCGGCAACATTCCATGCAGGATGAGGTCTTCAAAGTTGATCTGGCGCACCAGCAGAATGGCCCACGCGTGCAACTCGGGCACGCGCGCGCCGACCCCCTCCAGCAGCAGGGAGAACAGCACCGTCAGCAGCACGCTCCCGACCGTCAGCGGCAGCTTCAGCCAGCGCGAACTCACCCATCCGAAGACGGCCGCAATCGCAATCAGCGTGCTGAGTATCCGTAGTGTCGTCATCGCCCAGACCTTGTTGTACGAGTCTAACCGGGGGCGCTGGATGGCAGCGCAGCCAGAACGCCCGGTTCATCCATTTGCGAAGAACCGCAACCGACCCGCCGGATTTATTAAGTGTAAACTATTCATTCCGGCGACTTTAGGAAATGGCTGTGGTAGCGCCAACAGTGTGTCATTTGGCACACAAACTTATGTCCCCGCGAGTGCTATACTCGCGAGTACATCAGTTTCTGCCGCGAGACTGCGGAAAACAAAACAATTCCCTGAAAACATGGTCGCAGAGATTGCGAGCCGTGGAGGCTGAATATTCCACCGTTAGATAAACGCTCCGCCAAATCTTTTATCCGCACCAACGAACGTATCCGCGCGCGCGAAGTGCGCGTCATCGACGAACTCGGTGAACAGCTCGGCGTGATGGCTCCGTTTGAGGCCCTCAAGATGGCCCGCGAGAAGTCGCTCGACCTGGTCGAGATCTCGCCCAACGCCGTTCCGCCCGTCTGCAAGATCCAGGACTACGGTAAGTACCTCTACGAGAAGGACAAGAGCGACCGCGCAGCGCGCAAGAAGCAGAAGGTCATTATCATCAAGGAGGTCAAGTTCTCGGTCACCGTCGACGAGCACGACTACCAGACCAAGAAGAACCAGGCTGTCCGCTTCCTCGGCGACGGCGACAAGGTCAAGGCCAGCCTGCGCTTCAAGGGCCGCCAGATGGCGCATCGCGACCTGGGCTACAAGATCATCAACCGCCTCATCATGGACATCGGCGAAGCGGGAACGGTGGAGTTCATGCCGCGCATGGAAGGAACGACGCTGCACGCGATCCTCGCTCCGGCCAAGAAGCCGGAGATCCAGATGCCGCCTGCGGCGCCCAAGCCCAAGCAGCTTGTGCCCGCTGTCGCGGCTGTGGCAGAGGCCCCAGAGGCCCCAGCGGCCGTAGAAGCAGAAGCGCCAAACGCCTAAACGTCATCGGCTCCAGACAGGGCAACGCCCGCGAGAATTCTCGCGGGCGTTGCTGTCTGCGGCAGCGCTGGTTACGGTCGCCCGAGATCGCGATACGCAGCGAGTGCGGCGAGGGCTCCGCACATGCCGTGAACGCCGCCGCCGGGAGGCGTCGACGAGCTGCATAGATAGAGGCTCGGGTCGCTGGTTCGGTATAGCTTCACGGTGGGGCGGAAGAGCAGTTGCGTCAGCGTCATCGCGCCGCCCGAGACGTCGCCGCCGATGAGATTCGGATCCCAGTCCGCGAGGGCTTCGGAGCCGCTGGCGCGACGCGCGAGGATGCAGTCGCGGAAGCCCGGAGCGAAGCGCTCAATCTGGCTCTCGATGACGTTCGTGCGGTCGACGTTGGAGCCTGCCGGAACGTGGCAATAGGCCCACGCGGTGTGCTTGCCCTGGGGAGCGCGCGAAGGGTCGAAGAGGCTGGGTTGGACCAGCAGTACATACGGCCGGATGTTCAGGCGGCCATAGAAGGCGTCGTGCTCGGAGCGGGCGATCTCGGCGAGCGTTCCGCCGAGGTGTACGGTGGCCGCGCGCAAGCACTCGGGAGCGCTCCACGGAATTGGCTGGCTGAGCGCGAAGTCCAGCTTGAAGATGCCCGGACCGCGCTGGAAGGTGCTGAGACTGGAGCGGAAGCCTGGCGTCAGTGCAGCGCCGGCGATGCGCATGAGGGCGTCGACGCTGGTGTCGAAGAAGGTCGCGTCGGCGGGCTGCATGTCGCCGAGTTGCTGCACGCCGGTGTTGAGGAGGATGCGGCCGCCGAGGGAGCGCAGATAGCTTGCCAGAGCGTCGGCGATGGACTGCGCGCCGCCCGCAGCGATCGGCCAGCCGGTGGTGTGGCCAGCAGCAGCGAGGATGAGTCCTGTGGCAGAGCTCGCGATGCGTGTCAGCGGCAGCACCGAGTGCGCGGCGACGCCGGCGAAGAGCGCGCGGGCGCGTTCGTCACGGAAGACCGTGCGGGCGAGCATCTGTGCGGGCAGCAGCGCTGGAAGGCCGAAGAAGGCCATCGCGACGGGATGGCTCGGAAAGCGCAGCAAGGGCTGGGTGATGTCCTCGACGAGCTTCGGCCAGTCGCGCACGGAGGACGCAAGCAGCGCGCGCCAGGCCTTGCTGTCGTGCGCGTCAAACTGCGCTGCGGTGGCGGAGAGGTCGTGCTCCAGCGTGACGGCGGTGCCGTCGTCGAGCGGATGGGCGAGCGGCGCGGGCGGCTCGATCCAGCGCAGGCCGTGGTCCGCGAGGGGAAGGCTGCGGAAGAACGGCGAGGCGGCGCCGAGCGGATACGCGGACGAGCCGAGGTCGTGGTGGAAGCCGGGGAGAGTGACCTCGGCGGTGGAGCAGGCGCCGCCGATCCGGGCGTTGCGCTCGTAGACGGTGACGGCGACGCCGCGCTGCGCGAGGATGATGGCGGCGGCGAGGCCGTTGGGTCCGGAACCGATGATGTTCGCCGTGCGTAGGGGCATGCTCTCCGCTCCGTCTAACGCATCTTACTCGGTCCAGTGAACGCGAACGGACTTCTTGCCGAGGCGCAGCGTTGGCTCATCGCCGAGAGCCTCGCGGGAGAGCGTCCTGCCGCTGAACTTCTCGCCGTTAATCGAGACGGCGTTCTCCGCGAGCTTGCGCGTGGCTTCGCCAGCAGAGGCTGCAAGGCCGGCAAGTTGCAGTAGTTTCGGAATCCGGAGGGGCGGCTCTGTCGCGCTGTCGGCGTCGGAGCTAAAGAGGCCCTCGGCTAAGAGCGAAACATCCACCTCGGGCGCGTCCTCCACGAGGCCCTTGTGCTGGAACTGCGTTGCCCAGCTCTCGGCGGCTGCACCGGCCTCGGCCGCGGAGTGGAAGCCTGCGGCGATGGTGCCTGCGAGGTCTTTCTTGGCCTGCATTGGATGCAGTTCGCCGCGCGCGACGGCGGCCCGCATGGCGTCGATGGCGGACTGTGGGAGGTCGGTGAGGAAGGTCCAGTAGCGCCACATGAGCTCGTCGTTGATGCTCATGAGCTTGCCGTACATCTCGGGCGCGGGCTCTTTAATGCCGATAGCGTTGTTGAGCGACTTGGACATCTTTTGAACGCCGTCGAGGCCTTCGAGGATCGGCGTCATCAGGACGATCTGCGGCTTCTGGCCGGCATCGCGCTGCAGGTCGCGGCCGCGCATCAGGTTGAACTTCTGGTCGGTTCCGCCGAGCTCGACGTCGCACTCCAGAGCGACGGAATCATAGCCTTGAACCATCGGGTAGAGCAGCTCATGGACATGGATGGGCTGCTCCTCCTGGAAACGTTTGTGGAAGTCCTCGCGCTCCAGCATCTGCGAGACGGTGAACCTTGCGGCGAGCTTGACCATGCCCGCAAAACCGATTTTGTCGAGCCATTCCGAGTTGTAGCGGACCTCGGTCTTGTCGCGGTCGAGGATCTTGAAGACCTGATCTTTGTAGGTCTCGGCGTTGATCTCGATCTCTTCGCGGGTGAGCGGCTTGCGCGTCTGGTTCTTTCCCGTCGGGTCGCCGATGAGGGCGGTCGAGTCGCCGATGAGGAAGATGACGGTGTGGCCGAGGTCCTGGAAGTGCTTCAGTTTGCGCATGAGCACGGTGTGGCCGAGGTGCAGGTCGGGCGCGGTGGGGTCGAAGCCGGCCTTGATGCGCAGGGGCTTGCCGGTGCGGCGCGACTCCTCGAGGCGAGCGGCGAGGGCGGTTGCGTCCTGAGAGGCGGCGGGCGGAATGATCTCGGCTGCACCCTTGGTGATGAGGTCGAGCTGGTCGGCAACGGGCAGGAAAGCGGTCTGGGATTTGGTCGGCATGGGTCAGCTTGAAGTATAGAAGCTCGCGCGACCTATCTTGAAAGGGAGGGAGATTTCGCGGGAGGAGCGCTGGTCCGGGTTTGCGAATCTCCGGCTTATACTTTGGCGCATGGACGTCGAACGAGTCCGGATGTTTCTGCTCACGCTGCCGCACGTGGTCGAGACAATGCAGTGGGGCGACAATCTCGTCTTCTGGGTGGGGGATAAGGCGATCGGCGGGAAGATGTTCTGCCTGCTGAATCTCGACGCTGGAGCCGATGGCGTCATCAGCTATCCTGCCGGACTCGAGCGCTACGCCGAGCTGCTGGAGCGGGAAGGCGTCGCTCCTGCACCGTACATGGCGCGTATATTCTGGGTCGCTGTCGAGCGGTGGAGCGTGCTGCGCAACGCGGAGTGGGAGAGCGAGCTGCGCGCTGCCCATGCGATTACCCTCGCGAAGCTGCCGAAGCGAACCCGCGATGTCCTGTCAATGCCGGAGCGGGTGCGCGCAAAGCTCATTGCAGATCGCAGGAAGTTGCTGCTGGCGAAGCGCGCGGAAGAGAAGCTCGCAGCTGGGAAGCTCGCAGCTGGGAAGCTCGCNNTTTGCGACTAAGGCTTGCGTGTATCGGCGGTTGGGTCGGGCACGAAGAGCGGCGCGAAGCTGCGGTAGTTGGCGATCAGGAGGGTGACTTCGAGCACCGTCACAACGATGGCCGGAATGAAGCCATGGGGCCAGAGCAGCGCGTGATAGAGCAGGATGTTCACGATGACCGGCGCCAGCAGCGTAAGCGCCAGCGGAATGAAGCGGCCGACCAGCAACAGCAGACCAGCGACGATCATGATGACGCCGACGAAGGAGATCCAACCGTGCGCGGCCATGATGCCGAACCACGTCAATGCATCGCCCGAGGGGAGCGGCACGTGCAGGAAGGGCAGGATGCTGTTCAGGCCAAAGATAAAGAAGATCAGGCCGAGCAGAAGTCGAGAGGCGAGCAGGACGTACTTCATCGGGGGCTCCTTGGTGCATGGTTTGATTTGCGGGGCAGTGTGGCCAGAGATTGGATGCAAGCGCGCTCACCTGCTACAACTTCGACATGAGTTTCTCACAGCAAACTGGCGGTGTCGCGCTCTGCCTGGAAGATAAGGTGGTGCTGGTTACGGGCGGATCGCGGGGCATCGGCGCAGCGACGGNNACGGTCAGGCTGCTGCGGCAGGCTGGGGCGCGGGTGGTGTTCAGCTATCGCAGCGCAGAGAAGCAGGCTGGCGAACTTGTCGCCGAGTGCGGCGGTGAGGCGTTCTGCCGTGCGCTGCGGCAGGAGCTTGCAACGGCTGAGGATGGACAGGCGCTGGTCGTGGCTGCGGTCGGGGTCTTTGGGCGGATGGATTGCCTGATCGTGAACCACGGCGTCTGGCCGCCGCAGGATCAGCCGATCTCCACGATGAGCGTGGCGCAATGGCGTGGAACGATGGGCGTCAACCTGGACAGCGTCTTCGGGCTGGTGCAGTCGGCGGTGGTGCAGATGCTGGGGCAGAAGGCGGGCGATGGGCAGCGCGGGCACATCGTGCTGATCGCATCGACGGCTGCGCAGCGCGGCGAGGCCCTCCATGCGGACTATGCCGCCAGCAAGGGCGCGCTGCTCGCGCTGACCAAGAGCCTGTCGAGCGAGTTGGCGCCGCAGGGCATTCTCTGCAACTGCGTCGCTCCGGGCTGGGTGCGGACCGAGATGTCGGCGGGGACGCTGCGCGATCCGATCGCGTCCAGGAGAGCATTGAGCTTGATTCCGCTGGGCCGCGTGGCTGAGCCTGAAGAGATTGCCGGGCCGGTGGTATTCCTGTGCACGAAGTGGGCGGGGTTTGTCTCGGGTGAGGTCTTCAACGTCAACGGCGGCGCGGTTCTGGTCGGATAAGGCTGCAATGAGAGTTTTGCGCAACACGCAATTTCTCGCGATGAGCCTCGCGGCGAGCCTGGTAGTGATCGTGCTCGGCGGAGCGTCGTCGCGCGCCAGTGCGCAGGCTTCGGCGCTGCCCAGCGCGCAGGTTGGACCTGAGGTGCAGCCTGCGCGTGGCGAGACCGGCAATCAGCAGCCGAACAATTGCCAGCAGAGCAATCAGCAGCAGAGCAGGGGACGCAAGCTGCTCGACGAGATGGTCTCGGCGCTCGGCGGGGACGCGTGGCTGAACCGTCAGGACTGGATCTTTTACGGGAGGGCAGCGACGTTTTACAAGGGCCAGCCGCACGAGGGGGCTCCGCAGTTTGAGGAGTATTACCGGGCAGATCCGTTCGCTGAGCGCGTCGTCCTCATCTCGCACTACGGTGTGTTCCTTGCCACGAACCATCGCGATGTGGCGGAGGTCTGGACGAGCGACAACGGCTACGAGATCACGTACCAGGGAACAAAGCCGCTGCCCGCGAAGGATGTGGCCGACTACCAGCGCCGCCGTATGCACTCGCTGGATGTCGTCGTGAAGGATTGGCTGAAGCAGCCGGGCGTCCTCGTGACGTACGAGGGTACGAACATGGTGGAGCGTCATCTTGCGGAGCAGGTGAGCATCCTGACGGCGAGCAACGATGCAGTCACGCTGGAGCTCGACCAGAGCACGCACCTGCCGCTGAGCCTCAGCTTCCAGTGGCGCGATCCGGTCTACAAGGACTGGAATACGGATGTCCAGGAGTTTGCCGACTACCATGAAATCCAGGGAATCATGACGCCCTATTCCATCACCGCGCTGCACAATGGCGACACGACCGGGGAGCGTTTCCTGACCAAGGTTGTCTACAACGCGAAACTGCCTGCGGATCTTTTTGACCCCCACCGCCCGCTGGAGAAGAAGGCCAGGTAACGCAGCCTGCAGGTGCGCAGTGGTATTCTGGGCCTCGCTATGAGTGATTCCCCTGTACCCCCCGCGGCCGAAGCGGCTGAGCCCAAAAACGCGTCCACGCCCCCTGCAAAGACGACGATGGATATCGTCGAGATCATGTCCATCCTGCCGCATCGCTATCCGTTTCTGCTGATCGATCGCGTGATCGAGATGGAGCCGAAGAAGCGCATCGTGGCGATCAAGAACGTCACGGCGAATGAGCCGCACTTCACCGGTCACTTTCCCGACTATCCGATCATGCCCGGCGTGCTCACGATCGAGGCGATGGCGCAGGCCGGTGGAGCGCTGCTGCTTACGGAGATCCCCGATCGCGCGGATAAGTTGTTTGTCTTTACCGGCATTGAGGGTGCGCGGTTTCGGCGTCCCGTTGTGCCGGGTGATCAGCTGCGCATCGAGGTGACGGTGTTGAACTGGCGCTCGCGGGTGGTGAAGCTGAAGGGTGTCTGCACGGTCGAGGGGAAGGTTGCGGCGGAAGCGACGATCACCTGCCAGCTCGTGACGCGGGTGCACAAGCCGAAGGTAGAAGCTGGCGCGACTGAAGCCGCCGGCGCCCAATGAGCATCCATCCCAGTGCGATTGTTGCCGAGGGTGCGGTGGTACCGGCGAGCTGCACCGTGGGCCCGTTCTGTACGATCGGCGCGAATGTCGTTTTGGGAGAGAACTGCGAGCTGGTCTCTCATGTTGTTCTCGAGGGCCACACGACGCTGGGCAAGGACAATCGCATCTTCTCTTTTGCCTGCCTTGGGGTTGCGCCACAGGATCTGAAGTATGCGGGCGAGCCGACACGGCTCGAAATCGGCGACGGCAATGTGATCCGCGAATCCGTCACGATCTCGCGGGGAACCGCTCTCGGTGGGGGCGTGACACGGCTGGGTTCGAATTGCCTGATTATGGCGTATGCGCATATTGGCCACGACTCATCGGTTGGTGATGGCTGCATCCTGGCGAACTCGGCGACGCTGGCCGGGCACGTGATCGTAGAGGACTTCGCGGTGGTGGGCGCGCTGTGCCCGGTACATCAGTTCTGTCGCATCGGGAAGTACAGCTTCGTCGGCGGCGGAACGACGATTACGCAGGATGTGCTGCCGTACTCGCTGACGTCGATCGAGCGGAATAACCATGCGTATGGTCTCAACAAGGTGGGGCTGCAGCGCCGCGGCTTCACCGCGGAGCAGTTGCGCGAACTCTCGACGGCGATGCGGATCCTCACCAGCGGAAAGCACAATACGACGCAGGCGCTTGAGGTGATTCACGACATGCTTGCGCAGGGAGCCGGCGGAGATCATGTGAAGTATCTCGCCAAGTTTGTTGCTGCCAGTGAACGCGGAGTGCTCAAGTAGCCATGAGCAGCGCTGGAGTGGACAGGACGCTCGGCCTGATCGCGGGTAACGGGCGCTTTCCGTTTTTGCTGCTGGACGCGGCGCGGGCTCTGGGGCTGCGCGTGGTGGTCGCGGCGATCAAAGAAGAGACTTCGCCGGAGATGAATGACCGGGCAGCGCGCGAGCCGGAAGATGTCCGCGTGCATTGGCTTTCGCTGGGGGAGCTTTCGCGGCTCATCGAGATGTTTCAGCGCGAGGGCGTGAAGCGCGCTGTGATGGCCGGCCAGGTAAAGCACAAGCAGATATTCTCCAGCATCCGTCCGGATTGGCGGCTTGGGAAGCTCCTGCTTAATCTGCGCACGCGCAATACGGACATGTTGCTCGGTGCTGTCGCCAAGGTGCTGGAAGACGAGGGTATCGAGCTACTGTCGTCGACGGCGTTCCTGGAGCCGATGCTCGCGCCTGCGGGCGTGCTTACCGAGCGAGCGCCGGACGCGACGGAGCGAGGGGACATCGAATATGGGTTGCGCGTCGCGCGCGGTATCGCGGGGTTCGATCTGGGGCAGACTGTCGTCATCGCAGCAGGCGCCTGTGTTGCGGTGGAGGCGATGGAGGGAACCGACGCTACCATCGCTCGCGCTGGAGAGATCTTTCGCACGCTGGAGCAGGAGGCGAGCACTCTCGGCAGAAAGTTGACGGTCGTCAAGGTTGCCAAGCCAAATCAGGACATGCGCTTCGATGTGCCGGTTGTGGGTGTTCCGACGATCGATGCAATGCGGACGGCGGGCGCAACCTGTCTGTGCGTCGAAGCCGGCCGAACGCTGCTCTTCGATCGCGAGGCGATGGTCGCCGCGGCGAATGCGGCGGGTATCGCGATTCTTGGTGAGGCGATACATAGCGCGCAGAGCTGACGATCCTGTAGCCAGTCGTGAACAGGGTGGCGTAACATCACAAAACGGCGCAGCTTTCGCACCTGACGACGCGCCCAGGAGACGCCCTTGCTTCATAAACGGTGGATTGCAACAGGATGTGCCGTTGCGCTGGCGGGCAGCTTCGGTCTGATGCGGAATGTGGCTGCGGCCGCCGACCTGGCGCCGGTCGGTACAACAGCGCCGAATTTCACGCTGCCCTCGCAGGAGAATAAGCCGGTATCGCTGAGCGACTACAAGGGCAAGTGGGTCGTGCTGTACTTCTATCCGAAGGACCAGACCAGTGGATGCACGATCGAGGCGCACAACTTCCAGCGCGATACGCAGAAGTATGAAGCGTTGAACGCCGTGGTGCTGGGCGTTTCGCTGGATACCGTCGATAGCCACAGGTCGTTTTGCACCAAGGACTCGCTCACCTTCAAGCTGCTGGCTGATCCCGACCACAAGGTTGTTGACGCGTATGGAGTGCCGATAAAGTCATTTGGTCCCGTCCACTATGCTGAGCGCGATACCTTCCTCATCTCGCCCGACGGCAAGGTCGTGCAGCAGTGGCAGGTCAAGGACATTCAGGCGCACAGCGGGGAAGTGCTCGCAGCGATTCAGGCGTTGAAGAAATAGCCGTTTGGGCTGTACGAGTCACTCCAGAAGACGCAAAAACGCCCGGGCCTCGCGAGAGGGAACCGGGCGCTTTTGCTTGCCTTGTATTGCGGTTGGGAAGACTACTTCTTGACGGCCTTCTTGACGGCCTTCTTCGCAGGAGCCTTCTTGACGGCC
This sequence comes from Granulicella sp., assembly GCA_003138795.1. Lineage (GTDB taxonomy): Bacteria > Acidobacteriota > Terriglobia > Terriglobales > Acidobacteriaceae > Granulicella. Next base: position 1,146 of record PLHC01000112.1, on the reverse strand, counting down.
TTTTTTACAGCCTTCTTGACGGCCTTCTTCGCAGGTGCCTTCGCGGGTGCCTTCGCGGGTGCCTTCTTTACAGCCTTCTTTACAGCTTTCTTGGTTGCCAAGGTCGTACCTCTCATAGTCGATTTTTTACTGCTTGTGCTCTTGTTGCCGACTGCCTTCTTAGGGGCAGCCTTACCGCCGCGCAGAGCACGTGTTGACTTCGCGGCAGAACTTGAGATCTTCTTGCCCGCAGCTTTCTTCTTCGCGGGAGCTTTCCTGGCGGCCTTCTTTGCCTGGGCCTTCACTACCTTCTTCGGCACCGTCTTCTTGATAGCTTTCCTGGCTGTCGCCTTCTTGGCGGGGGCTTTCTTCACAGCCTTCTTCGCGGGAGCTTTCCTGGCTGCCACCTTCTTCACAGCCTTCTTCGCGGCGGCTTTCTTGGCTGCCACCTTCTTCACAGCCTTCTTCACAGGAACCTTCGCAGGAACCTTCTTTGGCGCGGGCTGCGCGGGAATGCTGGGCGTGGGCTCCGCTGAGAGTCTGGTCGGCGGCTCGTAGGGAATTACTGGAGTGGGTGGGGCCGCGAAGAGTTCTGCATCCTCGGCATGATTGCTCGAAACGATGTTGAACTCCTCTTCCTCTTCCTCATCTTCCTCATCGTCTTCATCGAGTGAGTCGAGATCGATCACCTCGTCGAGGTCTTCGTCGTCGTAGCCTGCCGCGTAGAGCTTGATGGTTTCTTCGTCTTGCAACATAACCTTCTCCCCAGCTACCGGTTGCTTGCGTTGCGTTGAACCGCTCTCTTGCATCTTGCCGCACCACTCGGATCCAAGATCGTTCTATCGTACTTCATGCGATACATGCTCTCTCGCACGAATGGTGTCAACAGGATTACGCGCGGAGCTATTAAATAGCAAGCACCTTTTTTGGGGCAGTGCATATTTCTTAACGCGATTCACTAAACGTGTCACAGTACGGTGATCGCGATCACCGTGACCTCTTCTTCTTCTGTGTGCTGTGTGGGGCACTGGCATTGCGGTGTGAGGCACTGGCATTGCTGCGTGGGGCAGCGGCATTCCTGCGTGAATGCGAAGGCGCTGTCCGTGGGGCACTGGCATTGCTGCGTGAATGCGAAGGCGCTGTCCGTGGGGCACTGGCATTGCTGCG